>JAQYNQ010000117.1 GCA_028727785.1 Eubacteriaceae bacterium | reverse complement strand
CAAGCTCTTTCAATCAAAGCTCATCGAGATGTAATTGAGAGATGTAAGTGGATTAGTGTCCTATCACTTGACCCCGAGCGCGCGCCATGTTGGACGTGATTTCAGAGGCAATCATGGCGCCTGACCAATCCGCGCGCCATGTTGGACGTGATTTCAGAGGCAAACATGGCGCCTGAGCCGAGCACGCGCTCCTCGAACCAAGCCGCCCCTCCATAATCGACCCAGGCAAAATTCCCGTAGCGAAAAAAACAACAAGGCGGAACAAGTTCCGCCTACGCATTAATCCTATTCAGTTTGCCCTCCACTCGCGCGCCATTCCCGCAATCTACCCTCATCCAAAGTTGCGATATTCTCAACGTCGCAGGGAAAGCAGAGAAATTAGTCTTCCAGCGCCTGCTTCAGGTCTGCAATCAGGTCTGCTTTGTCTTCTAGACCGCAAGAGATACGAATCAGGCCTGCAGGAATACCTGCAGCGGAAAGCTGCTCGTCAGTCATCTGTCTGTGAGTAGAAGTTGCAGGATTCAGGCAGCATGATCTTGCATCAGCAACGTGAGTTTCGATAGCGTAAACCTTAAGCTTCTTCATAACTTTTTCAGCTGCTTCTCTTCCACCCTTTAATTCGAAGGATACTACTCCGCAGCCACCGGTACCGCCGAAGTACTTAACGGCGCGATCATAATACTTGTCACTCTTAAGACCCGGATAGCTTACAGAGGCAACACTTGGATGAGCTTCCAGGAATTCAGCTACAGCCTGAGCATTTTCAATGTGTCTAGGCATTCTTACATGTAGAGATTCCAGACCAAGGTTCAGGTAGAAAGCATTCTGAGGTGCCTGAATGCAACCAAGATCTCTCATCATCTGAGCTGTGCACTTAGTGATGAATGCACCTTCCTTGCCGAATCTTTCAGCATATGTAACACCGTGGTAAGAATCATCCGGAGTAGTCAGACCGGGATACTTGTCAGCATGAGCCATCCAGTCGAAGTTTCCGGAGTCAACAATTGCACCGCCTACAGCGGCACCGTGACCATCCATGTACTTTGTAGTTGAATGAGTTACAATATCAGCACCCCACTCAATAGGTCTGCAGTTTACAGGAGTAGGGAAAGTGTTGTCAATGATTAGCGGTACGCCGTGTCTGTGCGCAGCAGCCGCAAATTTTTCAATGTCAAGAACAGTAAGAGCAGGATTTGCAATAGTTTCACCAAACATTGCCCTTGTGTTGTCCTGAAAAGCAGCATCAAGCTCCTCGTCTGTCGCATCAGGAGATACAAAAGTTACGTCGATACCCATCTTAGCCATTGTTACAGAGATAAGATTGAAAGTTCCGCCGTAGATGGATGAAGAAGCTACGATGTGGCTTCCGCATTCACAGATATTGAAAAGAGCAAAGAAGTTTGCAGCCTGTCCGGAAGAAGTAAGCATTGCAGCTGTACCGCCCTCAAGCTCAGCAATCTTTGCTGCTACAGTGTCATTAGTCGGGTTTTGAAGTCTTGTGTAGAAATATCCGGAAGCTTCCAGGTCAAACAGCTTGCCCATTTCCTCACTTGTTTCATATTTAAAAGTAGTTGACTGGTAGATTGGCACCTGTCTAGGTTCACCATTTCCCGGAGCGTATCCGGCCTGTACACATTTAGTATTAATTCCGTATCCCATTTTAAAGAATCCTCCTTACTTAAATAATCCATATACTATCCACTGAGCAAGCACAATAAGCGCAACCCCAAACACCATGCTGCCGACGCCATATCCAATTGCCATTCCAAGCTGTCCGCCCCTGGCAAGATCCGTCATCTCAAAGGCAAAAGTCGAGAAAGTGGTGAAACCGCCGCACACCCCCACTCTCAGCATCAAAACCCAATTGGAATCGTTCACATTATATTTCACAGCGCAGGCTGTTATCAGGCCTATAAGAAAAGCCCCGATAAGATTAACCATAAAGGTTTTTACAGGAAAAGCCATGTCGGCACCTAAAGGGATAAGACCCATCAGGTATCTGCACACAGCTCCAATAAATCCTCCTATGCCAACGAACATACACTGAATCACTGAACATCCTCCTTAGAAGACTGCCCCGCAGTGTAATCCATAAGAATTTTTATCGCTTCAACATATCCATCGAATCCTTTTCCCATCACTGCACCGATACATCCGAGACGGATATATGAAACCTGTCTGAAATCCTCACGTTCCCTGACGTCAGAAATATGCACTTCAACAGTTGGAATTCCAACCGATTTAACAGCATCAAGCAGTGCCACACTCGTATGAGTATAAGCGGCAGGGTTTATGACTATGCCGTCAAAAACCCCGTAAGCCTGCTGTATTCTGTCAACTAAATCACCTTCGTGATTTGACTGGTAAAAGTCCACTTCTGCACCCAGACTGTCAGCCGCGCTTCCGATAAACTCTACCAGATCCTTATATGTAGCTTTTCCGTAGATGTCCGGCTCCCTGATACCAAGCATGTTAAGGTTGGGGCCGTTAATTACAAGTATTTTCATCTAATCCCTGCCCTCATTATTGTTAATGAAGTAGTCACTCCATTTAGCATAAATTTCTTTTCTTTCCTCATAAATCTTTTCAATCGGCATGGACATGGAAATCGGTCTGCCGTCTGTTTCCAGCTTGTCAAGGTCACGCTTGATCCATACGATTGTCGCATTCTGTTTTATGATATAATAATTCTTTTTATTCTTTACGATGCCGCCGCCTGTTGCAATGACCATACCGGTCTTAACACATGCTTTTTCAAGCATCTCGGTTTCGACTTTTCTGAAGTAGGCTTCACCCTTAGTCGCGAAAATATCCGGGATAGACATGCCCTCATGTTCCACAATCATCTCATCGATATCCAGGAATTCACGACCCATACTCTCAGCCATTTCACGGCCTAAAGTGGTCTTACCCGCGCCGGGCATACCGATAAGAACCTGATTCATAGTCTCACGTCTTACCTCATCATGAACATTCTGAAGTGCTTCCTCTTCAATCTCAAAACCGGTAAAGATTTCACAGGCCGCTTTTGCCTGAGCAACCAGCATCTTCAGACCTCCGGAAGCAGGAATACCCGCATCCATTGCATCCAGAACAAATTTGGTCTTATTCGGATTGTAAATAAGATCCAGAACACCCTCACATTTGTGGAAATTAGTTACCTTCAAAGGATAACGTCCGTTGTCAGGATACATACCCACAGGTGTTGTATTTACAACAATCTGAGCATCAGCCTCAACATCTGCCACATTGTCATAGTTGACATCCCCGGTTCTGGAAACTACTGTAACTCCAGCCGCACCCATGTCCGCAAGCACTGCCTGCACTGTAAGAGATGCACCGCCGCTGCCAAGAACCAGACATCTCTTACCGCAAGGCTCTATCCCGTTAGCCTTAATCAGATACTGAAAGCCATAATAGTCTGTATTATATCCTTTGATAGTTCCGTCACTCTGCTTGACAATAGTGTTAACACTGCCAATTTTCTTAGCCTCATCAGACAGCTCATCACAATACCTGATAACAGTCTTCTTGTATGGGATTGTAATATTGAATCCACCGTACTCAGGGTTCATTATCAAAGCTTCCAGACCTTCTTCATCAGTTTCAAGCAGGTCATACTGGTAGTCGGCGAACTTGCCGTGGATTAGTGGGGAATAACTGTGTCCCAGCGTCTTTCCGATTAGTCCAAATTTTCTCATCAATATCTTTCCTCGTTAAATTTCAGTATAACTTCCAAGATATGTGCACGCTTCAGTAAGTTCCTCCAGCTGATTCATTAACCTTATAAATTCCTCTGAATATACATCCGAGTTTATGTCAAAGTAGAACATATACTCAAAATCCTTTTCAGGAATAGGTCGGCTTTCCAGCTTAACAAGGTTGATTCCAAGCGCGTTGAATCTTGCAAGCACGTTATAGAGCGATCCCGGTTTATGCTTGGTAACAAGCATCAAACTTGTTCTGTTAGCTCCGGGGAAGATTTCCAGCTTCTTGCTGATGCAAATGAATCTGGTATAGTTGTTTAAATTGTCCTGAACGTTGTCAGCCAGGCATTCCAGATTGTATAAGTCTATACAGTTTGGTGATGCAAGAGCCGCAACATCTCTTCTGTCTGTTTCAGCAACAAACTTTGCAGCCTGTGCTGTATTTTCAAAAACAGTAACTTTTGCATGCGGGAAGTTCTTAAGGTAGTCATCACACTGCATAATCGCCTGCTCATGAGATACGATTTCCTTGATGTCTTCCTTCCTTACCCCTTTTTTCGCCATCAGACAGTGATTAATCTTCAGTCTGACGCTCTTTACAATATAGAAGTTATGCTTCATCATCAGATCATATATCTGATTTACTGAACCGGCAGTACTGTTTTCCAGTGGAAGAATACCATACTGACAAAGTCCGCTGTTAACTGCAGCGAAGACGCCATTGAAGTTCTTCATGAAGAAAATCTGCGGCATTCCAAACAGCTTCTCACATGCTTCCTGAGAATAAGCTCCTGTTACACCCTGACATGCAACTGTTGCGCGGCTTGGAAACACCTTTGGAGTATCCTCCAGTGCAGCCTTAATAGCCTTCACGCATTCAGTATCCTGCTGAGTGATTTTTCTCTGATGATCCTTACTAACCTCCATTATTGTATTATACAGGATTCTGGAGTAACCAACCATATCATCAGAAACCATATTTGAGATAGAGTCAAGCTTCTCTCTTTCCCTCATTGCATCATAAACAGGAAGCTCATTTTCCTGCTTGAACCTTGCAATCTGCTCAACTGTTCTCATTCTTTCCTCAAGCTTACTTACAATATCATGATCCAGTTCATCAATCCTTTTTCTATAATCATCCATTGAAGACATTTTCTTCTCCTCCTATTATACTAAATTATCTGTCTAATATCAAATCATAAAGTGCAATTGCACAGGCAGCCTCTACACAAGGCACTGCTCTGGGCACTATACATGGGTCGTGGCGACCTCTGACTTTTAAAATATCATCAGCACCCTTGCTGTAGCTGATACTTTTCTGTTCTATGCTGATTGACGGCGTCGGCTTGATTGCAACCCTGAAAACTACAGGCATTCCGGAAGTTATCCCTCCCAGGATTCCGCCATGGTTGTTTGTGCGAGTGCATACCCTGTCGCCATCAAAATAGAATTCATCGTTATTTTCACTTCCGCAGATTCTTCCCGCATCAAAACCTCTTCCGAATTCGATTCCCTTTACAGCCGGAATAGCAAATACAGTCTTTGCAATATTGTTCTCCACTCCGTCAAACATTGGTTCTCCAATGCCTGCGGGAAGACCTGAAACTGTGCACTCGATGATTCCTCCAACAGAGTCTCCCCTGCTTCTTGCTTCATCGATTGCTGCAAACGGATCTTCACCGTTTCCGCCGATTTCCTTAATAACGGCTTCAACTGTAATTCCTGATTCCGCAAGAATCTGCTTGACAATTCCTCCCGCGATGCAAAGCGGAGCAGTCAGTCTTCCTGAAAAATGTCCGCCGCCGCTAACGTCCTCATGACCGCCGAACTTCACGTGTGCCGTGTAATCAGCATGTCCCGGACGCGGAATATCTCTGATATTGTCATAGTCCTTTGATCTTGTATTTGTATTATGAATAATTGCTGTCAGCGGCGCTCCGCAGGTTTTGTTACCTACCAGGCCGCTTAAGAACTCAGGTTTATCAGCTTCCTTTCTAGGCGTCGAGTACTTGTTCTGCCCCGGTGCCCTTCTGTCCATAAAGCTCTGAAGTTCTTCCATATTTATTTCAATTCCCGCAGGCAGACCGTCCACAGTCACGCCGATTGCCTCAGAATGAGACTGTCCGAAAATTGATATTTTCAAGTTTTTACCGTAGGTTGAAGACATATCTTTTCTCCCTCGTTTTTTTATTTTACCTTTTCGTCTAATCCCAGTGCCGCCATATCTATGAAAAAATCAGGATATGATTTAGCTACCGCTTCTTTTCCCTCGATTTCCACCGGACCATCCGATACCAGTGAGGCGATTGCCGCCATCATGGCAATTCTGTGGTCATTATGAGAGGAAACCCTAGAACCTGTAAGTTTTGATACTCCGTGGATTACCAGACCGTCGGGCTTTTCATCTATTTCGGCTCCTAAGGCCGTCATGACCTCAGTGACTGTTGCCAGTCTGTCGCTCTCCTTAATTCGCAGGCGTTCCGCATTTCTGATAACGGTATCACCATCAGCAACAGCCGCTAAAACAGAAAGAATCGGTACCATATCAGGTATCTGTGACGCATCTATTTCTATGCCTTTGAGATTTCCCGGGGCAACTGTGATTCCATCCTTACCTGATGAAACTTCTGCGCCGAACCTCTTCAGCAGACTGACAATTTCTTTGTCACCCTGAAGAGAATTCATATCAAGCCCGAAAACTTTAATGCCTCCAGGAACGAAAGCACCCGCTGCAAGCCAGAAGCATCCGTTGGACCAGTCTCCTTCAACCTTATATTCCTCGCCTGCCCGGTATTTCTGGTTTCCCTTAACCGCAAATCCCCAGTCCTCTTCCCTGATTTCTATGCCGAAATCTCTCAGAACCTTAAGCGTCATATCCACATAAGCCTTGGATTCGAACCTGCCCGTAACAACAATTCTGCTGTCTCCGTCCAGAAGAGGGAGTGCAAACAGCAGGCCGCTGATATACTGGCTGGAAACGTCACCGGCTATAGTAAAGGTTCCCGGCTGAAGCTGCCCTTCAATAGTAAGGGGAATGCTTCCCACCGGACTTATTCTGCATCCATGGGCAACAAGCTCCTCATACAGCGGTGCAAGAGGTCTTTCCGGAAGTCGTCCCTCACCGTAGAAGTCTGCAGTGTGGCCGAGGGCTCCCATCACCGGTAAAAGAAATCTTAAAGTAGATCCGCTCTCACCCGGGTGCATTTCCCTTTCACCTGCTATCAAAGCTTTCAGGCAGCGAATTGTCGCATCAATATCTTTGGAGCCTGTTCGACATGAGACCCTGGATGTGAAGTCACTGTCCCGCTCAGCCAGGGCGCTGCAGATATATGCTCTGTGGGCATCGGATTTTGATGAAATTATGTCGATGGTCCTAGGTGAACCGCTTATAGTCTCAATCATAGAATATCCTTTAATTCTTCTGTAGTAACTCTCTTTAATACGCACTTTCCAATATATTCAGGAACAACCAGGTCAATTACGCCGCCCTTTCTCTTCTTATCGGAAAGCATTATATTATATAACTCGTCCATGGAATAGTCTATGGACAGGTCGAAACCGTAATTTTCAAGTAATGTTCTTATCTCCCCGGCGCATTCTTCAGTGCACCATCCCTGCCTTGCGGAGATATCTGCCATAGCCGCCATACCCTTTGCAACTGCAAAGCCATGGCTTACAGCAAAATCACTTGCTCTTTCAATGGCGTGACCGATGGTATGGCCGAAGTTAAGTAATTGCCTTGTTCCATTGTCAAACTCGTCTTCAGCGACGATTCTGTTCTTGATGCTTACACATCTTTCAATGATTTCAGGCATGTTGTTATTATTAGTATTTGCATTTAAAAGGAGCAACCATAGGTCTGTGTCCCCAAGGACACCATATTTTATAACTTCTGCCATACCATTTAAATAGTCATCTGTCGGCAGTGATTCCAGCAGAGAAACGTCTCTCCATATAAGGGCAGGTTGGTGAAACGCTCCCGCAAGGTTCTTTCCAGCCGGTAAATTAATGGCTGTCTTTCCCCCGATAGATGAATCAACTACCGCGAGAACTGTAGTCGGAACCTGAATTACCTTGATTCCTCTAAGATATGTAGCGGCCGCGAAACCTGTAAGGTCACCGACTACACCGCCACCTAATGCCACCAGAGCATCCGCCCTGGTCAACGGAATCTCAGCCAGGTAATTAATCAGCTTCAGATACACCTCTCCGCTTTTCGATTCCTCCCCCGGAGCAACCGTAAAGCTATATACATCAAAACCCGCATCCTGCAGGTCCTGCATGTATTCATCCAGATAAAGCGGCTTAACATTTTCGTCAGTTACGACGACAATGGTGTCACCGCCAACGACCCGGCGAACAGCCTCGCCAAAGCCTTTTTTGCGAGCAGCCCCGCTATTTTCTAATTGCTGCATCTTTTTTCAACCTCAACTTTTCTTTCTCTTCCCTCAATCAGCAGTTCTCTCATTCTGTCAGCATCCCGGTTTTCCAGTGCCTCTGAATATTTTTCAAGTTCTGATATGAGAGTATCTATTTCAAATTTCAGATTGTCTCTGTTTTCCATGAACAGTTCAGTCCACATGTCTGCATCCAGGTAAGCAACTCTTGTAAAGTCTCTGTAGCTTCCTGCAGAAATCTGTACACCTGAGTTAATTGCTGTTTCACTCTTAATAAAGGCGTTGGATACAACGTGAGCCATCTGAGATGTAAATGCAATAATTTTGTCGTGTTCCTCCGCACTGCAGAAAACGATTTTTCCAAAACCTGCAGGAAGAATATATTTCTTTATCCTTTCAAGGAGTTTGATATCATTGTGATCTGCCACAACTGCAGCAAAAGGCGCACCTTCGAAAAGGTCGTATCTGCTGTGCTTGAATCCGCCATACTGAAGTCCGGCCATGGGATGACCGCCTACGTATGTAAATCTGTTCTCTTCTGCCAGTCTGAAACCGGCTTCACATACGTATCTCTTTGTTCCGCAGCAGTCAATGACCATGACAGACTCTGCAAGTTTATGGGCATTTTCCTCCAGCCACTCTACTGCAGGTACCGGTGGAATTGCTATCAGTATGAAGTCACACTCATTCATGTTTTCGTCAGTCATTGGAGCGTCAATAGCTTCGGCCATCTGTGCAAACTGAGTGACCAGATTATTCTTATCCATGCCGATAACTTCAGCTCCGGCCTGTTTGTATGCCTTTGCCAGGGATCCTCCGATAAGTCCGAGTCCAACGATTCCAACTTTCATTTAGATCACCTCGCGAATCTTGTTTACCTTTGCCATCAGCTTAGCGAATTCTGCAGGAGTCAGTGACTGTGCACCGTCGCAAAGTGCCTTGGCAGGATTGTTGTGTACCTCAATCATCAGTCCGTCTGCACCGCATGCAGCTGCGGCAAGTGCCATCGGCTCAACCAGGTCAGCGTGGCCTGTTGCGTGGCTTGGGTCAATTACTACAGGCAGGTGAGTCAGTCTGTGAAGTACGGGAACTGCTGAAAGGTCCAGAGTATTTCTTGTGTAAGTTTCGAAAGTTCTGATACCTCTTTCGCACAGGATTACGTTTTCATTTCCTCCTGCCATAATGTATTCAGCGCTCATCAGAAGTTCTTTAATAGTATTTGCCAGACCTCTCTTTAGAAGAATAGTCTTGTTTGTTTTACCCAGTTCCTTAAGAAGTTCGAAATTCTGCATGTTTCTTGCTCCTACCTGGATTACATCTACATCTTCAAATAAAGGAAGATGATTTGCATTCATGATTTCTGTTACAATTGGAAGACCTGTGTGCTTCTTGGCTTCAAGAAGAAGTTCAATTCCTTCTGCCTTCATGCCCTGGAAATCATATGGTGAAGTTCTAGGCTTGAAAGCACCTCCTCTAAGCATTGTAGCGCCTGCCGCCTTTACACCGTCAGCAACCTCTCTGATCTGTAAAGGATTTTCTACTGAACATGGTCCTGCAATTACTGCGAAGTTTCCCCCACCGATTTTTACTCCGTTAACATCAATAACTGAGTCTTCCGGATGGAACTGTCTGTTTGCACTCTTAAAAGGTTCGGAGACTCGGGTTACCTTTTCTACGATATCCAGCAGTTCAAGCATTTCTGCATCGATATTGGAGGTATTTCCAATCAGACCCAGAACCGTATAAGTCTCTCCCTGCGATTCGTGTACCGTTACACCCTGCTCTTCAAACCAGTGAATTAACTGTGCTCTCTGTTCTTCTGTTGTGGTTGGCTTTAATACTGTAATCATCTTTCTTCCTCCATTTAAAAAACTCCGCTAATCGGTTTCGACTGCGGAGTTAAAAAGCAATTGTTATTAATAAAGATTCTGTAATCACTTAAAACTTTTTTGCAGCAAAACCTACTCTTCCCTGTTCATAAAGAAAAAGTAATAAAAGTAATATTCTGCTGCGAAAAATGTATTATTCATCACGATTACATATCTTTCCTTTCATTTTGATAGGATTAGTCTAACACAATCGAAAAGGCATTTCAAGTATTTTTCACAAACATTTTGATTTATTTTTGTGAAGTTACACAACTTTAGTTGTCCAGTCTTCCAGGTTCCAGATATCGGTCACAATATCCTGATAGAATTCAGGTTCGTGACTTACCAGAATCACAGTTCCCTTGAAATCCCTCACAGCTTCCTTCAGAACTTCTTTGGCAACAGGATCCAGGTGGTTTGTAGGTTCGTCAAGAACAAGCAGGTTCATTGGATTCTGCATCAGCTTGCAGAGTCTGAACTTGGCGTTTTCTCCGCCGCTGAGAACTCTCACCTGACTTTCAATATGTTCTGTGGTAAGACCGCACTTGGCAAGTGCCCTTCTTACCTCACCGTTATCCATGGAAGGGAATTCATCCCAGAAATCCTGAAGAGCTGTTTTGCTGCTTCCATCGTGCTCCTGTTCAAAATATGCAGGTTCAGCGTAGTAATCTAATTTCACCTCTCCGGCAAAAGGAGGAATAATTCCAAGCATAGTCTTCAGAAGAGTCGACTTGCCCAGACCGTTTACACCCTTGATTGCGATTTTCTTGCCTCTCTCAACATGGAAGTTGAGAGGACTGGTCAAAGCTTCATCATAGCCGATTACAAGATTGCTGGCTTCTATTACGTACTTGCCCGGTGCTCTTGAATAATCGAACTGAAATACCGGCTTCGGTTTATCCTTGATAAGCTCTATTTTTTCCATTTTATCAAGCTTTTTCTGTCTCGATTTTGCCATGTTAGTTGTTGCAATACGCGCCTTATTTCTTGCAATGAAATCCTCAAGATCCGCAATTTCCTTCTGCTGTTTCTTGTACGCCTGCTCAAGCTGTGCTCTCTTAATGTCGTACATGCGCATGAAGTCGTCGTAGTTTCCTGCGTATCTGGTGAGAACTCCCTCTTCTACGTGATAAACCACGTTTACTACGTTGTTCAGGAACGGAATGTCGTGGGATACCAGAATAAAAGCATTTTCATAGTTCTGCAGGAATCTTGTCAGCCAGACTATGTGGTTCTCATCCAGATAGTTGGTAGGCTCGTCAAGAATAAGGATCATCGGGTCCTCCAGAAGAAGCTTGGTCAGAAGGACCTTGGAACGCTGACCTCCTGACAGCTCAGAAACGTCTTTGTCCAGGCCGATGTCACCAAGGCCCAGACCGTTAGCATACTCTTCAATCTTTGCATCTATGGTATAGAAACCGCTGTGTTCAAGAATGTCCTGAATTTCTGCGGCATCTTCCATCAGCTTTGTCATTTCCTCGTCATCTGCAGTGGCCATCTTGTCATAGGCTTCCAGCATTTCTTTTTCCAGGTCGAAAAAGTGTGCAAAGGCTTCTCTCAGCACTTCTCTGATGGTTTTGCCCGGGCTCAGAGTTGTTCTCTGGTCCAGATAACCTGTAGTAATATGGTTGCACCAGCTTACTGTTCCCGCGTCAGGCATCAGATTTCCTGTAATAATATTTAAAAATGTGGACTTTCCCTCTCCGTTTGCACCTACCAGGGCAACGTGTTCTCCCTTGTTCAGTCTGAATGAGGCATCGTCCAGAATCTGTCTCCCGCCAAAACCGTGAGACACTTTATCAACTATAAGTACACTCATTTATATTTCTCCGTTTACTTCCATAATATATGTCTTTTTTATACCCTCAAGAGTTTATCATTTTTCTGCGGCAACTTCAAGACTTAGATACCTTGACAAAACAGATTATAGTTTTACAATGATAATCAAAGGATTTTCTTTTAAAGGAGCACTAGAAAAAGACATGAACACATCCATTGCAAATCCCGGAGAGGGATTGCGAGCTCAGATTTCTATAGTCTGGAAACTCAGTATTCCGGCTATTCTTACTCAGTTTACATCTATGGCCATGCAGTATATAGATTCTGCCATGGTCGGAAGACTCGGGGCAAATGCTTCGGCTGCCATCGGTCTGGTTACCACAAGCACCTGGCTCATGAACGGAGTGGGTTTTGCCATTGCCGCAGGTTTTTCTGTGCAGGTTGCCCAGTACATCGGTGCAGGCGAGGACTATAACGCACGGAGAGTAACCAGACACGGTTTTCTTACATCTTTAATTGTTTCTATTGTAATTATGGTTATCGGCATTCTTATCAGCAATCCTCTTCCTCGCTGGCTGGGCGGAGAGGAGGCTCTGTGGGCTGACGGAAGTGCCTATTTTATGGTTTATGCAATAACCGTTCCTTTTCTGGGTATGCACAGGCTGGCATCCTCCTTCATGCAAAGTGCAGGGAATATGGTGGTGCCAAGCGTTCTAAATGCAGTAACATGCCTCCTCGATGTGGTTTTCAATTTAATATTGATCCCAAGATACGGCGTTCTCGGTGCCGGTCTTGGAACCGGCCTGGCAACAGTAGTTGTATGTTTTCCTGCGCTCTGGTTCTGCTGTTTCCGCTACGAACCGCTGCGTCTGAACAGAAAAGAGTCGTGTCCTCCGGATATTTCAATTCTCAGGCGTGCAGTAAAAATAGGAACCCCTGTGGGTGCAGAACACATTGCCATGTCTGGTGCCTATGTGGCTGCAACGGCAATAACCGCCCCTCTGGGTGCCATTGCTATTGCCGCTCATTCTTTTGCAGTTACCGCAGAAAGTATCTGCTATATGCCCGGCTTCGGAGTTTCTTCTGCTGCAACTACTCTTGTGGGGCAGAGTATCGGTGCCAATGATTACAGTCTGGCACGCAGATACAGCTATATTACTGTAGCTATGGGCAGTGCAATGATGACACTGAACGGCATAATTATGTTTATCTTTTGTCCTCTTGTATTTGCTTTCCTGACTCCGGTACAGGCCGTTCGTTCAGTGGCAGCTCAGATTCTTCGGATTGAGCTTTTCTCTGAGCCTCTCTATGGTGCTTCTATGGTGGCATCGGGGGCTTTACGAGGTGCAGAGGATACCCTTGTGCCAAGTATAATGACACTCTTCAGCATGTGGGTCGTTCGTCTGGGGCTTGCCGTTCTTCTCGTTCCTCATTACGGAATACACGGAATGTGGATTGCCATGACTGTTGAGCTTTGCTTCCGCGGTCTCATATTCCTGGCACGGCTGTTTACTTCCGGGTATCTGCATCCGGAAAAATTTCACCATTTTTGACACACCATGTGAAATATGTTAGAATGATGTATTACGATTCACCGAAAGGAGAAGGTTTTGATGATTAAAGTTAAAGAACTCAAACCTATATTCACACCGGTTCTGCACGAGAACCTGAGAGACATGGTCAACTATGCAGCTATGGCTTATGATCAGGACGTAGCTTTTATACTGAAGCATAAACTGTCAAAAAAAGAATTTACATATGAGAATATTTCCTTCAGAAGATTTAGAGATGAAATCAACGGTTTTGGAACTGCTCTCCTGAAGAGAGGTTTTCAGGACAGAAGAATTGCCATTTTAGGAAACAACAGCTATGAGTGGCTGCTTTCACATCTGACAATTGTAAACGGCCTTGGAATTTCAGTTCCTCTTGATAAGGGGCTTCCTTACGATGAGCTGGAGTCATCCCTTATCCGAAGCCAGGCTACCGCTATCATCTTTGACAAAGCTCACCGGTACATGATCGAAGATCTTAAAAGAAATGACAACACT
>JAQYNQ010000116.1 GCA_028727785.1 Eubacteriaceae bacterium | reverse complement strand
CCCTCTAAAGGCAGGTAAAACAATTCTTTTAGTTGACTGGCAATAGTGAAGTACTTGTTAGAAGGTCTTCTCTTTCTATTATAAAACATTTCGATATACCAGAAAATATCTTTTTTCACTTCTTCCATGGTGCCGTATCTTCTTCTGTATATTTTCTCCTTCTTTAGTGAGGCAAAAAAGCTTTCAACGCAGGCATTATCATACGGACATCCTGGTCTGTTCATACTTCCTGTTATACCGTTTTCTTCCAGCAGCTGCTGGTATCCCTTACTGGAATACTGGCAGCCTCTGTCGCTGTGAAATACTAAATCATCTTTCAACCCACTCCTTTTCACTGCATTTCCCAATGCTGCTTTTGCAAGTTCTGTGTCTCACTTTTTCGCCGCACTCCAGTTCCTCCTCCGTCAACTTGACAACTTTGTATACAATCCTTTATAATGTACATAATTATAGAATATGACGTGAGGTAGAAATGTCTATTATACAATACCTGGAAGACGGTAAAACCAATGATCCCAAGAGTCTGCACTCTACGGTATACACAGAACTTCTCGAAGATATTCTTACAGGAAAGCTTCGTCCCGGCTCCAAAATCACAGAACAGAAAATCTGTGACGAATACAAAGTCAGCAGAACGCCTGTGCGGGAAGCTTTCTGTCAGCTGGAAAATGAGGGACTGATTGAGACCATTCCTAACAGAGGTGCTTTTGTTGTCGGTCTGTCGGAGAGAGACGTTGACGATATCCTTGAGCTTAGAACCAGCCTTGAAGTAACCGCTGTCAAGTGGGCAATCGAGAGAATCACTGACGAAGAGTTCGCCGAACTTGAGGAAGCATTTGAGTTTATGGAATTTTATACAATGCAGAACGACATTGATAAAATGATTTCCATTAATGCTGCTTTTCATCACATAATACATAACGCAACTCATAATGCAGGATTAATCAAACAGCTTACTACCTACCAGAATTTTTTGAAATACTGCAGACCATCTGACTATACGTTAGTTGGTTACCTTGATATGGTTTTCAGAGAACATAAAGAAATTTACAATGCCTTCGTCACAAGAGACGCCACATCAGGTGTAATCGCAATGATAGATCACATGAATAATTCAGTGAGACGCAGAACTATTATGAAAGAAAGAAGAACAGGAGACTACTAAATAATGTATAGAAGAGATGGCTATAGAATCAAACCGGTTGAACCAATGTACACAATTGCACCGTATATTATGGACAAAAGATATGATGCATCAAACAGTGTAACAGAAGAAATAGATTACGAAATCATCCGTGACTACACCAGAGAATGCAGACATAAAGGTATTGCAATGAGCCATATGGCTGTAATAATTGCCGCATACCTGAGAGTCGTTTCGCAAAATCCGTATCTTAACAGATTTGTTGTAAACAAGAGAATATATTCACGTAATCACTTCTGTGTAACATTTGTAACCCTTAAAAAAGACGACAGCACCACAATTAAAGTTTATTTCAACCTAGATGACGATATTTTCACAGTAAACGACAAAATAAATCATGCTGTGGAAAATGTCAAGGAAAAGGGAGAATCTACTTCTATGGACTGGATTGCAGGACTTCTCCTGAAAATCCCGGGACTTCTTTCTTTAGGTGTCAGTGTTCTGAAATTCATTGACAAGCACTTCTGGCTGCCGTTCATACTGTGCGATGCCAGCCCTTTCCACACATCGCTTTTCATAACAAATCTGGCTTCTATCCGAACTGAAGCCATCTATCATCATATTTACGAATTTGGAACCACAAGCATTTTCTGTGCCATGGGTCTTCCAAAGGACAAGGTTATCAAAAACCATTCAGGTGAATTCGACGAGCACAAATTTATGGAGCTGGGCATCGTAACTGACGAGCGTATTGCTGACGGTCATTATTTCGGCAGATGTTTCAGAGAATTCAACAGATATCTGAAGAACCCTTCCCTGCTTGAAAAGAAACCTGTATCTGTTGTAAAGGATACAGACATCAAGTCAAACAATCCTAAATTTATAGTGAAGTAATTACATATTATGATAATTAATATGGGGCTGTCGCATAAGTACTTCGTGTCACTAAATGTGATATGCCCTCATTTTTATGGGGAAATTGAGCCTCTGCAGTTATGATCTGTGCACGATTTTCTTCAGATACTGACTCTTCGTGCCATGTTTGCCTTTGAAATGCCATGAATAATGCGTGAATACTGTCCAGGCGTCCTATTCAGTGCCTTATTATATAGTTGGGCCGCCAAAATGCTCTTGTTTAATTATTTTTACGAAAATTGGCCGTGAAACAATAGAGTTTCACGGCCAGCTGCTGTTATTCCTAGGAATCCATCGCGAAACATGGAATCTATTGGTCTTTCATTGGTCTTTCATTTTAACGAAATGAAAGAAGCGAACCACCATTTAAAGGTTTTGATGGTAAAACAAGGAAATATTATGTAATAAAAATGATATATTACGTATAAAAACTCACAGGTGAATCCATACCCTCAGAGCGGTTGAAGCTGAAGCGGCCCAAACCGAATTATTTTGAATTACAAGGCCGTTTTCGCGTCCCAATCAGTTCAAACCTGGCAGAAGAGGCCGTTTCATATAACATAAATCAGGCTGACGCATGGATGGAAACGATACAAAATGAGTAAAGGGGCGCCGCTCTAACGAATAGTATTCGTTAATGCGACAGCCCCATGCTGTTCAGAACATATGAACTTGTTTTTTACGCCTGAACTGTCTGGGCGCTGATCAGCAGTTGCTGCCCGTCAGAGTCGATAGTTACAGTGTCACCGTCAACGATTTCGCCCTTAATAAGTTTTGATGCAAGAGCTGTCTCCAGATGCTTCTGCAGATATCTCTTAACGGGACGTGCGCCGTAGTTAGGATCATAGGCCTCATTGGCAATGAACTTCTTACCGGCTTCTGTAAGCACCAGACTGATATTGCGTTCTGCAAGACGGGCCTCCAGTGACTTGAGCGACAGCTGGATAATGCCCACAATCTGTTCCAGAGTCAGAGGACTGAAGACTACAATATCATCAATTCTGTTCAGGAATTCAGGTCTGAAGTAGCCTGTCAGCTGGCCTTCAACCTGTGTCTTTATTTCCTCGGAAATAGTTCCGTCCTCACTGATACCCTCAATCAGGTCAGCACTGCCGATATTAGATGTCATTATGACAATAGTATTCTTAAAGTCTACGGTTCTGCCCTGGTTGTCTGTCAGACGACCGTCGTCAAGAAGCTGAAGCAGAATGTTGAACACATCCGGATGAGCCTTTTCAATCTCATCAAACAGGATTACGCTGTAAGGCTTTCTTCTGACTGCTTCTGTCAGCTGACCGCCTTCATCATATCCCACATATCCCGGAGGCGCACCAACGAGACGAGAAACTGAGTGTTTTTCCATGTATTCTGACATATCGATTCTGATCATGTTTCTTTCGGAATCAAACAGTGCCTCTGACAAAGCCTTTGCCAGCTCTGTTTTACCCACGCCTGTAGGACCCAGGAATATGAAGGAACCAATTGGCCTGTTTTCATCCTTCAGACCTGCCCTCGCTCTCAGAATAGATTCGGAAACTGATGTTACGCCTTCATCCTGACCGATAACTCTTCTGTGCAGAATTTCAGGCAGCTTCAGAAGCTTTTCCCTTTCTGTTTCTACCAGTTTTGCTACCGGAATACCTGTCCAGGAAGAAACAACTTCGGCGATTTCTTCTTCACCCACTTCTTCCTTCAGCAGTCGTTTTTCATTATCAGCGGCAGCCTTTTCTTTTTCCTCCTCAAGCTTCTTTTCTAGTTCAGGCAGTGTTCCGTATTTCAGCTGAGCAAGCTTCTCAAGGTCATAGTGACGCTCTGCATCTTCCATTTGCCTCTTGACCTCTTCAATCTGCTCTTTTGTTCCCTTAAGCTCTGTAATAATCTTTTTCTCATTTTCCCACTGAGCCCGTAAAACAGAATCCTCGTCCTTAAGCTGGGCAAGTTCCTTTTCAAGAGTTTCAAGTCTTGCCATAGAAGCCTTGTCGCTTTCCTTGCCGAGAGCCTGTTTTTCAATTTCCAGCTGCATGATTTTTCTTGAAATCTCATCAAGCTCTGCAGGCAGACTGTCGATTTCTGTTCTTATTTTTGATGCGGCCTCATCCATCAGGTCGATAGCTTTATCAGGCAGGAATCTGTCTGAAATATATCTGTCTGATAGAGTTGCACAGGCAATCAGGGCATTATCAGTAATTCTTACTCCATGATGTATCTCGAATCTCTCCTTTAGTCCACGAAGAATTGAAATTGTATCCTCAACTGTCGGCTGATCTACCAGTACCTTCTGGAAACGTCTTTCCAGTGCCGCATCTTTTTCAATGTATTTTCTGTATTCGTCCAGAGTTGTTGCCCCGATGCAGTGCAGCTCGCCTCTTGCAAGTTTAGGCTTCAGCAGATTGCCTGCGTCCATGGAGCCTTCTGTTCTGCCGGCTCCCACGATGTTGTGGATTTCATCAATAAAAAGAATGATTCTGCCCTCTGATTTTTCAACCTCGTTGAGAACAGCCTTAAGTCTTTCCTCAAACTCGCCTCTGAATTTTGCTCCGGCAATCAGAGCACCCATATCCAGAGCAAATATTGTTTTATCTTTCAGACCTTCAGGTACATCACCGTTAAGAATTCTCTGGGCCAGACCTTCAACAACTGCAGTTTTACCTACACCAGGTTCTCCGATCAGAACAGGATTATTCTTTGTTCTTCTTGATAGAATCTGGATTGCATGTCTGATTTCGCTGTCTCTGCCGATAACAGGGTCAAGCTTACCTTCCCTTGCCATTTCAACCAGGTCACGGCCATACTTATTCAGTGCATCATAGTTTTCCTCCGGATTCTGACTTGTAACTCTCTGGTTTCCTCTTACCTTTGAAAGTGCAGTCAGGAATTTCTCCTTGGTGATGTGATGCTTTGCAAATATCTTTGCTGTCGGTGTACCTCTCTCGCCAAGCATTGCAAGGTAAATATGCTCTACGCTTGTGTACTCGTCTTTAAAGTTCTGTGCTTCTTTTTCTGCATTAATCAGAACCTGGTTCAGTCTGCGAGAAGCATAGATATTGTCTGCATTTCCTGATACCTTAGGAAACTTTTCTATTTCTGCCTGAAGCTCTCCAATCAGTGCAGCAGGCTCAACTTCCATATTCTTTAACAGCTTAGGAATCAGCCCGTCGGACTGCATTAACAGTGCCAAATGAAGGTGTTCAACTTCAAGCATCTGATGCCCTTCAGAAATTGCGATGTTCTGGCATTCCATAATTGCGCTCTGCGCATTCTGTGTCAATTTTTCAACATTCATAGTAATACCTCCCAACTGTATGTTTAATCTCTAATCTTTTCTTTATACGTATTGTAGTCCCAAAAAAACAAAAAGTAAAGCATTTTTTAGCACTCATCTCAAAAGAGTGCTAACAAACACCTTACCATTTTGCTTTTAAAAAGGCTGAACCTATTGAATTGTAAGCTCTACAGGGCAATGATCAGATCCGAAAATTTCTGTATGTATCTTTGCATCTTTCAGTCTGTCTTCTAAATCTTCTGATGCAAGGAAGTAATCTATTCTCCATCCTGCGTTCTTTTCTCTTGCCTTGAATCTGTATGACCACCAGGAGTATATTCCTTCCTGTTCAGGATAAAAATATCTGAAAGTATCAATAAAACCGCTTTCCAGAAGTTCTGACATCTTTGCTCTCTCTTCATCAGTAAATCCTGCATTTTTTCTGTTTGTCTTAGGATTTTTAAGATCTATCTCCTTGTGAGCCACATTCAGATCTCCGGTTACGATAACCGGTTTGTTCTCATTCAGCTTTAAAAGATATTCTCTGAAGTCATCTTCCCATACCATACGATAATCCAGTCGCTTCAGCTCGTTCTGCGAATTAGGAGTATAAACTGTAACCATGTAGAAGTCCTCAAACTCCAGAGTAATAACTCTTCCCTCATGGTCGTGTTCATCGATTCCCAATCCGTAAGATACGTTCAGGGGTTCTTTTTTAGTAAAGATTGCCGTTCCTGAGTAACCTTTCTTGTCTGCATAATTCCAGTACTGATAATAGCCCGGTAAATCCATTTCTATCTGACCTGCCTGCAGTTTGGTTTCCTGAAGGCAGAAAATATCCGCATCGATTTCATTAAAAAAATCCATAAAGTTTTTTCCCATTACGGCTCTAAGGCCGTTTACATTCCATGAAATTAATTTCATATATCAGCCACCTTTCTTCAATTTACGGTTGTATCATATTGCATCGCCATTTCGCTCGGCTGCATATTTCATCATTTCCTCTCCCCAGTCACTTAACTGGTCAAGTATGGGCATCAGTTTCCTGCACATTCCTGTTATCCTGTACTCGACTCTGATTGGTACCTCCATAAACTCTTCTCTTTCAATTAATCCCTGTTCTTCCAGGTCCTTTAGTGCGCTTGCAAGAACTGTATTTGAAATACCATCCAGTTTACGCTTCATTTCATTGTAGCGCAAGGTTCCGCAGTTGTTCAAAGCACATATTATCTGCATTTTCCACTTTCCACCGACTATACTCGTAGCATAATGCAAAGGACACTTTTCTAGACAAGGGCAGTCATAATGCTTATCATTCATAGCAATTCTGTTCCTTTCTTTGGGGACGCTGAGCGCCGCACTTATGCCACATGGAGCAAAACCCTCCCCTTTGAGATTGCTCTCGGCAGATGGGGTAAGTAAAAACTTACCAAATCATAATTAATTGCGTTATTGACTTTATTGTCAACTTAAATAATATATTAATTATATCAATTTGGTAAGAAAGAGCAAGAGACAAAAATGTCTTATTATTGTTCAAAAATGACTGATTTTTCTCGGTCAGGATAATTGGCCTACCCTCAATAATACTTGTCAGCTATATTTTGCATTTTTTTCGCTATTATCTTGGCACTGGTGTAATACTTTAGAATCGAGACGGATAAGGATTTAAAGTCATCGCTAGATGTGGCTATCTTCTAATAGGCTTTTTATTTTTATCTGCATAGAAACAGGGGCTAATTCGAATTTGAGGTGCGCCAGAAAATACCAAATAATTACCCATAGCCACCGTTGTCAGTGTAACCTGCTCCATAGCAGGGTTTGGGAGCAGGTTAACATTGACGACAACACAATTATTTACAGGTTTTGATTTCAAATGAATAAAACGGGTTATCCGATGTGTCTGTTGTCGAAGATTCACTATCCGTCGTTCAAGTAATGCTTCGCTCCACCCAACAGCTACATCGTAACCATAAAAAACGCTTCCGTATTATCAGCAAATCCGGAAGCTTTTTTCTATACTATTAAGTTTATTATCGTTGAATAAACCGCAGTCACACATGGCTGCAGCACTTTATCTGTAACACCGAAAAGGATGAGAACCATCAGAATAAGAAAGCCATTCTCGTACAGCTTATAATACCAGTCGTACCGCTCAAGTCTGAAAATCTGCGTCAGAATTCCAAAACCATCAAGGGGTGGCACGGGAATAAGGTTGAAAACCATTAATACTATATTTATAAGTACCACATCCACAAGCATTTCAATAATTATATCAACCAGAAACTCACTGCCTACAGAAGGAGCAACGGCTATGAAAGCTTTGATAATAAAGGCAAAAACAATAGCGATTATCAGGTTCATGGTAACGCCGGCAAGTGCTACAAGAATTTCGCCCACTCTTCTGTTTTTGTAGTAGCGCGGGTCAATCTGTACCGGCTGACCCCAGCCGAAGCCTGCAATAAACAGTGCAACAAAACCGAATGGGTCGATGTGAGCCAGCGGGTTTATTGTCACTCTTCCCTGCATCTTTGGGGTTGGATCGCCTAAAGCGTTGGAAACTGCCGCATGGGCAAACTCATGAAATGACAGTCCAATGACGATGGCGGGCAGCATGAGCAGTTTACTCATCACCCAATCGCCCATATTTTCAAAATCTCCTTCTAAAATATTAAGTATCACCATAGCTATTAATATAATAAAAATCGGTGATTTCACAAATCTCTTCATGTATTTCTCCTTTTTAATATGCGATAGTGAAGAATATTTTATCACAATTACCGTGTCTGTCAAATAATATAATGTGAAGGAAAGGTGGTTTTTTTATGAACAATATTTTATTCTGTATCGATGTGTATACAGTGGCAGAGGGTGATACCCTCTATTCAATTGCAGAAAAATATGACTTGCCGGTTTCTCTGCTAATGAAGGTAAATGGTATCCGTGATCCCTATAATCTTCTCGTCGGCACTCGCCTGTGCATCCCCGGAGATGTAAGTCAATTGCCGGAATCCATGAGGCCGACAACGCTTCCTGAAGTCCAGCCTCGCAAGCAGGAGGATGAAATGCGAGAACATGTGCGCCGGGAAGCTGAACGGGAGCAGAAAGCAACTGAGGAACCGGAACGCATGGACGCTGCGACCCAGCAAAACCAGTTGTTTGAACTATTGCGCCAGGTAATGGGACAGCAGCAGTCGGAGCAGCTTCAGAAAGCAATTCGCACGGAGCAGCGGTTACAGGAAGACGTCCGTTCTCAAAACCAGCCAGAGCCGTCACCTGCACCGGCACCTGTATCAGCACCTGCACCTGCACCTGCGCCTGCACCAAAACCAAAAACCCATACCGTTAAAGCCGGTGATACTTTGTACTTAATTGCCAGAATGCATAACATCAAGTTGAAAGATCTGATGGATGCAAATCCGGATATTGATCCATATAATCTTATGATTGGCAGTGTATTGCGACTTCCATACTGATTCTAACCAAAATAAGCCGGCACGTTAGCTTATAGCTGTGCCGGCATTTTGTATTTATTCATTTAACAAATATCAGCTAGATTATTATACAAATATAGTAATCCTTTCCCTCATTACTGATGCGCTGCAGGGATCGGCGTATTTTATCCTGTAAATGATCAGGTATTGTGGTCAGTTTGCCTGACATCTGTTCAATGACAAGGTCGCGAATAGATTTGCCAAACAGATTTGTTTCCCAAAGTTCTTCATCGATAGCTGTGCCGGAGTTATCTGTGTACTTGCTCAGTAAAAATTGAACCAGATCATTAGACTGCTGTTCGCTTCCGACAATAGGCGCAATTTCAGTAGTAAGCTCCGTTCTAATCATATGCAGACACGGTGCCGAAGCAACAATCCTGACACCAAATTTACTGCCCTGCTTAAAAACTTCCGGTTTTCCTAATGTCATTTCTCTCAGATCCGGAGAAACTATGCCGTATCCGCATCGTTTGAGATCAGAAAATGCACAAGACATTTGATTTATTTTGTTTCTCGCGTCTGAACATTCGCGGAGAACGCCGAACATTTCCTTATCATTGCTTACAGGAATGCCAAGAATTTCAGATACTATGCTATAGTACAGACCATCTTTCAGGCGAATATTTACATAAACCCGACCGGTTGACATTTCCTTACGTACAACATCAACTGACCCGATATTGTCATTTAAGGTGTCAGCAAGCAAAAGATCCACATCAGCCATATTGCCCAGATTATCCATCCACATGCGAGCAGTTTCCAGTATGGAAGCTTTGATAGAATGTTCTACAGATAAAGCCTCCAGGTAGTCAGGTAAATCAATGTATAGCTCGCTTACAGGGAACTGGGTAAGAAGGGCCTCAAAGATGTTTTCAAAATCAGCTGCCTCCATTTTAAGGCAGTCTACCGGGAGAACAGGAACACCATATTTTATCGACAGATTATCTGCCATGTTTATGGCGTACTGGGCTTCCGGATTCATTGAATTCAGCAGAATCACGAATGGTCGCTGCAGACTTTTCAGCTTATCTACCGTCTTTTCTTCAGCAGATACGTAGTTTTCTCTAGGGATTTCGCCGAATGAGCCATCGGTAGTCACAAGAAAACCTACAGTTGAATGCTCGGTTATCACCTTTGTCGTCCCCAGTTCGGCAGCCTCCTGGAAAGGCATGGGCTCCTCTGACCAGGGAGTTTTTACCATACGAGTGCGCCCTTCCTCCTCGTGCCCCATGACACCCGGCACGATGTAACCTACGCAGTCAACCATACGAATTGAAATATCAACGTTTCCAATTGAAATTTCTGCCCCCTCTTCGGGAATGAATTTAGGTTCTGTTGTAGTAATTGTTCGGCCGTTTCCACTTTGGGGAAGCTGGTCAACTACACGATTTTTTGCGTATCCGTCTTCCATTGCAGGCACAACGAACAGCTCCATAAATCTTTTAATAAATGTGGATTTTCCAGTTCTTACAGGTCCCACAATTCCGGCGTAGATTTCTCCTCCTGTGCGTTGCGCAATATTAAAATAAATGTCCGCCATACCTTCATCCTCTTTCCATATACAAATACTTATATGAAATAGTATGAAAGTTATGGCGGACTTATGCTCAAATCTTTAGTTTTTCGGTACGCTGAGCCTGTTAAAGTACTTCTCCTTCCAGGCTGAAGGTTTTACCTTCTGTAATTTTGACATCAACGATTTTTCCAACCATATCAGGGGTTCCCTTAAAGTTGACAAGTTTGAATCCATCAGTACGTCCTGTGTACGTCCTGCTGTTGGTTTTGCTCGCTCCCTCAACTAAAACCTTCTCGATGCGTCCCACGTATGCGGCATTTTTCTTTGCACTGATTGAGTTTACCAGTTCCACAAGTCTGTCGAAGCGCTGGTGTTTCACTTCCTCCGGAATCTGGTTTTCCATTTTTTCAGCAGGTGTGCCCTTTCTTATTGAATACAGGAAAGTGAATGCCGAATCATATTCAACCTGTCTTATCAGATCAAGGGTTTCCTCAAAATCCTCTTCAGTTTCACCCGGGAATCCTACAATAATGTCTGTTGACATTGTAATTCCGGGAACTGCAGCTTTTAATCTTTCTACAAGCTTCAGATACTTTTCTCTGTCGTAGTGGCGGTTCATGGCCTTCAGAATGCGACTGCTTCCCGCCTGAACAGGAAGATGAATGTTTTTGCAAAGCTTGTCGCAGTCCACAAATGCCTGAATCAGTCTATCTGATAAGTCCTTTGGATGAGAAGTCATAAATCTGATTCTTTCCAGACCTTCGATTTCGTTCAGCATATAAATCAGCTCGGCAAAATCACATATTTCGTCACTGTCTTTTTTTTCGCCCTTGTAAGAGTTTACGTTCTGCCCCAGAAGCATGATTTCCCTTACTCCGTCAGCAACAAGATTTTTTACCTCAGCAACGATTTCTTCAGGTCTGCGGCTGCGTTCTCTGCCTCTTGTATATGGAACAATGCAGTATGTACAGAAGTTGTTGCATCCGAACATAATGTTCACAAGAGCCTTGCTCTTATACAGTCTCTCACAAGGTAGGCCCTCGACGATTTCACCGCCTTCGGGCCACACATCTATCTGCTTGCCCTTTCTGGCAATCACGTCGGCAAGCAACTCAGGCAGCTTGTGAATATTGTGAGTACCGAATATGACGTCAACCCATGGATATTTTGCTTTAATAGTATCTATAACGTGCTGCTGCTGCATCATGCAGCCGCATACACAGACTGTGAATTCAGGATTCTCTTTTTTTCTTCTCTTCAGCTGACCAAGAGTTCCAAAAAAACGCTTGTCAGCATTATCTCTGATACTGCATGTATTAATAATTGCAATGTCAGCGTCCTTTCTGTTATCTACCTGCTCATATCCTTCTTCAATAAGCATTCCTGCCATGATTTCAGAATCATGCTCATTCATCTGACATCCGAAAGTAGTTATGTTAAATGTTTTTCTCATTCTTTCTATCTCTCCCCATCAGAAGGCCCACTGCCTCAACTGCAGTAATTTCGCCTTTAATGCAGTTGCAGATTGCCTCCGTAATAGGCATTTCAATTCCGGCACGAAGAGCCAGCTCATATGCAGCTTCAGCAGTAGTCATTCCTTCAACAACCATGCCGATTTTTTCAACTGCATCAGCCGGTTTCATTCCTTCACCGATTAAAATGCCGCATCTTCTGTTTCTTGAGTGCATACTTGTACATGTTACAATCAGGTCACCCACACCTGTAAGTCCTGCAAAAGTTGCAATGTCAGCTCCCATGGCCTTTCCAAGTCTGCACATTTCAGTAATGCCTCTTGTCATCAGTGCAGCCTTGGCATTGTCGCCGTAACCGATACCATCAGATATTCCGGCACCCAGTGCGATAATGTTTTTTAAAGCGCCCCCAAGCTCTACGCCGCAGACATCATCGTTTGTATAAACGCGCAGACGCTCAGTCATGAATGCATCCTGAACTTCCTCAGCATATTCCATATGATCAGATGCAACCACTAACGTTGTCGGCATCTTAACAGCGACTTCTTCTGCATGTGAAGGGCCGGAAAGCACAACATACTTTGTGTCCGGCTTAAGAAGCCTTGCTATTTCCGACATTCTCATAAGGCTTCCCACTTCTATACCTTTGGCAACATTTACAACAATCATGTTGTCTTCCAGAAAAGGAATGGCCTTTTCAAAAGCACTTCTGAACTTCTGTGCAGGCGCTGCAAAAAGAACAATATCTGCACCTTCCACAGCTTCCTCTGTAGAATAAACGATTTTAATGTTATCACTTAATGTTACGCCCGGAAGATATCTTTTGTTTTCTCTGGTTTCAGCCATTTCATCCAGATGGCTTTTTGTAACACTTGTCATTCTTACGCTGTGGCCTTTTTCTGCCAATGTCTGTGCCAGTGAAGTTCCGAAGCTTCCGGCACCGATTACACCAATCTTTTTCATTTTTTCTTTGCTCCCAGTTTACTTTCTTCTCCACGTACTATACGACCGATGTTTGCCCTATGCTTGAATATGAGAATGGCTGCCATTACACAGCCAAAAGGAAGAAACTCCTTTTCCATAAAAATGCTGGCAACAGGACACGATATTCCAACCACAACAGATCCAAGAGATACCATTCTTGATAATAGTACCACAACTATTTCAACTAATAGAAGGATCAGCGCCATCTGCCAGTTTACTGCAAGCATTGCACCAAATCCGACAGCTACGCCTTTTCCGCCTTTGAATTTCAGTAAAGCAGGCCAGATATGACCCAGAAAAACAGCTAATGCACACCAGTATGCCGCCTCAGGTTCTGCAATCAGTCCGCCAAGTAATACAGCAATAACACCTTTGCCCACATCTACTGCAAATGTAATAATTGCGGCTTTCTTCCCCAGAACTCTGAGGGCATTAGTAGTTCCCGCATTCCCGCTTCCCTCTTTCTTGATATCCTTACCGGCAGCCTTCGCCAGAACAGTTGACGGTGAAAAATTACCAAGAAAATATGCTATAACAATTGCTATAATCAATTTCATTTTACTGTTCTTTTTCTCCTTTTTCTCTGAATACAAACTTTATAGAAGTACCCTCAAAACCGAAGCCTTCTCTGATTCTGTTTTCAAGATATCTGGCGTATGAGAAGTGCATCAGTTCTCTGCTGTTAATCTGGAAGGAGAATAAAGGTGGTTTTACACCAACCTGCGTTGCGTAGTAAATCTTCAGTCTCTTACCCTTGTCTGAAGGCGGCTGCTTCATCATAGTTGCATCAGAAATCAGGCTGTTAAGCTGACCTGTAGGAACGCGAAGCGCTCTCTTTTCAGCCACATACTTGGCAAGCTTGATAACGTCAAAGATTCTCTGTATTTCATGAACTGAGATAAAAACAGACGGTGCGTAGGACCTGAAATGAAGTTCATTTTCAATCAGACGCTTATAATCTCTCATTGTGTTGGTTTCTTTTGTAATAAGGTCCCACTTGTTTACAACAACAATAATTCCCTTGCCTGCTTCGTGAGCTACACCTGCAATCTTTTTATCCTGTTCGGTAATGCCCTCCTGAGCATCAATAACAAGAAGTGCAACATCACATCTTTCTATAGCTGCAACTGCACGAATAACGCTGTATCTTTCAATATCTTCGCTGACCTTACTTTTTCTTCTGATACCTGCAGTATCAATAAGAGTATACTTGTCTCCACCCCATTCAAAAGGTGTGTCTATTGAGTCTCTTGTAGTTCCTGCAATGTTTGAAACGATTACTCTGTTTTCATTCAGCAATGCGTTAATCAGTGAAGATTTTCCAACATTCGGCTTGCCTATTACAGCAACCTTGATGTCATCTTCCTCCTCAGTGTCTGCATCATCAGGGAAACTTGCAACAATTTCATCAAGAACATCGCCAAAGTTCAGCATATTTGCAGCTGAAATAGGAATCGGTTCTCCCATTCCAAGCTCGTAGAAATCATAAAAATCAATTGGCAGGTTTCTTGGGTTATCAATTTTATTTACCAGAAGAACAACCTTCTTTCCTGTTCTTCTCAGCATTGAGGCAACTTCTCTGTCAGCATGAGTCATTCCGGCTTTCCCGTCAACGATAAACAGGATAACATCGGCCATATCCATGGCAACCTGAGCCTGTTCTCTCATCTGAGAAAGAATTACATCCTCGCTTTCAGGCTCTATACCACCTGTGTCTATCAAAGCGAAATGAACGCCTCTCCACTCTGCTTCTGCATAAATTCTGTCTCTTGTCACGCCGGGAGTATCTTCAACGATAGACACTCTGCGGCCAATTATTTTGTTAAAAAAAGTTGATTTTCCGACGTTTGGTCTACCAACAACCGCAACAATAGGTTTACTCACTAAAAATACCTCCTGCAAATTCTAATGGATCGAATTCCTTAAGGTCGTCCATCTTTTCACCAACTCCGATATACTTGATTGGAATATCAAATTCATCTGTAACTGTAATAGCGATACCGCCCTTAGCTGTACCATCAAGTTTTGTCAGAACAATACCGCTGATTTCTGCAGCATCATTGAACTCTTTTGCCTGGGAAATAGCGTTCTTTCCTGTAGTAGCGTCAAGAACAAGAAGTGTTTCCCTTCTGGCCTCCGGAAATTCTCTTGATATAACTTTATTCATCTTTTCTAGCTCATTCATCAGGTTCTTCTTAGTCTGAAGACGACCTGCAGTGTCGCAAATCAGAACATCAATGTTCTTTGCTTTCGCTGACTGAATGGCATCATAAATAACTGCAGAAGGGTCAGCACCTTCCTGATGTTTAACAGTATTTACACCGATTCTGTTTCCCCAGATTTCAAGCTGTTCTCCTGCTGCCGCACGGAATGTGTCCGCAGCACCCAGCAAAACAGTCTTCCCTTCGTTTCTCAGCTTATGACCGATTTTGGCAATTGAAGTAGTCTTTCCTCCGCCGTTAATACCGATCATAAGAATTACAAGGGGAGTTTCATCGCAAAGCTTGTTTCTCTCTCCTTTGTCCATTATTTCAGCAATGACCTTAGCCAGTGCCTCCTTTATTTCTTCTGTATCAGTTAAACCGTTATTTTTTACATAGGCGCGAAGATTTTCCATAATCTTTATAGTTGTATCCATACCGATATCAGAAGTAATTAAAATTTCTTCCAGTTCGTCGAAAAAATCTTCGTCGATTTTGGGACGACCCATAATAGCATCACCTATACGGGATGACAGTTTTCCGAAGAAACTCTGTTTCTTTTCAAATAACGCCATCTTTTCATTACCTCCTGATTTGTTCTAATTCTATAAGTCAAAGTCATCACCCAGTCTCAGGCTCAGAACCTTTGAAATGCCCTGTTCCGGCATAGTAACACCGTAAAGGACATCAGCATGCTCCATAGTAGCCTTCTGGTGAGTAACCAGTGCAAACTGAATTCCTGTAAATTTGCGCAGATATTTAGAGAACCGTTCAATATTGGCGTCATCAAGAGCAGCCTCAACCTCGTCCAGTATACAGAACGGTGTCGGTTTAGTCTTCAGAACGGCAAACATTAATGCAATTGCAGTCATGGTCTTTTCTCCACCTGACATAAGGTTAATGTTCTGAAGCTTCTTTCCCGGTGGCTGCGCAACGATTTCGATGCCGGATTCCAGAGGATTGTTCTCATCCTCCATGCGAAGCTCAGCATGTCCGCCGCCAAACAGTTCCTTGAATATATCCTCAAAGTTTTCTACGATAAGGTCAAAGTTTTCCTTAAACTTTGATTTGATTTTGCTGTCCATATCGCTGATAATCTTCTTCAGTCCGTCAACAGATGTGATGATGTCTTCTCTCTGTTCTGTCATGAACTTGTATCTTGTGCTGACCTCATCGTATTCTTTGATAGCTCCAACATTTACATCGCCAAGCTCTCTGATTCTGTTTCTGATTTCTCTGCTTTCTCTCACAGCAGGAGCCATTACAAAGTCCTCACGTCTGAAGTCCATAGCCTGTGCGTATGAAATTTCAAATTCATCCCACAGTCTTTCCTTCATGGTATCCAGCTGAGTTTCATTCTTTGCCATTTTGATTTCCAGCTGATATTTCTGATCCTGAAGAGCGTTCAGTTTTTCTCCCGCCGACTTTTGTTCTGCAGAAACAGTACTTAACTTTTCAGCGATTTCTGCTCTTTCTTCGGCAATTTTCTGTATGTATTCTTCAGTATCCTCTTTTTCTTCCCGAAGTTCATTTATAGCATCTTCGCTGCCTTCGTTACCGAAGAATATTCTGTCTCTTTCATCTTCGAGAAGATCTCTCTCATGCTTCTTCTTTTCAATCTGTGAATTATAGTCCTCTACGGTTTCCTTAATCCGGTCAAGAAGATTATCAATATTGGTCAGCTTATTACTCCATTCGGTAGCGGCAATTCTGGTGCCTGTTATTTCCTCATTAGCGGCAGTTACCTCATCCTTCTTGGCTTCATAAGCATTCATGGACTCTTCCATCTGTTCCCTGACGGACACATTTTCAGCCTCAGCCTTTTCTACGGAAACCTTCAGTGCTTCAACGGTTTCTCCGGCGTCATTTATATCTCTTTCAATTAACGAAAGCTCTCTCTCATACTTTTCTCTGCCTAGGTCGATGCCTTCTACAGTCTCTGTCAAAGCCTTTATAGTGCTGTCTAAGGCCGCATTAGATAGTTCTTTTCCTCTCTTGACCTCTGTTATCTGATTCTTCTCAGCCTGAATTTCTTCAAGTCTATGCTCTGCTGCTCTGCCCTCTGTCAAAGCTGACTGAATCTGATTTCTCAGTCCGTCTATTTCATGCTCAAGCCTTGCAATTTCGCTCTTTCTCTCCAACAGGTTTGCAGTTTTGTTCTTGAATTTACCGCCTGTAATTGCACCGCTGGCATTAATGATTTCCCCGTCGAAAGTAACAAATCTGATTCCTGCACCTGATATTTTAGACAATCTGATGGCAGCATCCATGTCTCTGGCAATAGCGACTCTGCCAAGGAGATAATCAAAAATCCCCTGGTGTCTCGGTGCACATTTTATACAGTCAGATGCCAGGCCAACATATCCAAAATCCCCTTCAAGGCTGCTGTCAATCTTAGCTTTGGAAGCTTTGATAGATGCAACTGGCAGGAATGTAAGTCTACCTGCCCTGCTTTCCTTAAGAGCGTTAACTGCCTTTTTGGCGTTGTTGTCATTGTCGCAGATAACATTCTGCATCTGACCTCCAAGGGCTGTCTCAATGGCAACCTCATAGCCTTCAGGAACCTCCATCAGCTCAGCAACTACTCCTTCGATGCCGGAAAGCCCTGATTTCATAATATACTTTACGGCATAGTTGTATCCTTCATAGTTGTTTTCCATTTCTTCAATGGTTTTTTTACGTGATGTTTTCTGACCGCCCTTTACCTTTAAATCTTCAATCTTAAGGTTCAGCTGACGGCAGTGTTCTCTCAGCTCACTCTCTTCCAAGCCCAGAGCCTGAAGTTTATCATCTGCTTCTTTTATCTGTGCTGAAAGAGCGTTTCTCTCTTCTTTTGCCTTCTCCAGCTGTGCAGTGTTCTCTGCACTGTCTCGGCATGCCCCTTCGGAGTCGGAAATCAGCTGCTCTTTTCTTTTTTCAAGACTTTCCCTGATGCTGTCATAGCTTCTGATTTCGCTGCTCATTGAAGAAATTCTGTTGTGCAGCTGGAACAGTCTGCTTCTTCCGTTTTCCACTGCCTCTGAAAGTTCTGAAGCTTCTCTTGCAAGGATGCTGTATTTTTCAATTTTAGACTGCAGTTCTTCTTCAGCCTGTTCTGAATTATCAGCAATTTCTCTGCGAGAGTTGCTTAGTTCTTCCTGATTTGCCTTTTCTCTCTTCAGACGCTCTGTAAGTTCTTTGATGTCTTTTGAAAGAATATTCATTTCATTATCAATGCCGGATATTTTTTCTTCATTGAGCTGGCTCTGGTTTGTCAGGCTGCTGATTTTCTCAACAATATTCAGAAGCTTATCTCTCGCCTGATTTGAAAGAATTTCCAGATTCTCACTTCTCTGGCTGTCTGCTGCAACCTGCTCGTCTACTGCGCGCTTGCTTTCAGTTATTTCGCTAATCTGTCCGGCAAGATTCTCAACATCTTCCCTGAAACTGCTGTTCTTCTCACTGATACCCTCAATGTTTCTTACTGTAATATTTATTTCTAAATCCCTGTATCTGTCCTTCAAGGCCAGATATTCGGAAGCCTTTTCGCTGTCTTCTCTCAGGCCGTCTATTCTGCCTTCTATTTCGCTGATAATGTCATCAATTCTATCCAGACTGCCTGCTGTTGATTCCAGCTTTCTTTCGGCTTCAGCCTTCTTGCTCTTGTACATAACAATGCCGGCAGCTTCCTCGAAGATTTCTCTTCTGCTTTCCGGCTTATTGCTGACGATATCAGCTATTTTACCCTGACCGATAAGTGAATATCCGTCTACACCGATACCTGTATCCATTATCAGTTCTCTGATGTCACGAAGACGACAGTGATTGCCGTTAATCAGGTATTCACTTTCTCCGGATCTGTACATTCTTCTTGTAATTGCTACTTCGTTATAATCTATATCAAGAATTCCTGTAGAATTGTCTATTGTAAGTGTAACCTCTGCCATGCCTCTTGATTTCCTGCTGGCAGTTCCTGCGAAAATTACTTCTTCCATCTTTCCGCCTCTGAGTGCCTTAGGACTCTGCTCGCCAAGAACCCATCTGATGGCGTCACTGATGTTACTCTTTCCGCTGCCGTTTGGTCCAACAATAGCCGTTACTCCTTCATGGAATTCTATTACAACAGGTTCTGCGAATGACTTAAAGCCATGCATTTCCAGTCTTTTAAAGTACATTAAATGCCTCCCTCAATCGTAGCCTTCGCAGCCTGCTGCTCAGCTTCTTTTTTTGTTTTTCCCATTCCGCTTCCGTAAGTCTTTCCGTTGCATGTAAGATGAACGTAAAATGTCTTATCGTGGTCCGGTCCGGTAGCCTTGTCCAGCTCATAGCTGATTGTGACCTTTTTACCGCTTTTCTGGAATTCCTCCTGGACTCTTGTCTTATAGTCCAGAACAAGTTTTCCTTCTATAGCCTGGTTTATTATACTCTCGAATTCTCTCAGTACAAATCTTTCTGCTTCATCGTATCCGCCATCCAGGTAGATTGCACCCACTATGGCTTCCACTGCATCTGCCTGCAGTGATTTTTTCTTTCTTCCGCCTGCATGTTCTTCGCCTCTTCCAAGGTTCAGATAGGTGCCCACGCCTAATCTTTCTGCTACGGATGCCAGGCTGTTCTCGCATACGATTGCAGCTCTTGTCTGGGACAGCTTACCTTCGTCTCCGCTCATTCGCTTATATAGCTCGGTACTTACAATTGCATCAAAATATGCATCGCCAAGAAACTCCAGCCTCTGATTGCTGTCCTCGTGACTCAATCCATGTTCCATACAATATGACCCATGGTTCAAAGCCCGCTGAAGCAGGTTTTTCTCTTTAAATTTATACTTTAAAACTTCTTCAAGCTTGTGATTATTCAATGTGTTATTCCTCTTTTTCAGTCCCCGTACCAGGCTTAGCCTGCTCCGGATTATTCGCTTATTAATATTTCCTCAATTTCCAGAACTGAACTCTGGATCTTTTCAACTACATTTTCTTCTACGTATGGAATAGCTTTGATAATGGTCTGCTTTACTGCAAGAGCATCGGAGGAACCGTGCATCTTCAGCATTGCACCTTTGACGCCTAGCAGTGGTGCTCCGCCGTATTCTGCGTAGTTGAATTCTTTCTTGATTCCCATTAACTGTTTCTTCAGAAGTAATGCACCAACCTTGGACTTTGTAGTTTCCAGGAATCTTGATTTCATTTCTCTGAGAACCATCAAACCCATTCCTTCTGTCAGCTTAAGAATTGTATTGCCTGTAAAACCGTCTGTAACGATTACATCTGCTGCAGCATTCTGTAATTCTCTTGCTTCAATATATCCCAGGAAATTCAGATTACTCTTTCTGAGAAGGTCATATGCTGCCTTTGTAAGAGCTGTTCCCTTTCCTTCTTCGGTTCCGTTGTTAATCAGTCCGACTGTAGGGTTTTCTCTTCCAAGTACTTTTTCCATATAAATGCTTCCCATGATTCCGAATTCAAGCAGATTGTTTGGCTTGCACTCTGCGTTTGCACCTGTATCAACAAGGATTGACGGCTGATGTCCGATTACCGGATAAACTGTTGCCAGTGTAGGTCTGTCAATTCCCTGAATTCTTCCTAAGATGAAAAGACCCCCTGCAAGCAGCGCACCTGTGCTTCCTGCTGAAAGGAATACATCTCCCTCTCCGTTTTTCAGCATATTCAGACCTCTGACAATTGATGAGTCCTTCTTTGATCTTACTGCTCTAACAGGTGCTTCATCATTTCCGATGACTTCAGTTGTGTGTACGATGCTGATTCTGTCTCCGTTGTAGTTCTTGGCTTTAAGAGTCTCTTTAATAAGTTCCTCATCTCCAACTAAGATAATTTCATCATCTATTTCTTTTAATGCATCGATAGCTCCCTGAATAATTTCAAAAGGTGCATTATCTCCACCCATAGCATCTATGATAATTTTCATTTATTAGACCTCCTGTTTCAAATATGCTTATTCTGCAGTTTTACGACCATTTGCGCTGTTTTTCAATGCTTTCGCAACTTTCTCACCCCATCGCTCTCACGGCCGTTTTCGCACAAATATACATAGTACATGATATCATAAAATTCCTAGAATTGCAACGATTCCCGCAAAACCAATACCAAGATTTGTTTCGCCACGTAGTGTGACCCATAATTTTCTCGCGGGTCACATTTTTGTGTTTTTGTAAATATACACTCCTGTTTCTATATGCTTTTCGGTGTGCAAAGAAAAAATGGCTCTATCACCAGAACCCTATATGTGGCAGAATCACCACCATCTACGCTATTCAATATAAGGATCGGATTTTCACCGGTCACATAGTAAATCCTATCATAAGCATTATGCTTGTATGCCTGATCGATACAATAATTCAGACTGCTCAGTATTCCCGAATGCTCCCGGATAATCACAAATCCGTCAGGACACACAACCTTAAATCCGGTGAAATATCTTATATCAAAACCAGCAAATACCGACTATATCTCCTGTACTTCTTTTCCGCTAATA
>JAQYNQ010000115.1 GCA_028727785.1 Eubacteriaceae bacterium | reverse complement strand
GTTTCCTTCCTTGTTCTTAGGAAGATCTGTGAATACAAATGTCCACTGATTTTCTTCGCTTAGAGTTACTGTCTGACCTTCAACCGGTTCACCGTCTGCATACAGTCTAACTGTTACAGATTCAGGACGGATTCTATCCTGATCGTCAGCATCGTCCCATACCTTGGACACGCTTACTTCAGTTGTTGCAGGTACATGAGTATTTTTAACTGTGAATCCGCCTAATGCAGTTCCTGTGATTGTTGCTTCATAGCCATCTACAGCATTTTCTTCTACAGTGTACTCAATTTTCTTGCCTGCCTTGTTTACAGGAAGATTACTGAATGTTGCAGTCCAGTTGTTTCCCTCGCTTAGGGTTAGTTCCTGTCCTTCAACAGGTTCATCGTCTGCGTACAGTTTTACTGTTACTGAGTCAGGACGAATATTATCCTGATTCTGATTATCAATCCATTCCTTTGTTACTGTAACAGATGTAACATATGGAATGTGACCGTTTGTAATTACATAACCATTTACCTGATCTCCGGTAATAACCGGTTCATATCCTTCGATGGCTACTTCTTCTACAGTATATCTGATGATTTCTCCTGCTGCATACTTGTCTAGATTTGTAAATGAAGCAGTCCAGTTGTTGCCTGCATTCAGCTCAACTGTCTTACCCTGTACTTCTGTACCGTTTGCAAACAGTTTAACTGTTACTGCGTCAGGACGAATATTATCCTGATTCTGAGCGTCTACCCATACCTTGGATACAGCAACTGATGTCTTTGCAGGTGCGTGGGTGTTTGTAATTACATAACCTTCTGCTGCACTTCCTGTGATTACAGATGTGTAACCTGTAACAGATACTTCTTCTACAGTATATGCAATTTCTACTCCTGCTGCATACTTGTCCAGATCATCAAATGAAGCAGCCCATCCATTATATGGATTCAGAACAACCATCTTCCCTGTTTCTGTATCGTTTGCCAGCAGCTTTACAGTTATAGATGTTGGACGAAGATTATCCTGATTCTGAGCGTCTTTCCATACCTTGGATACATCAACTGATGTCTTTGCAGGTGTGTGACTGTTTGTAACAACAAATCCCTTACCTGCACTTCCGGTAACATTTGCAGTGTAACCTGCAACTTTGTCTTCTACTACTGTGTAAACGATTGCTGTTCCTGATTTGTATACAGGAAGGTTTTCGAATGTTGCTGTCCATTTGTTAGCTGCACTTAAAGTGGCAGTCTTGCCGTCAACAGGATTGCCGTCTGCGTACAGTCTTACTGTTACTGATGCAGGACGCAAATTGTCCTGATTGTCTGCGTCATCCCATTCCTTGGATACGCTGATGTCTGTCTTAGCAGGTTCATATGAGTTGGTAATTACAAATTCTTCTTCAGCAGATCCCGTAACTACTGCTGTATACTTAGAGCCTTCTTCTAACTCTTCCTTAACAGTGTAGGCAATCTTTTTGCCTGCCCTGTTTACAGGAAGATCAGTAAATCTTGCTGACCACTGATTAGCAGCTGATAAAGTAACTTTTTTGTCTGTACTTACGCCATCTGCATACAGCACAGCTGTTACAGATGCAGGACGAATACCGTCCTGATTTCCTGCGTCGTCCCATGACTTGGTTACTGTGACTGATGTCTTGGCTGGTGCATGGCTGTTTGTAACAACAAATCCATCTACTGCATTTCCGCTGACAGATGTAGTGTAATTTGTAACTTCGTCTTCTACTACTGTGTAAGCGATTGCTGTTCCTGATTTATATACAGGAAGGTTTTCGAATGTTGCTTCCCAGCTGTTATCTGCATTTAGAGTAGCAGTCTTGCCGTCAACAGGTTTTCCGTCTGCGTACAGTCTTACTGTTACAGATGAAGGTCTGATTCCATCCTGATTTCCTGCATCGTTCCATTCCTTGGATACCGCAACACTGGTTGTACCCGGAGCATAGATATTGGCTACAGATACTGACATTTTTACGGCATTTGCAGAAAGATTAAAGTTCTCTGTTTTTGTTCCGTTTATATTTTTTGTTCCCGCTGCGTCAGTGTAAGTAATTGCTGTACCATTGTATTCATATTTCTCATTGTCTACTGTCAGCTCACTAACAGGGCTGGCTTCCTCAATGTAATAAGTTCCGTAATCAAGGTAAACAATTCCTATGCCGATGCCGTCTCCGGTCGGCTGAACTGTAACAGCATCCACCTTAGTATAGCTGTTGCTTCCGGCATCATAACGGTAAACATTAAAAGTAAATGTCTGTCCTGAAGCATTAATATAATTGCCGTCTTTATCTTTTACTTCCTTGGTGATTGTTACTATACCCTTTGAAGCAGAAGATCCCAGCACAAAGTCCATTCCGGAGCCACGTATAATGCTCCCGTTCATCCATTTCGATTTTTCTCTAGTAAGCCCCGGACAAACATTATCCGAGCTCCAGTAATTGAAGGTTGACGTAAATGTCATAGGAACCGTGTATGTTTTACTTCCATCTACAAACGTCACATCTGTTGTAAAGGAAACAGTGTACATTACAGGGTTACTCTTCGTACCTACCGGAAAGGTTCCTTTTAGTCGAACCTGGGGGTTACCATCGGTGTCAGTACTTGTAGATACGCTACTTCTTGTGAAACTAACCGCACTTCCGTTCTGAACTGCCGTAACCTGAACTCGACTTGCATCTGAAGTCTTCAGTTTTACTTCAGATGACAGGGTTTTATCTCCTACCTTCAGTTCAGCTGTCATACTGACTCCCAGGTCTATATGATCAACAGAACTGCTGCTTCCTGCAGCAAATGCACTTGTCGGCATCAGTGCCAGCACCATGCATAAGCTCAGCAGTATGCTAAAAAATTTTTTAAAACTTGCCATAATTTCATTTCCTTTCAATATTTGTGTAATAATATTAAAAAAACGAAATCATTGGCGGCCGAGCCGGCGTAGTCCATAGGACCTTAGCCCTCTTGCTTTGCGTCCCATTCTTTCAAATGGTTTGCCATTTTCAGTAATTTGTCTTTTTTATAATATTTACTCTAGGTAAAATTATAAGAAAAACCCTTTCGACAACTATTTCTTATTTGTCTATAACTCACCGCCCCTTTCCTATATCAAAATACAGCCGCAAAGTTGTCCTTTGTTCTCAGAAATAACTTTACCATATAGGTATATGCACTTATATTATATTATATGCTTGATTTTAAGTTGTATTAATAAAATTGGCATGAAAACCAAAAAAAATTTTCTTTATATATTGACAAATAATTACATTTATGCTACCATATACTCTGTAACAAGAGATTTTCAGCAAAGGCAAAGTCGGAGAAATCCGGTGACGCAAAACTACAGGGACTAAACCTTCGGGCATGTCAGCCAGTTGCCGTATCAGTCAGCAGGATATGTATGATAATCCACATATTGAAATGCGACGATCATTTGGTGAATTCTCTAAATGATTTTTTTGTTGCATAAAATAGAATATTAGCAAAGCCGAAGAAATTCGGTGACGCAAAGCTATAGGGGCTAAGCCATAGAGTATGCCAGCCAGTTGCCTTTGACGGTGCCTTCCGCCAATGTTTTTGGAACACACGTGTTTTCTTTTACCACCTGTGTCTCTCCTCTGCATCTTCAAATAACCGACCGCTTATTCCTGTAAGCGGTCTTTTTTATGCGGCGAAAGAAGAAGTATGGAGGAGATGAAATGGTTAAGAAAGCAATCAGAGTCTTTACTGTTCTTGTTCTCGTGCTTTCGCTCACTACATCAGGTGCGTTTGCCGCAACAAGCAGTAAAACAATTCCAAACACAAGTGTTAAAGCTGACAGCCGCGTTGTAAATGCGTTTGTAAAGCTTGGATTTAAAGTCAAATATGACAAAAATTACTATTATGCAGGTACTTTCAGTGTCGCAAAACATGCGATAATAATGAAAACAAGAACGAAGATGCATATTCTTCATGAGATGGGTCACTTTGTATCTGAGCTTAACAATGGCGCAGGCAAGTCAAAAAGCTTTGCTTCCGTTTACAAGGCTGAGAAATCAAAGTATAAAGGTTCGCAGAGATCTTACATATTAAGCACAAGTGAAGAATACTTTGCCCAGTCCTTTGCAGAGTATACTTCTAACCCGAGAACATTGAAAAAGCAGAGACCTAAAACATATAACTACATCAGGTCGAAAATTGCAGCTATCAACAATAGTCTGATAAATGACATGTACAGAGCCTACAGCTGGGCCTGGTAAAAGCCATTACATTAACATTGCCCAATAACATAACCTAATATTATAAACCAATAAAACAGCCTTCTATGCATAACAATAACATAGAAGGCTGTTAACTTTTTGTCCTTATTATTTGGCCGGGACAACTTCCAGCCAGTATCCATCCGGATCCTCGATAAAGTATATCCCCATATCCTTGTTCTCGAAGCAGATGCAACCCATTTCCTCGTGTTTCTTGTGCGCTGCGTCAATGTCCTCCGTGCTGAAAGCAAGGTGGAATTCACAGTCGCCTAAATCATATGGTCTATCCATATCACGAAGCCATGTAAGCTCCAGTTCAAATGTAGATTCTTCGTTTCCCACATAAACTATGATAAATGAACCATCTTCTGCAGTTATGCGTCGAATTTCCTCCAGACCTAAAGCTTCCTTATAAAACTTCAGTGAAATATCAAGGTCGTGAACGTTATAGTTTTCGTGAATCATTTTAAACTTCATAGCGTGCACACCTCTCTTTCTATAGTGGTTCCCCTTCCGCATTAAAAAGAGGCAGCTTCTCGAGGAAGATAATGTCGTCTCTGTCAGCAGCTTCTCCCTCTGCAAGGACAGCCATTTCGCCGACAATATTTCCTTCGACAGCATTTACAAGTGCTTCGATGGAACGCAGAGATTCACCTGTACTGATAACATCATCTACGATAAGAACTCTTTTACCCTTGATCATATCAGCTTCCTTCTGACCAAAGCATAAAGTCTGAATGTGATCAGTAGTAATAGAGTTCACATCTACAGTGATGACATTTTCCATATAAAGCTTTGCACCCTTACGCGCAACTATGTAGTCATCAGTACCGACCTGTCTGGCCATTTCGTAAGCCAGTGGAATTCCCTTTGATTCTGCTGTTACGATAACATCGAATTCAGGTGCCTTCTTAAGAAGTTCTGCGGCAGCCGCTTTGGTAATTTCGACATCGCTGAACATAATAAAAGCTCCGATGTATAAGTCGTCGTTTATCTTGCAAAGTGGCAGCTGACGTTTCAGCCCTGCAATTTCCATTTCATAATACATTTACCTTACCTCTTTTCTTATTTGTGCGATAAATAATCAGTTACTCCTGAGCCAGCACGGCATCCTCTGTCGCCTGCATAGCCTCCAGAGTTTCAGCCTGAAGCTTTTCCAGCTCCCATCCCAGCATTTCTGCTCCTTTTGCAATTACCTCACGGTCGCAGCCGGCAGCAAACTTCTTGTCCTTGTACTTTTTCTTCAAAGACTTGAGTTCCATATCCTTGCAGCTCTTAGACGGACGCATAAGTGCAGCAGCACCCACAAGCCCGGTAAGTTCATCGGTGGCGAACAAAACTTTCTCCATCTCATGTTCCGGTGCTACATCACAGCATTCTCCGTATCCGTGTGATACGACAGCATGTATCAGAGCCTCCTCAACTCCGGCTTCCCTTAACAGTTCCGGAGCCTTAATGCAATGTTCTTCAGGCCACATTTCAAAGTCAATATCGTGCAATAGTCCTGCCATTGCCCAGAAATCAGCCTCATCGCCATAACCAAGTTTCTCTGCCATATATCTCATTACAGCCTCTACAGTCAGACCGTGATGAACGTGAAATGGCTCCTTGTTGTACTTTTTCAGTAATTCTAAAGCTTTTTCTCTACTAATCATTACCTTGTCACCTCGTAAGTTATTCTTTTGCCTGCAGTCTTTCTTCCTTAGATGGTAACTGAGGGATAATTACTGCAATAAAGATTACGATGCATCCCAATCCTTCGATAAGGGTCATCTTTTCTCCAATAAGCAGTACCCCAAACAATACCGCAAATACGAATTCCAGACTCATAAGCAAAGTTGCAACTGTTGGCTCTGCATCCTTCTGACCCAGAACCTGCAGGGTGTAAGCAATACCTGATGAGCAAACACCACAGTACAGAATCGGCAGCCAGCAGTCAATAATATCTGCAAGTACCGGAGTTTCAAAGATTCCCATAAGTATCATGCTGATAATTCCTACTGTCAGAAACTGAATACACGACAGCTTGATTCCGTCACATTTTGGCGAGAAGTGGTCAACAACCATAATATGGCATGCGAAACAAAACGCACAAAGAAGAACAAAGAAGTCACCTGTCTGCAGGCTGAAACCTGTTCCTTTGCCTGCCATTGTCAGCATATAGAAACCGACTACTCCCAGTGCTACACATCCCCATACGATAGGTCTTACTTTCTTGCCCAGGAATATTCCCAGAATAGGTACAAGTACTATGTAAAGTGATGTGATAAATCCTGCTTTACCGGCATCTGTATCAAAGTACATTCCGAACTGCTGAAGGTTACTGGCAATACATAAAACAACTCCGCAGCACAAACCGCCGACTATTGTGGTCTTGTTCAGGAAAACTTTGTTTCCGTTCTCATCCACCGTTTCCTCTGTCAGACCCAGTTTGCTAAAAACCAAAATTACAGGAATCAGTACAAGACCACCGATAAACATACGGATTCCATTGTATGTAAACGGCTCAAGGACTGTTCCGGCTTTCTGTGCAACAAAAGCTGAACCCCAGATTATTGCAGTAATCAGCAGCATAATGTTGCTCTTCATTTTCTTTCCCATAATAAAAATCCTCTTTCAAAAAAATAGTCCCGGATACTCATCGATATCCACACTAATTATATTCAATATTCCCCGCCTTTACAAGGCGAAAAACTTTTATTTATGAGGGTTTTGTGTTATCATATCACTGTGTTGCGTTTTCGACTCACACACTGATTTAATATCAGCTGGTTGATTTTATTTTTTGAGAGGATTAATAGATTATGGAGAATGAAAAAAGGCTATACGAACTAATAGGAAAGATTCCACCTGTTGATGAAGCCGCAATTAATGAGGCGAAAGAGCGCCAGGCATATCTGGCTAAACCTCCCGGAAGCCTTGGTGCACTGGAGGATATTTCAATAAAAATCGCAGGAATTACAGGTAAAGCTGTAGATAACGATGTAACCAGACAGTGCATTGCTGTCATGTCCGCTGATAACGGTGTCGTTGAGGAGGGTGTTGCTTCAGCTCCACAGTCAGTAACACTTTCACAGACTATTAACTTTACCAGAAGATATACGGGTGTAAGTTCTATGGCAAAATATTTCGGCATTGACTTACTTGTAACTGATGTTGGGGTAGCAATGGAAATTCCTAAAGAGCTTTACACTGATTCAATGCTTACCGAAGATGGAAAAATTCCTGTAAAAATTGTTAATCGCCGCATTGCAAACGGAACAAGGAATCTTGCAAAAGAACCTGCCATGACCAGATCTCAGGCCGTAGAAGCAATGCTCATCGGTTTTGAGGCTGCTGACGCAGCAAAGAAATCCGGTGCACAGCTTTTCGGTATCGGAGAAATGGGGATTGGAAACACAACAACAAGCTCCGCCCTTCTGAGCGCTTTGACAGGTGCTAAGGCAGAGGATCTTGTGGGACGTGGCGGCGGCCTTAACGATGAAGGTCTCAATAAGAAAGTTTCAGTAGTAAGAGATGCTGTGAATATGTACTGTATGTCCGATCCTATCGATAAACTGGCAAACATAGGGGGTTTTGATATCTGTGCCATGGTGGGTGCATTTCTTGGCGCAGCGCTAAACAGAATGCCTGTAGTTATTGACGGCTTTATTTCTATTGTTGCAGCATGTTATGCAAAAGAGTTGAATCCGAGAGTTGTGGATTACATGTTTGCATCTCACAAATCTTTTGAAATCGGTTACGCAATTGCAATGGACAGACTTGGACTTAAGCCTATGTTTGACCTGCAGATGAGGCTGGGAGAAGGCAGTGGCTGTCCGATTGCTTTCAAAATTATAGAGACTGCCGTAGCTTCTATGAACATTATGAAGACACTTGAAGAAGCTGCAATCGATGCGGATTATCTTGAGGAAATCAGAAGGGACAATTTATTCTAATGAATGTTTTTATCAGTGGCGGCTGCAAAAATGGCAAGTCCATGTTTGCACAGGAAATCGCAAGGGATATGGCCAGAGAGCGGGAGGTTCCCCTATATTATCTTGCCACTATGATTCCGGGCGATGATGAGGACAGAGCGCGAATCAGACGCCATATCGGCGAGCGTGAAGGCTGGGGTTTTACTACAATTGAACAGGGTCGTGATATTTTGGACGCTTTATCTCAGGAAGGTGTGGATTCCGGAGGAGTCTTTCTACTGGACAGTGTTACTGCACTTTTGTCAAATGAGATGTTCAGACCTGATGGTATCACTGATTTTCAGGCAGGCAATCGAGTTTCGCAGGAACTGCTCAGGTTTGCAGAAATGACAGGAAACACGGTCTTTGTTTCCGATGGAATCTACTCTGATGCTCGAATTTTTGACGACTACACAGAGTGCTACCGAGAGGCTCTTGCTACTGCTGACAGGGCACTGGCCAAGGTCTGCGATCAGGTTGTTGAGGTGGCTTACGGACATAAATATTTCTATAAAGGAGACGAACGATGAAGTTTATTACGGCTTTTTTCATGGCTTGGGGAAACTTTATCACCCTTCCCTGTCCATTAAAAAAGTGGGACAGTGAGCTTAAGAATTTAATGCTTGCATTTTTACCCGCTGTTGGGGCAGTTATAGGGATTCTATGGATAGCGCTGCTGGCAGTTTTGCGCCTGGCAGTTTTGCCTCTGTCCATTGTTTCTATTGTCATGGTTTTCTATATTTTTGCTATATGCGGATTCATGCATATGGACGGGTATATGGACTGTATGGATGCAATTTTATCTCGTCGTCCACTTGAGGACAGACAGCGTATTCTGAAGGACTCCAATGTGGGTGCCTTCGCAGTCGTAACCCTGGTTTTTTTAGTGCTGACATGGTACGCTTCAATGAATGCGGCACTGCCCTATTGTGATTATATAGGCTTTCTGCTGATTCCTGTATTAAGCAGAAGCATTGGCGGCGCATGTGTTCTTTCTTACAGGCCTATAGGCCACAGTCAGTATGTTAAAGATTATGAACAGCCTGACAGAAGCAGATACATTGCAGTTATTCTGATTCAGCTTGCTGTGATTCTTGGAATAGGAGTCGCATATGTGTTCTGTGTTCCTTCAACTGTTATAGCGTGCGGTAACGGAATTCGCCTTATTAATATGGCTGTTCTGGCTGCTGTAATGATTCTTGCGGGCTATATCGCCTGTTTGTATGCGAGAAAGCAGCTGGGTGGAATGAGCGGTGATGTTGCGGGTTACACTATCTGTTTCAGTGAACTTGCAGGTATAATGACGCTGGCTCTTACCGGTCATTATACTTTTACGTTTATGATGCCGGCATAAGGGAGGTTGATATAATATGGTACTGATTTTTGGCGGAGCATATCAGGGAAAGCTTGATTATGTTCTGGAAACATATAAATTATGTAAAGAGGACGTGTACAGATGCAGCATGGAGTCTGTACATATTGACTATGAAAAGAAAGTGATTTACGGTCTGGACAAGTTTGTTTATGCATGTGTAAAGGAGGGGCTGGAGGCTAAGGAGCTTATTTTCAGCCACCTGGACGACCTTAGGGACAGCATTATTATATGTGACGATATTTCCCAGGGAATTGTTCCTCTGGACAGGGATGAGCGTGAATGGCGCGAAGCTAACGGAAGATGTATGGTTAACCTGGGCAAGGCTGCTGATGAAGTTGTGCGCGTGTTCTGTGGCCTGGGTGTCAGAATAAAGTAAACGTACGTATAGGTAGTGGAAAGAAAGAGGTATTAATGGAATCAAAGATATTCTTTATCAGACATGGAATTACAGTTGGAAATCTGAACAGCTGGTACTACGGTGCCACCGATCTTCCTCTTGCTCAAGAAGGAATTGACAAGGTGACTAGAATGGCCGCAGCAGGGTGTTACCCTGAATTTGCCGAAGATGCAGGTTATTACACTACCGGACTGATCAGAACGGAACATACTCTGGAGCTTGTTGTAGGTCCTCGTGAACACAGACAGATTCCAAAGCTTCAGGAAATGAGGTTTGGTGAATATGAATGTAAAGGATTCGAGGAACTTAAGGATGACCCGGTTTTTCTTGAATGGGGATATGATAAGACAGGCGATGTTGCACTTCCCGGAGCCGAAACTCTGAATCAGTTTAAGAATCGAATCAAGGAAGGGCTTGATGAGCTGATTGGCTATCACCGCCTTACTGAGCTGGCTCACAGACATGACGGAAACCCGGCACACAGTGTGATGTTCTGTCACGGAGGTGTAATCTCTGCAATTATGACTCATCTGTTTCCGGAAGACAATTGCACTACCTGGGACTGGATGCCGGATCCGGGCGAGGGATACATTGTAACCTTCGAAAATAGTGATCCTGTGTCATATGAGAAAATAGTTGATACTACAGTAGAGTCAAAAAAAGAAGAAGACCTTTCCTTCGATGGACTTCTTCCCGACTAGTCTTTCAGATACAGTTTCAAATATTCAAAAAGTTAAATCCTGTCCGAATTTATTGCTCCGGACAGGCTTTTTGATTTATTTTATTAAGGTACAGATTGGAATTGCATCTATATCTGCAAAAGTTTTGAACAGGGCGCATTTCCCTGCCATTCGGCATGTTTTTTTAAGGCAAATTCTCTTTTATCCATTCTTACCACACCATTTCCTTTATTCCATTCAGCCAGCTTTCTCCTACGGAAATCTGTCTTCTTACTTCTGAAGGAGCAGTTCCACCATATGAAACTCTTGCATCCACACATGCCTTCATGCTGATATCTCCAAGTGTCTCCTTGTTAACACGCTGGTCAATGCTCTGTAAATCTTCGTCTGTAAGATCCTCAAAATCACAGTTCTTAACTTCACACATTTTAACCATTCTTCCTACGATAGAGTGTGCTTCTCTAAATGGAATTCCGGCATTGGCAAAATGTTCAGCAATATCAGTTGCATTCAGGAATCCCTTCGCAAAGTGCTGCTCTATTCTATCCATTCTGAATTCAGTCTTTTCAAGCATATTTGCGAAGATTGTAATGCTTGCCTTCCATGTGTCAATTACATCATATAAGCCTTCCTTGTCTTCCTGGAAGTCCTTGTTGTATGCAAGAGGGGTTCCCTTCATAATTGTCAGCATCTGAACCAGATCACCGTACACACGTCCTGACTTTCCTCTAAGAAGTTCAGCCATATCTGGATTCTTCTTCTGAGGCATAATACTGGAGCCTGTGCAGTAGCTGTCATCAATGTCAATGAATCCGAATTCCTGAGAGTTCCACCATACAAATTCCTCTGCCCATCTTGAAATGTGCATCATTGAAATTGCTGCATCACTTTCGAATTCGATTACATAGTCACGGTCACTTACACTGTCCATTGCATTTTCTGTAGGTGCTGCAAAGCCAAGAAGCTGTGCAGTGTACTTTCTGTCTGTCGGAAGTGTTGTTCCTGCAAGTGCACATGCACCTAAAGGGCACAGGTTCATTCTTTCATATGTTGCAGCCAGTCTGTCCAGGTCACGTCTGAACATCTGGAAATATGCCATGAAAATGAAGCCGATTGTGATAGGCTGCGCATGCTGAATGTGAGTAAATCCAACAGTTATTGAATCCGCATACTGTTCAGCCTTAGAAAGAATTACCTCTTCAAGATAAATCAGTCTTTCAGCTATATCCTTTATTTCTTTCTTCAGATACAGTCTCATGTCAATCTGACACTGGTCATTTCTTGATCTTGCAGTGTGCAGCTTCTTTCCTACATCTCCGATATCAGCAATAAGTCTGCTTTCTATTCCCATGTGAATATCTTCATCGTCAATATCGAAGACAATCTCTCCACTCTTAATCTTTCCCCTTATTTTCTCAAGTCCATCAACAATCTGCTTGGCCTCATCCTCTGACACTATGCCCTGATGTCCAAGCATAGTTACGTGAGCAATGCTTCCGTCAATATCCTCGTTGTACATTCTCTGGTCAAAACCGATAGATGCATTGAACTGCTTTACAATATCATCCATCTCTTTTTCAAATCTTCCACCCCATAAGCTTGCCATTATAATTACCTCCTACAACATTAATCATATATTTCAAGATTGCTCTTTCCTGATTTAAGCATCTTTCATATACTATAGCCTTATTTTGCAGAGAAATCAATAACGGGTTTACATATTCTACTCCTTCGGTTTCTTCTACCCACTTATCTAGAATTTCTCTATTTTTTAAAAGAATGCTTCTATTTCTATCGAATATCTTTTCTTTGTTTTGAAGAGCCAATGATGCAATCATATCATCGAGAACACCGCAGCTTATTGTATCGTAATCACTTCTTTCATGCATAAGTGCAGTCAGTGCTTTATCTTTTGTGGCAACCCATCCAAGCCTCAGGCCTGCCAGAGAAAAACACTTTGACATACTTCCAACTGAAATGCCCTTATCATATAAATCAACTATAGATGGCATGTAGCTTCCATCCTCAGATTATTCTAATCATTAATCCAAGCTCCCTTTCAGTTGTTATAAAAGAACACAATTAACCAGCCCATCCAAAATATTTTTCGGACAGGCTGGTTGGCTATTATTATTTTGGAGAATTATCAGTTTATTACTCTTCAAAGTACACTCTTCTCACTAATTCTTCATCATACTCATCATCGGTTCCAGGTCTAGGCGTGCGTCGCACCTCACCTGTAGATTTATACCCGGCAGCCTCATATAAGGATGCTCCGGTTTCGTTATCCATATAATGCATTAGTTCAATAAATCCAATGCTTGGATATTCCTTCTTGAAGAATCTTCCGGCTTCTTCAAGGGCTGCTTTTCCAAAACCTTTACCTTGATAGCACTGATCTATCATCAGGCGCTTGAAATATACATAGTCCATTCCGTCATTGTGTATTTCATGCACACCTTCCCCAGGTCCCATTTCTCTCACTACTCCATTTGGTTGAAAATAGTAGAGCATGAACCCGATCAGTTCCTGATCATTATATATGGCTCTAGGCTCAAGATAATCGAATACCTTTGCCTCAGCTAAGGAGTACAGATTGTTCTCCATGAATCCAATCTGTGAATCTTTCATTTTCAAATTGATAACATCTTCAAAATTATCCGATGTCACTTTCTCAAATCGAATCATTTCAGCTCTCCTTATAATTATTATTCCTTAATCCTACTTTACAGCCCACATTACAAGTTCAACATGGTAACCGGGAAGAAGTCCTACCTGTAACGCTTTTCTGCAAGGCAGTGGATTGTCAGGCATAAGTTCCTTATATACTTTGTTAAAATCGTTCCACTTGTCCAGGTCACTCATATATACTTCCACATTGAATACATTGCTCAGATTGCAGCCTGCCTCTTTCAGGAATCGCTCACATGCCAAAATAGTATTTCTTGCCTGGGTTTCCATGTCCTCAGGAATCTGCCCGTCGTAATCATCACAGCATGTTCCTGAGGTCACAACTATCTCTTTTCCTTCAATTGATAACACCGGTGAAAAAGGGAAACCGGTAGGTTCTTTTATGAATTTTTCAGGTAATGTTTTTTTCATCTCTATTTCTCCTTAAGCAATTCAATATTTCCAATTCTATCGCATGCCTCACCTAGCTTTTCTATTCCAACTGTGCATGCAATTCTAACGTATCCCTCTCCACAGTCTCCGAAGGCATTTCCCGGAAGCACAAGAACGTGCGCCTCCTTAAGGAATAGTTCTGCTGCTTCTTCACTGGATAAACCTGTTTCTTTAATATTTACAAATAGATAAAAGCTTCCTTTAGGCGGATTAATAACGCTCAACTTTGGAATCTTATTAATCCTTTCTGCAGCATAGAACATTCTCTTCCTATACTCTTCTACCATATCAGGCTGAATTTCTTTTCTATGTCTTAATGCATACAGTGCTGCCCTTTGTGAAATCGATGGTGCTGTAAAAACAACGTTTTCGTTTATCTGCTGAATAACCTTGATAATATCGGCTGTCGCGATAATGTTTCCGATTCTCCATCCTGTCATGGTGAAGTTCTTTGAGAAAGAGTTGAGTACGATAGTTCTCTCCTTCATGCCTGGAAGCGAAGCAAAAGGCACGAATGGGTTTTGGTAGCTGAAGGCCGTGTAGATATCGTCAGCAACTACAACAATGTCATACTTTTCTGCGATTTTACCGATTTTTCTCATGGTTTCAACAGTCAGGCAGTTTCCTGTCGGATTATTTGGACTATTGATTATTAAAGCCTTTGTCTTCTCTGTAATCAGGCTTTCAAGTCTTTCGACGTTTATCTGAAAGTCCTCTTCTTCGTATGTAGGCAGTTCAACAGGCACACCTCTTGCAAGCTCAACCTGCTGCCTATATGGTGTAAAGTATGGCGCTTGCATAAGCACTTCGTCACCGTCATCGAGAATTGCCTCCAGTACAAGATACATTCCTTCACAGGCGGAAGTGCATACGAAGACTTCCTCGTCAACTATGTCCATATCGTACTCTTCCTTGTAAAAGTCGACGATTGCCTCACGAAGTTCCGGATCGCCTCTGAAGTCAGTATATTTTGTATGGCCACGCTTCGCATCCTCGAAGGCTGCATTAATGATTCGCTCGTCTGTAATCAGATCCGGATCACCCAGGCTTAAATTAATTACATCGTCAAAAGCCTTCGCCATTTCGTCGGATTTACCCATGGCAGTGCTTTTGTCTTCCTGATATCTCTTTGAAATATAACTTCTCTTCATTTCTAATGTCTCACTAAATCTCCCTTAAAAATTCTGCAAACAGGTCAAGTCCCTGCTTCAATAGTTTAGAGTCAAATGCATAGCCGATTCTTACGGCTCCTTCCATTTCGAAGCATTCTCCCGGCGTGAACAAAACTCCCTTAGATTCAAGAAGCTTTACACAGAGCTCGTATGACGGCATATCTTTCTTATAGTAAACAAGGGCAGTTGTTCCTGCAACAGGTTTCTGATAATATACTTCAGGTGTTTCGTTTACCCAATCATCCAGGATTTTTCTGTTGTTCAATAGAATTTCACTGTTTCTTTCAAATATTTTGTCTTTATTCTGCAGTGCAAGAGCAGCAAGCTTATCGTCGATTACTCCGCAGCTGATTGTGTCATAATCTCTTCTTTCCATCAGAAGATGCATCAATTCTTCATCTCTAGTTGCAATCCATCCAAGTCTTACACCTGCCATGGAGAATGTCTTAGACATACTTCCGACAGAGATACCCTTTTCGTATAAATCTACGATAGATGTCATATAACTTCCATCTTCAGAAATTCCTCTGTACACTTCGTCACAAAGCACATAAGCATCTACGCTTCTTGCAACTTCAACGATTTCCCTCATCTGTTCAACAGGAATAACAGAACCTGACGGATTGTTTGGGTTGTTGATTGTAATCATTTTTGTATTTTCGTCTACAAGGCTTCTCATCTTTTCTATATCAGGCAGGAAGTGATTATCCAGATTAAGATTAATAATTCTAACATCCGCCCCGATGGATTCCGGAATTGAATAATGCTGCTGATATGTAGGCATCACAGATAGCATATTATCTTCTGCACTGATGATTGTGCTGATTACCATATTATTAGCTCCAATTGCTCCGTGTGTAGGCAAAATATGCTTAGGCTCAATTGTTTTATATAGCCCGGCAATTCCCTTCAGTAATTCAGGTGATCCAAAAATATGTCCATAAGTCAGTCTTGTATCAGCAAGTTCTACCATATACTCTGTTACATCTTCTCCGCACATTTCAAGAAGTTCTTTGATAGTGATAGAGTCAATACATGTTTCTGCCAGGTTATATGTGCAGTTGTCTTCATACTCATTCATCCAGCGCTCAACTTTAAAAGTTTTGATTTTCATTGTTGCTCTCCTTTTTATTTACATACAGATTTTCTAAGTTTATTCTTATCAATATGATATAACATTTAATGCCCAGAATAATTGTAAAAAGTCAAAATTCAATATATAATGTTTATACTTTTTATAAAAAGCGAGGAGGGTTACTATGGCACTGACAGTAAAAGATATTCTGGCTTTACCGGCTTTGAAAGCGTTCAGCCTTATTGCCGGCGAAAAGGGGCTGGAGCGGGACATTATCACGGCAGGGATTGTAGATTATGAATTTGTGGAGGGAATAAATTATGATCTGGATAATGCATTTGAAAAGGACAGTCTGGTCATTTCCAGTCTGCTCTTTGCCAAGGATAATCCCCACCTGATTCTGCCTGCAGTTAAGCAGCTGATTGACGCCGGTGTCTCTGCTTTCGCATATAAATCTATAATATATGACCGGCTTCCTGACGAAGTGATTTCCTATGCTGAGAATAATAACTTCCCAATTTTTTCATACAAAGAAGGCACCTGGTTTGAAAATATTATTTTTGAGGTTATGGCTGCTGTTGAAAGTGATGATACCAGACATCTTTCTCAGTTAAATATAGAAAAATTAATCCGAAATACTGCGACGCAGGGCGAAATAGAGAGTATTCGCAGAGGCATTTCACTTTTACTTAACAGATCTGTATCGGCCGCATATATAAAAAACCCTTCCCTGGATGCAGCAAGAGCTTTTCGCTCATTTTATATGAGTAAAAATTTAAGGGAAAAAATGATTGTTGCAAAGTACGATGGGGGGCTGTTTGTTTTAATAACTACGGGGATTGAAACACCTGCGGCACATAGAGTTATCCTTGATGAGGCATGTCAGATTCTATCTCTGCCAGTCTCTGCAGATGACGTTACCCTGAGTCGCATTCATCCTGCATCTCAGCTGCATAAGGCTTTTCAGGATGCATATTTTGGCTGGCTTGCAGGGCTTATTTCTCATAAAAAGACAAGAAATTATGAGAATTTCGGCGTGTATGCTGCCTTGCTTCCTCTTGCAACAACTTCGGAACTTAGATCTTTTTCGGAAAACTATATGGAGAAGATAAAAGGATATGAGGAAACTGTAGAGGCATATGTAAACAATGGAGGAGATATAATCGCTGCCGCAGTGGATCTCCACTGTCATGCCAATACCATCCGTTACCGACTGAATAAAATGAAAGAGCTTCTGAATGCAAAAGAAGAAACAGACCACGAATTATTTCGTGATCTGTCAATTGCATACGCAGTTTCATCGGTATTGTCAAAGAGTTATTAGAAGTCTTTCCTTGCCTCTTCAAACTCTGCTTTTATCTGCTCCAGCAGTTTAGAATCTGTCAGAATGTCCAGGCCTGTAAGAGCCATTGCTTTTGCACCCAGTTCAATTGCACGATCGCCTGCAGACTGCATAGTCACTTCTGCAAATTCTTTGGTATGAAGAGTCAAATCAGGGCAGTCCATTCCAATCCACGGATGGATTGCAGGGACTCTATGGCTCACATCGCCCATATCGGTGGCGCCGCCTGCATCAAGATTAGGCATATCTCCTCCACCAATGCGTTCATAATTCCTGTTAAAAGCATCGGAAAGTGTGTGATTGGTTGCCATAGACATATTTGCAGGCTCATTACTCCAGATTTTGTATGTCGCCCCAGTAGCAGCCGCAGCGGCTTGTGCGCATCTCTCAAACAGGTCTCTGGCATTTTTAACATTTTTTGTTGAATATGCTCTTACTATGTACTGCAGTGCTGCATAATCTGGGATAATGTTGCATTTCTCTCCACCGGAAACAATAATACCATAAATATTAGTCTCCTTCAGATACTGCTTTTCAAAACCTATCATGCTGTAAAAATGAACAGCTGCATCCAGAGCGTTTATTCCATCTTCAGGATGTGCTCCTGCGTGAGAAGCCTTTCCATAGAAATCCACCTGCCAGGCGTCTACAGATGTTGTTCTGCCACTGGACATATTGGTCGGATTCGGATGAGTCATCATGGCTACATCCAGCTCATCAAATGCGCCTTCTTCGCTTAGCTGGACTTTGCTCACGTAGCATTCCTCCGCGGGAGTTCCGTACAGAATAACCTTTCCGCCGGTTTCTCTCACAGCTTCTTTTAATGCAAGTGCAGCCCCCACTGATGTTGCCGCAATAATATTGTGTCCGCATCCGTGTCCGATATCCGGCAGAGCGTCGTATTCAGCTGT
>JAQYNQ010000114.1 GCA_028727785.1 Eubacteriaceae bacterium | reverse complement strand
GGAATCATTGCCATTACGGCTTCTCTTGGCATACCGGTATATATCGGTGTGATGACCAGGTTACATCCGCACATTACTACTGTCATTACGATGCATCCCACCAGTAAAGCTATAACAGCACCTTTCTTAGTCTTATTATGCTTATAAATATTTCCTGCTGCTATACAGAATGAACCTGTGGCGATAATATGCATGATTATGCCCCAGATCTGGCCTCCCGCACTTACTGTCAGACCCTGAATTACGGAAACAACAATTGTCAGCAGAACTCCGGCTGCAGGCCCGAATGCGAAGGTTCCGATGAAAATAGGAATATCCGCAGGGTCATATTCCAGAAATGTTGCTGTGGGAATAATAGGAAAATGTATCAGCAGTACCAGTACCAGTGAGATTGCTGCCAGCATGGCCAGTTTAGCCAGCTTCTGTGTTTTATTCTGTTCATTATTCATTAAATATACCTCCAAAGACGTTAATGTATTCATTACAGGATTGTTTCAAATAAAATAAAGCCCTTCGAAATATTTCGAAGGGCAGTACCAAATCAACTCAAGAGTAAACACTGAGCATCGTTTCTTCCATCCGGACTATACCGTCGGTACCGGAATCTGACCGGTTCTGCCTTTCGGCTCGCGGACTCGCAGATTAAATCTGATTACCGCCGGTGAGGATTTTCACCTCGCCCTGAAACAATTCTTGTAACTCTATTAGTATACTACTTTATTAATATATGTCAATATGAATATACAAAAGAGCAGCTCTTTCGAGCCGCTCCATATTTCATGTGTATGTATTTGATTCAAGTTTGCCCTGTGGTTTAGAAGAACATACCCCAAGCTAAGAATCCTAAAATACCTACTAGACCTGTGAATAACAGGATGATTACTAAGTATCCCATAACGTCTCTTGCTGATAGTCCAGCGATACCTAATGCAGGTAGAGCCCAGAATGGCTGAATCATGTTAGTCCACTGGTCACCCCAAGCAATAGCCATAGCTGCACGACCTGGTTCGATTCCAAGAGCCTGAGCTGCAGGCATTACGATAGGACCCTGAACTGCCCACTGACCGCCACCGGATGGTACGAAGAAGTTTACGATACCAGCTGATAAGAATGTCCATACTGGGAATGTAACGTCTGTTGAAATGCTTACGAAGAAGTTTGAGATGATGCCAGCCAGGCAAACACCGTCAGCGTTCTTAGCAACCATCAGTCCCATGATACCGGCATAGAATGGGAACTGTAACAGGATACCTGATGCTCCTGCTGCTGCATCTGAGATAGCGTCAACGTATTTACGAAGATCTCCGTGTAACAGTACTCCTAGGAATAAGAAGATCATGTTTACAATATTCAGACCTAGAGTAAATCCATTAGTTACAAAGTGCCATACAATGTAAGCAAATCCAAGAATTACTGTTAAGCCCCAAAGAATCTTGCTGTGCTCAATCTTTTCTGCAGGAACTTCAATCTTGTATTCTCTTTCGGTTTCATCTGCGATTAAAGCAGGATCTACAAGGATTGCATGCTTTTCATCCGGATGCATTGCAGCGTTGATGAAAGGCATGGCAATCAGAATGATACCAACCATGATTAAGTTAGCAGGGTGGAATAATGTTTCTGAAGTTGGAGCCTGGAAAACGCCAACGTCTGGAATTTCATAACCACCATTGATTGTTAGAGGAATGGAACCTGAGAATCCAGCATGCCAAATTACGAATCCGGAATAAGCGGAAGCAATTAACAGTGGATAATCAACGTCTCTAACTCTCTTAGCAACTTCCTTAGCAAGAAGTGCTCCGGCTACTAGTCCGAATCCCCAGTTAACCCAGCAGCAAACTGTGGAAACGAATGTAACGATGATGATAGCACTCTTCTTTGTCTTTGCAGTTGATGCGATGGATCCTAAAATGTTTCTGCAAATCTTAGCGGATGCCATTGCGGAACCTAGTACTAATACTAGAGCCATCTGCATTGAGAAAGCAAGTAAGCCCCAGAAACCTGCGTCAGCACCCCATGCAACTACCATCTGCATTGGAGTCTGGCTAGTTCCGATCATTGCAGCAAAGAATACTACAATTGTAAGAATAATAGCGAATAAAAATGGATCTGGTAACCATCTGTTGACCACTCTAACGCAGCCATTAGTAAATTTTTTAAACATCTTTCTACCTCCCAAATAAAAATTTACATAAAATAATAGAAGTAAAAAAAACTACGTTTTGATTCTAGACCCGAAAATTGCATCTGTCAACAAATTAACAAATAATATTTTATATTTTTAATAAAATACATGCATAGCATTCTGTCGTTATTTTGCTTCGCTGAACCGAAATCGGTTCTTTGTAAGAAGATAACATATAGGTACAAGATACATATAAAATGCAAAAGGAACCGCATTCCATCCAACGCCCAGGAAAGACAGAGGAACACTGCAACCTATGCACCATGGAATCATGCACGCAATTAGAATGACTGAATTTTCCATATCAATCGCCAGTTCCTGAGTGGATCCTCCTCCATCAAGGTAAGGTTTTTTCATCAGGTCATTACATATAAGCGTGGCAATGGTCTGATTGCAGAAAATCGCTGAAGATGCAAGGCTCATAAGGCACATTGCGGGAAATCTTCCTATCCGCCCGCACACAGTGCCGATTCTTTCCTGCAGTTCATCCAGCATATGTGTATAATTGAATATACCCGAATACGCACTGGATATAATCAGAATAACGGCAATCTGCACCATAGAAACCAGTCCGCCCCCATTTAGGATAGCACCAATATCATCACTTGTTGACGTGTATCCAAATATGCAGATTCTCATTACCTCCGGCAAAGAGACATCCTGTATCAGCCAGGCCACAAGAATACCACTGATAATGCTGGCTGACATGGCTTTGATAACCCCTACGCGCAAAAGCGGGAGTACCAGCATAAATACAGCAGGCAGGAATGCCCATGGGGACAAGTTGAAGGCCGCTTCCAGTCGGGCTGTCAGTTCATCATCTACATGACTGATGGGGTGCGTCACTGACATTAACCCATACGCAGTGGTTGTCAGCCCCAGAGGCAGGAGAGCTGTCTTCATCATCAGTTTCACATTAGTATATATGTCGGTTCCCGTGACCCCTGCAACCAGATGAGCGCTGGATGACACCGGCGAACACCGGTCTCCAAAGTATATGCCGGACATAATCACGCCCGCAGTCAGAACAGGATCCACTCCACCGCTCCTTGCAAGCGCCATAAATATCACTCCCACTGTTCCTGCAACACCGAAGGAAGTTCCCAGGGCATAACTGAGTAGACATGTCAAAGCAAAGGCAATCAACAAAAACAAAGGTGGCATTATTAACTTCATTCCGTAATATACAAAAATAATAATGGTTCCGGAAATCCTCCACGTTGCAGTAATCAGACCTATAATAAGCATGACCTCTATTACAACCAGAGACTTTTTTATGCTTTTTCTGCTTTCATTCAGCATCGCTCCAAAAGTAAATCCCTTGCAGCGTCCGGCAGCAAGAAAGGCAGCCAGCCCCACAAGTAGAGCCAGAACCATAGAGAACCCCTTTATTATGGCCAAAACCATTGAAATCGTAAAAACCAGAAATGCTGTTAAAAGTACCATTTTCTATTCTCTTTCTGAAACAATTCGAACCCCCGGAGCCTGTACATCTTCCTCGGCAAATCGCTCCATGACATTCTGAAGCATGTCGTGATATACAGCCCAGTAATCTCCTGTCGCACACCACACACGAAGGTCAAAGCAAATCCCCTCATCACTTACTTTGCTGATTCTGGCAAAAGGTTCAGGATTCTTAAGAACCATGGAATTGGAATTTGCTGCCTCCATAAGAATTCCCTGGATTCTTGACGGTGTCTCTCCTCTTCCGCATTTGAACGATAAATCCACACGCCTAGTTTCCTCTGCAGAATAATTAATTACATTTGCATTCATAAGAGAACCGTTTGGAATGGTAATTCTCTTATTATCCACCGTAACCAGCACAGTATATACAATAGTGACTGCTTTAACTGTTCCCTGCACGCCTGAAGCATCAATGTAGTCCCCTGCCTTAAACGGCCTGAAAAGGATAATCATAATACCTCCGCATACATTAGAAAGCGCGCCCTGTAATGCCAGACCAACAGCTACACCGGCGGAAGCAAGAACCGCTACTACCGAAGTCATCGGAACACCGAGTATTTCAATTACCGAGATGATAACGATAACCCAGAGTGCTATCTTCAGAAAGCTAAGTGTAAAAGTTTTCACCGTAGTTTCCAGCTTGTCCAGAGCCTTGTTTTTCCCCGCAAATCTCACAACTCTTTTGATTACTATTTTACCTGCAATCAAAACCAGCAGAGCCAGAATAAGCTTTCCGCCCGCAGCAGTTCCAATATCCGTTAACTTGCTAATCAGTTCTTCCATTACTGTATAACCCCTCTCTTTCTGTATTTACATCCTGTCTTATTTTCTGGGAAGCTCAATCTGCTTATAATCCTTTGATTCTCTGTATAGTACAAATTTTCTGCCGATTGCCTGCACAAACTCAGCTCCAAGCTTTTCGGCCATCTGTCCGGCAACTTCTTTTGGATCAAGTTCTGCACCTTCCTGCAGTTTTACTTTCACAAGTTCTCTGTGTTCCAGACCTATGTCAATTTCTCTGACAACATTTTCAGTCAGTCCATATTTTCCGATATATACAGTTGTGTCTGTCGTCTGTGCCAATCCTCTTAAAAAGCTTCTCTGTTTACTAGTTATCATATATTTACCTCTCTTTATTCTTTTTCTTTAAATCCATGTAG
>JAQYNQ010000113.1 GCA_028727785.1 Eubacteriaceae bacterium | reverse complement strand
AAGAGCTCCTACCTTTGGAGAAGCTTTCTTTATAAATTCGTAATTGTCAACATTTTATTTGCTGTTATCTGTTGCATCTTTATTAAACATACGTGTCTATTCCTTTCCTCTTTTGTTTCATACGAAATTAATTCTACTACCACTCACGACAGTTTTCAAGCTGTAAAATAGAAACTTCAAAGGCGGTGCGAGTTTCACAGCTTCCATCGTCCATTCGCTTGCCATATTCACGGCTCTGCATTCTCCCAGTCAGAGAGATTTTATCGCCAACGGACAGCTTCTCTGCAAAAATAGCATTTCGTCCCCAGGCAATACATGGTATGTAGTCAGATTTGTTATACATTCTGTTCACCGCCAGCATAATATCACAGATTCTGCGTCCCAGCGGCGACACCCGACCTATGGGGGTTTTGCAGATGAAACCCTCCAGGTATACCTGATTGAAGTGTCCTTCATCCCGGTCCACAATTTCCATTTCCCGTGCAAACACTACAATTATCAGTTTGTTCCGCCCGTTTACCTGCTCGTTGTATGTCCTTATCTGACCCGATACAAGAACAGTATCTCCAGGTGTTAGTTTGTAGAAACAGAGAAGCCTTTCAGATACCATAACATTGAGTTTATCCTCATAGCCACTGTTTCGCTCCACACCCAGAATAAAAGTATAGAAGGATTCGCCGTATGTTTCATGACTGAACACCGGTGCCTCCATAATTTCACCACATAAATGGACTGTGTTAGTCTCCAGTCCCGCTTCTGATATTAACATTCTTTTCCCCTCCCGGTAAAACCTTATTAAAGTCTATTACCGGCAGAACAAAATATGCTTATATTTTCCCGCGCCCGTTAATGATCCTGTAAAAATACTTTGTAAAAATAGCCGTTACAACCAGACCGACTACAATTCCCAGAACAATAAGCAAAGTCGCCTTGGCATTTTCTGCAAACATGTCCCCGTCAGAAGAAACAAGACCTGCCATAGAATAGTACAGCCTGCCTCCCGGAATCAGAGGAATACTTGCAGATGTAAGGAAAACTGTGGTAGGTATTTTCTTCGCTCTTGCCATAATCTCCGCATACAGGCCTACAAATATGGAGGCCACAAAATTGCCAATAAAAAGACTCGGGAAATACTCATATACCAGAAGATATATTCCCCAGGTAATAAGTCCACCTAAAGCTGCGTAAATAAGAAGGTTTTTATTCACCTTCAGAATCAGTGCAAAGCCTACTGAACCAAGAGCGGCTGCTACAAGCTGGACAATAATATCATTCATTTATATCAGCCCCCCTAACAGTACCATACTAAGTGCAAATCCACAGGCAATAACCACAGCATTAATAAGAGAATCCGCAAAGCGCAGAAGTCCCGATGCAGTGTCCCCCATAAGAATATCTCTTGCAGAATTAGTCAGGGCAATTCCCGGAATCAGCAGCATTATACATCCGATCATTATGTGATCACAGCTGTCGCCAATCCCCAGCATAGCCATGAGATGAGACAGCACACCGGCAATTACAGACAAATAGAAGGTGAATACAATCTTATTGTCATTTTTCAGTCTGGATTTATTCTGCAGCAAAACAATAGGAAATGCAATTATTCCGGTTGCCACAGCATCCATAACAGATCCTCCGAAGAAAATGGCGAAAAAACTTGCTGCCAGTATTCCACCCAGGAATTTTACAGGCCACCTCTGATCCGCTTTGCTCATAATCTTATTAAGTTCAGCCTGAAGTTCATCTACATCAGGGGTAGTTGCACAGATTCTGCGGCACAAGTCATTAAGCCTTGCCAGTCTGTCAAAATTCACGTCGCTGCGAAGAATTCTTCTTATCTGTGTAATAATTTCTCCATTAGGCGCCTCAATAGTCACCTGAATATTGCTTGTAATAATGAAAACATTGCTTCTTCCCGGATTAGCTCCGTATGCATTGCACATTCTCTCTATGCTGTCCTCTACACGATAGATTTCAGCTCCGGCAACCATCATCTCTTCGCCTACATCCAGAATGCCCTGAAGAACAATATGGAAGTTCTGTTCATTCATCATTCATCAAACTCCAATCTCATAACCTCCGGATGGCAGCTCACCTGATACTGCGGGCAATGCCTGCATTCAAAAAAGTCAGGTGCATCCTCAGGAGCCACAGTAGTAAAACCATATTTTCTGAAGAATCCCGGCGCTCTTGCAACAAGACAGATTCCTTTTCCGCCAAGCTCCTTTACCACCTTTATAGCTTTTTCCAGCATGATTCTGCCCACCTGCATCTTTCTGTACACAGGCTCTACAGCAATGCCGTCGATAATAAATTCTCCCTGGCGCTTTGCAATAACAAAACCTCCAACCAGGTGATCTTCTCCATGTGTGACTTTGTAGCATCTGACTATATCAGTGTCAACTTCCTCATCACCGTCAAATTCCAGACCCTGCTCCACAAAAAACTTTACAAGTCTCTCGTACTCGTCAGTCTGCTTCATTCTTAACTGAAACATTACTTAAGCATCCCCCTTATTTCACCAATTAAATATAGCGAACCCGCGAATAAAGTAAGATCGTAGTCGGCAAACCTTTCCTTTGCCATATTTACCGCTTCCTTAACGCCAGAAGCCACAGTCACATTTTCAGTTCCTGTGCCGCGAATTATTCCGGCAAGCTTTTCTGCCGACATCTTTCTAGGGTTATCCGGCTCTGTAACAATAAAGTCTTCGGCAACAGCTCTGAAATTTGTCAGAGCACGCTCAACGTCCTTGTCTGCAAGCATCCCCACAACCATCTGAACCTTTTTTCCCGGGAAAAACTTTTCCACAGCATCTCTAAGTGCTCTTGAACCATCAGCATTATGAGCGCCATCAATAATTACATATGGCTTTTCCTGCATTATTTCAAAACGTCCGATGTGCTTTGCCTCAGCAAAACCACGGATGATAGCATCATCTGAAATGTCAATGTCTCCGTTTTCTCTTGCTACAACTAAAGTCGTCAAAGCAGCCATAGCGTTTTCTATCTGGTGTCTGCCAAGCATCCCAATCTGAAGCACGTATCCGGCAGTGCCGGCTCCGCACACGCCCCCGGCACTTCCTGAGTCATCGGTCTTACAGCCGCTGCAGCCACTGCATGTGCAGGCATCGTTTACAGGCGGAACAGCCATAAAGATGCACCCGTGAAGATTTTCCTCCAGTACCTCAAACTTTCCGTCTTTGCTGTAATAGATCGGTGCATGCTTCATAATAGCAGTTCTTGTAATTACATCAAGTGCTTCAGGATCTGCTGCACTGGTAATTACAGGACACCCTTCTTTTATTATTCCCGACTTTTCAGCAGCAATTTCAGCGATTGTGTTTCCCAGTCTGTCAGTGTGATCCAGAGAAATAGATGCAATAACAGAGGCAACAGGTTTGGATACTACATTAGTTGAATCCCCTGTACCGCCCAGTCCAACCTCCAGAACAACGTAATCAGCTTTTTTCTCTGCAAAATACAGGAAACCTATTGCTGTTGTAATTTCAAATTCTGTTGGCGAGTCGTGACCCTCGTCAACCATTTCGCGAGCCTTTTCTATGACCCTGTCAGTATAAATCTCCAGGTCGCTGTCAGAAATGTATTCATGGTCAAACTCTATTCTTTCGTTAAAAACCTCTATATAAGGAGAGGTGTAGAGGCCGGTTTTATACCCTCCGGCCTGTAACACCTCATAAATATACCTGCAGATAGAGCCTTTGCCATTAGTTCCGGCAACATGTATCACCTTAAGAGAATCCTGCGGATTGCCCAGCTTTTCAAGGAGGACATTCATTCTTTCCAGGCCAAGAACGCTTCCGAATTTTAAAAATTCTCCAATTTTTTCTACCGCATTCATTGATTATCTTCTCTTTCTCTACCTTAAAATATTCTATTTGTTAAGCTTCTTTGCAACAAGTTCAAGTCTTTCAACTACTCCTGCAAGCTGTGCTTCATACTTAACCTGCTTTTCCCTTTCTTCGTTGATAACCTTTTCAGGAGCCTTTGAAATGAATCCCTGATTTGAAAGCTTACCCTTTACTCTTGCTACTTCGCCTTCAAGTTTTTTCTTTTCCTTAGTCAGTCTTTCAAATTCAGCGTTAAAGTCCACAAGCTCGTCAAGAGGAATGAAGATTTCTGCACCGCTGATTACGGCTGACATTACTTCTTCAGGAACATCTTTCTTGTCAGTTACAAAAGTAATGTTCTTAATGTTGGCAAGATCTCTGATATATCTTTCGCCGGCTTTGACAACATCCATTTTTTCTTCTTCTGCGTAAATGAACGCATCCAGAGCCTTGCTAGGAGCTGCATCTGCTTCAGCTTTGATATTTCTGATTGCACGAATTGCCTCCATTGCAACCTCAATCTTGTTTTCTTCTTCTGTGAAGACTCTGTTTTCGTCAAATTCAGGCCACTTTGCCTTAATCAGGAAGCAGTCAGGATTTCCTTCTCTTTCACAGTCTGAGTGTGGAAGGAATGACCAGATTTCTTCTGTGATAAATGGCATGAATGGATGAAGCATTTCAAGCATGTTCTTCAGAGCCATTACAAGAACGAATCTTACAACCTTCTTGTCCTCTTCATCATCTGACCACAGTCTCTTCTTAACCAGTTCGATGTACCAGTCGCAGTATTCGTTCCAGATAAGTTCGTGTACTCTCTGTCCTGCTAACGCAAGGTCGTACTTTTCAAGAGCCTTTGTAACATAGTCAGCTGCTTCGTTAACTCTGCTGATAATCCACTTATCTTCATCTCTAAGTGCAATATTGCTGAAATTGTTTGTGTCCCCGCAAGCCATTCCGCAGCAGTCTGCGCAGCACCTTGCCAGTTCTCTGAAGTTTCCGTCTTCGTCCTGAAGGTTCATAATTACGAATCTTGAGGCATTCCAAAGCTTGTTTGCAAAGTTTCTTGCAGCTTCAATCTTATCTTCAGTAAATCTCATGTCGTTACCCGGTGTGATACCGTTTGTAAGCATGAATCTTAATGCGTCAGCACCATACTGGTCGATTACTTCAAGAGGATCGATTCCATTGCCTAAGGACTTGCTCATCTTTCTTCCCTGAGCATCTCTTACAAGTCCATGGATATAAACATCATGGAAAGGAATATCTCCCATAGTTTCACATCCTGAGAATACCATTCTTACTACCCAGAAGAAGATAATATCATATCCTGTAACCAGAACATCTGTTGGATAGAAGTAGTCCAGTTCAGGAGTTTTTTCAGGCCAGCCTAAGGTTGAGAAAGGCCACAGTGCTGATGAGAACCATGTATCAAGAACATCCTCATCCTGTTTCAGATCTGTGCTTCCGCATTTTGTACAGGTATGTGGAGTATCTTCCGATACGATGATTTCTCCGCATTCCTGGCAGTACCATGCAGGAATTCTGTGACCCCACCACAGCTGTCTGGAAATACACCAGTCTCTGATTTCTTCCAGCCAGTGAAGGTAAGTCTTTTCGAATCTTTCAGGAACGTGCTTCAATCTGCCTGACTTAGCAGCTTCAATTGCCGGCTTGGCAAGCTCTTCCATCTTTACAAACCACTGGTCTGAAAGCATAGATTCTATTACTGTATGACATCTGTAGCATGTACCTGCCGGAATTACCTTTTCTTCTGTCTTTACAAGATATCCTGCAGCATCAAGGTCAGCAACCCACTGCTTTCTGCATTCGTAACGGTCCATGCCCTCGTACTTTCCTGCAAGGCTGTTCATTGTAGCATCTGGATTGATGCATGACAGGCTTTCCAGATCCGCTCTCTGTCCTACTTCAAAGTCGTTAGGATCGTGAGCAGGAGTAATCTTTACTGCACCTGTACCCTTTTCAGGATCCGGATACTGGTCTGCGATGATAGGAATCTCTCTTCCAACCAGTGGAAGGATAACCTTTTTGCCAACCATATCCTTATATCTTTCATCGCTTGGGTGTACAGCGATTGCAACGTCTCCGAACATTGTTTCAGGTCTGGATGTTGCAACTACTATATCCTGACCGCCTTCTTCAGCAGCAGGATATCTGAAGTACCAGTACATGCCGTTCTTATCTTCGTGGTCTACTTCAGCATCAGAAAGAGAAGTTCCGCATTGAGGACACCAGTTGATAAGTCTGTTTCCTTTATAGATTAATCCCTTTTCGTACAGTTTTACGAAGAAGTGCTTAACTGCCTTGTTGCAGCCTTCATCCATAGTGAATCTTTCCCTGCTCCAGTCACAGGAGTCGCCAAGCTTACGGCACTGTCTGGTAATTCTTCCGCCGTATTCTTCCTTCCACGCCCATGCTCTCTTCAGGAATTCTTCACGACCAAGGTCTTCCTTTTCCTTACCTTCTTCTTCTCTGATTTTTTCTACAACCTTTACTTCAGTTGCGATACTTGCGTGGTCAGAACCCGGCAGCCAGAGCGCACTGTATCCCTGCATTCTCTTCCATCTTGTCAGAACATCCTGAAGGGTCTGGTCCAGTGCATGCCCCATATGCAGCTGTCCTGTAATATTTGGAGGTGGCATTACAATTGCAAACGGCTGCTTTTCAGGGTCAACTTCTGCTCTGAAAGCGCCTTTTTCCTCCCACATCTGATAAATTCTGTCTTCGAAATCTTTAGGATTATAATTTTTAGCTAAATTCTTTTCCATGTTCTTTTCAAACGTCTCCTTTCCAAAAATCCTCTTATTTACTAAAAAATCCTTTGCAGTTATCAAACTGCAAAGGACGAAAATTTCCGCGGTACCACCTTTGTTCCACATCTGTCAGACATCTGTAATCTGATTTCCGGCAGTATTCACCGGGATGTGACTCTCATTTTTATCTATCAGGCTCCAAAGCAACCTTCAGCGGATACGTTCTTAAGGGTCTCTCAGCCACGAACCCGATTCTCTGTAAAGTGTTGTCACGCTTACTCCTCTTTTTCAACGCCTCTATTAAGTTATCCAATGTATTTTACACCAGATGCACCTAAAATTCAAGAGAAAGTCTACCATTTATTCATTACTTTTTCAGCAAAACCGATAAAATCTTTTACCTCTATTTCTATGCCGTCGTCTAAAATGACTTTACCTGTAAATCTGCCAAAAACCTGGTGCTGATCCGAACAGATCAGCTTCAGATCAGTACATGCTGCCCTGTCTATAATTGGCTGAAAGACCATCTCAAATCTACCGTCGTCTGACGTAAAGGACCATGGGCTTAAGTAGTCCTCCACCATATCCATAGTATCAGCTTCTATTCCCGACGGACCGCAGCAGCTGCCGCGAGTCACATATTTCTTGTTCTTCATTGGAATGTTGAAGGTTGCATTTCCCAGCTTGTGGGCTTTGTTATTGTAGAAAACCATGTTCTCCGTCGCTGCTGAAGTATCACCGAATCCATATCCTATGTTCCACCCGAAAGGTACGCCGTCTACCAGGCCGCTGGCACTGCCCCAGTACCATGTATTCTTGTATGTCCAGACGCCACGTCCCCAGTCAAGGACGCCGAAGCTGCGATCTTTTTGGAAAACATATTCTTCATCACCAAACTGTACAATGCCCCGAGCCGGCATGCAGTTAATCTTCTGATTGTAGTAAAAAGCTTCAGGTTTACCTGCAAAAGGTGTTGCAATTACCATGCTTTCCGTCTCCGGACAGTCCAGATGAATCTCACCTTTTATAGATTTTCCGTCGCAGAAGTTTTCCATTGAGAATACCAAAACACGCTCTGACCCGTTATTCTTGAATTCTATGGAATATTTCTTCCCTTTCCCGCAAACATCGCCTTCTGCACTGGTTGCCGGAAGATTCTTTTTTCCTAAAGTCATTAAGGCAATGGGACTGTTTGTGTGTTCCCATGGAATTCTGAAGTCTAACAGTGATATGCTGTCCAGCCCCATATATGAATTGTCTGCAACTGTCAGCGCTACTGCAAACTCATCACAGGCTACAAGATAATAGTCCCATTCCTTGATTCTGAATCTGCCGGCACGGATCGCACTGCGGTCATAATCAAGAAGCAGTTTCTTTGCATAGCCGGGTTCTCTAAGGCTTCCGTCTGCCTTCAGAAGTGGACCTCTTTCTGTAATCTCATGCTGTTTCATGGCTTTTGCACCTCTCTTCTTTAGCACTTCGCTTTTATCCATTATATCACGATCTCAATCTTATGAACAGCGACAAAAGTTCAACAAAAAAAATCGTAATTTTTGTTAAATCCCACTAAATTCTCCACATTAAAATTGTTGACACCCTACAAATTGAGGAGTATTATATATAAAGGAAAAATAGTTTTGAAACATGCTTATTGAAGAGTATAGGCATTTATTTAATACGAAAAGAGGGATATATTATGAAATACGATTTTCCGGTAACATTAACTAAGAATCCTAAACAGAAGCCAGAATCCAAAGGATTGAGATTCGGTACAGTTATGACAGACCACATGTTCATCATGGATTATACTGATGAAAAGGGCTGGCACAACGGCAGAATTGAACCATATGCACCGATCTCACTGGATCCTGCTGCTGTAGTATTCCACTATGGTCAGGAAATGTTTGAAGGACTGAAGGCATATGAGACTGCTGAAGGCAGAGTTCAGCTTTTCAGACCTGATATGAACGCTAAGAGAACTAACAACACAAATGACAGACTTTGCATTCCTCCAATGGATGAAGAACTGTTCGTTGAAGCTGTAAAGGCTATCGTAAGGGTTGATAAGGACTGGATTCCAAAGGGCGAAGGAACTGCACTTTACATCAGACCTTTCATCATCGCAACCGAACCATTCCTAGGCGTTAGAAGAGCTACTGAATACAAATTCATGATTATCTTAAGTCCTGTAGGACCTTACTTTGTAAACGGTCTTGCTCCTACTAAGATGTATGTTGAAGATGAATATGTAAGAGCTGTAAAGGGCGGTACAGGTGAAGCTAAATGCGGAGGAAACTACGCAGCATCTCTGAAGGCTCAGGAAATTGCACATGAAAAAGGCTATGAACAGATTCTATGGTTAGACGGAATCCACAGAAAATACATCGAAGAAATCGGTGCAGCTAATGCATTCTTCGTAATCGGAGATGAAGTTGTTACCAGTGAACTTAACGGTTCAATCCTTCCGGGTATTACAAGAAACTCAATCATTGCTCTTTGCAAGCATAAGGGTTACAAGGTATCAGAAAGAAAGATTTCCATCGACGAACTTGAAGAAGCTTACAGAGCAGGACAGCTTAAGGAAATGTTCGCTTCCGGAACTGCTGCAATCGTATCCCCTGTTGGCGAGCTTCTGTATAAGGGTGAAAAGATGGTTATCAACAACAACGAAATCGGACCTATCGCTCAGGAAATGTATGACACAATCTACGGAATCCAGACAGGAAAAATCGAGGACTTCATGGGCTGGACAGTTCCTGTAGAATAATCGGAGACATTACATATGTTGAATTATTTAAAAAAATTAGATCGGAGGCTGAATAGCTTTTCAGTCTTCCGTTCTTTTATAGAAACTGAAATGATGAGCACATTCCACTGGATGATTGCTTCTCTGGATTCAGAAACATCAGGTCACGCAGACCCCTTTGATGTGGACATCGTTAATATCTACGCATCATTTGTAAACTCCATCTACAATGAAGGTGGAAATCTTACAGATTACGTGAAGCAGTATGTTCAGAATGACGAGAACAGCTATCTTAAGGCCAGACTTTCAGGAAAAGGCGTGTCCCCTGCTCTTGAGGAAGCTTTGATGGTGGAACTTGATACTCTGCAGGAGTTTGCTCACCTGAAATCTGAGGACCTGAAATCAGTAATTGACTACGACGGTTTTCTTCCGTCATGGGATACTTCTGAAGCTGACATTAAAGCATCATATATCCACATGCTGGACAACCTGAAGACTCGAGGCTACGGCATGTTTTCCGTATATGGCAGCTATGTTCCAAAGGACGGAACTCTCGTTCCTATCGTAAAAGCTGACCCGATTACGATTGACAAGCTTTACGGCTATGAGCGCGAACGCATGCAGGTTCTGGCAAATACTCAGGCCCTTGCTGACGGCAAGGCCGCTGCCAATGTTCTCCTGTATGGTGATGCGGGTACAGGTAAATCTTCCACTATCAAAGCCTGTGCAAATGCATTATTTGATCAGGGTGTCCGCCTGGTTCAGTTTGATAAGTACCAGCTTTCTGAAATCCCAAAGATAATCGAATATCTGGCTGACAATCCGCTTAAGTTTATCTTCTTTATCGACGACCTGAGTTTCAGCCATGATGATGACGACTACTGCTACCTGAAAGGGATTCTTGAAGGAAGTGTAACCAGTCACTCGGACAACATTGTAATCTACGCCACAACCAACAGGCGTCACCTGATTGCTGAAACTTTTGAGAGCCGAATGGGTAACGACCTGCACGTCAATGACACAATGCAGGAAACAATGAGTCTTTCGGCACGTTTTGGACTGAATATAACATTCTCCAAGCCTGCCAAGGACCTTTATCTTGAAATTGTTTCGCAGCTTGCTGCTGAGTACAACGTTCCTGTTACCGATCAGCTTCTTGTTCGTGCTGAGGCATTTGCAATCCGTGCAAACGGCCGCAGCCCACGTACAGCCAAGCAGTTTATCAGACAAATGAGCATATAAGAAAAACAGCGTCCCGGGACTCTCCGTGCTTATGCACTTTGGAGAAGTTCGGGACGCTATTATTTACTTACAGTCTCTTGCTGAGAAGGTATCCCATAACATGGTCACCTTGCTGAAATCCTCCGCTAAAAATACGTTTTTCCAGTTCTTCCTCATCTACAAGCTCCACATTCAGATATTCTGTATCATCTAGATTCTGCTCTCCTGTCTTTACGCAGCTGTCAGCAAAGAAAACAGTCACAATATTATCGCAAATCGTTGCGTTTGCCGGAATTGTAATCAGTTCAGTCCAGTTGTCACTGCAAAATCCGGTTTCCTCCATAAGTTCTCTCCTGGCACATTCCAAAGGGTTTTCGCCTTCTTCCATACCACCTGCAGGAAACTCGCAGGTAACCTGATCAATTCCCTGCCTGTACTGCCAAACACATATGTATCTGCCATCTTCAGCCCTGGCAACAATTACGACAAAATTGCGTTTTGAAAAAGTATAAAAACCGCCTCTGCTTGACCCATCAGGAAACCGGTATTCCTCCACTCTGAAATCAATCCACCGGTTCTGCACAATATGCTCAGTACCGATTTTTTTCCATGCTAAAGCTTCAAACTGCTTAGTATCATACTCCATAAATTACATCCTTACTACAATCTTAGTTACCAGTTCCCTGAATACATGAGCAACCCGGTCTGCAGTCTCCTGCACTTCCTCATGGGTAATTGCTGTCTTTGAGATGCCTGCAGCTAAATTAGTAATGCAGGATATACCGCAAACCTCCATTCCCATGTGGTGAGCCGCTATTGCCTCACAGGCAGTACTCATTCCAATAGTGTCTCCGCCCCAGATTCGTGCCAGTCTGACCTCTGCGGGAGTTTCAAAATTCGGTCCTGTAAACTGAACGTAAACCCCCTCTTTAAGATCGATGCCGCACTCCTGGGCACAGGATCTTATAATCTGATGCAGTCGTCTGCTGTACACCTGGCTCATATCCGGAAATCTCAGTCCCAGTTCATCAATATTAGGTCCGATCAGCGGACTTGGAACCCCTGTAGTAATATGGTCAGTTATCATCATAAGATCACCTACCCTGAAGTCCGGATTACAGCCTCCGGACGCGTTTGTAAGCAGAATCTTCTTTGCACCCATCAGGCCCATAAGACGAGTCGGCAGTACAACATCTTTCATGTCGTAGCCTTCATAATAGTGAACACGACCCTGCATAATCACAACCGGAGTCTTCTCCACATAACCGAATACGAACCGGCCTCTGTGTCCCGGCACTGTAGACACCGGGAAGCTCTCGATATCAGAATAATCAACAGTGTCAACAATTTCGATTCCGTCGGCATAGTCTCCCAGACCGGAACCTAATATCAAAGCCACCTCAGGTACAAAGTCGGTTTTCTCTCTTACGCTTCTCAAACATTGCATCAGTTTATTATACATTTTTCTGTCCTCATAATTTTCATTTCTATGCGTTTCTTTTAACAACCTCACCGCTTACCTTAACAATGCAGTCCTCTTCAATCACTCCTCTTACACATGAAGTAGGATATACAGAAACCCTTCTTCCAAGAACAGTTCCCGGATTCAGGACACTGTTACAGCCAACTTCCACATTGTCACCAAGCATGGCACCAACCTTTTTAATTCCGGTTTCAATCTTCTCGTCACCATTCTTAATAACTACGAGGCTCTTATCACTCTTCACATTGGAAGTAATTGAACCAGCACCCATGTGACTCTTATACCCTAAAATACTGTCGCCGACATAGTTATAATGGGGAGTCTGAACATTATCAAAGAGAATAACATTTTTAAGTTCAACAGAGTTCCCTACCACACAGTTTTCACCAACCAGAGCAGATCCGCGAACAAAGGCGCAGTGTCTTACCTCAGTTCCCGCACCGATAATACATGGTGACCCCAGATATGCACTTGGAAAAACCTTTGCATCTTTGTGAACCCATACGTTTTCAGAAACCTCCTCATATTCGTCAGCAGGAAGTTTCTTTCCAAGCTCTATAATCATGTCTTTGATTCCCTTCAAAGCTTCCCACGGATAAGTGTAGCCTTCCAGGTACTCCTTAGCCATTGTATGTTCCAAATCAAACAAGTCCTTAATTTTATACATTTCTTTTCCTCTCATTAACGCACAAAACTATATTTTTTATTCCTTAAACTGATACTGATACAGGCCTGCATACATGCCGCCGGCCGCAACAAGTTCCTCATGAGTACCTCGTTCTTCTACTCCTTCGTTGGTCAGAACAATAATCTCATCAGCATTCTTAATCGTTGACAGTCTGTGAGCAACAATGATAGCTGTCCTTCCTCTGCTCAGCTCCTCAAGTGACTTTTGAATCATCATCTCTGTTGCATTGTCCAGAGCAGAAGTCGCCTCGTCCAGAATCAGTATCGGAGGATTCTTCAAGAATATTCTGGCAATAGATATTCTCTGTTTCTGTCCTCCCGACAGCTTGATTCCTCTCTCTCCCACCTGTGTATCATAACCATCCTCCAAGGTCATGATATAGTCGTGGATATTGGCTTTTTTCGCCGCTTCAATGATTTCCTCCTCACCGGCATCAAGATCACCGTAGGCAATATTTTCTCTGATAGTTCCGTTGAAAAGAAAAACATCCTGCGCCACTATTCCCACATTTTTTCTCAGTGAGGTTCTTGTCATTTCAGTGATATCTATTCCATCTATGGTTATTCTGCCACTGTCCACGTCGTAGAATCGCGGTATCAGATGACACATTGTCGTCTTTCCGCTTCCCGAAGGTCCTACAAGTGCAAGTGTTCTTCCCTGCTTAATGTCCAGTGTCAGATTGCTGATTACAGGTGGAATATCCTCCTTTGAATCACTGTTCTCATAGCTGAAGGTTACATTTTCAAAGCGGATATGCCCCTCTAAAGGAGTTTTGATATCTGCATTATCACCTTCAGGCTCCTCTTCTTCCGGAACAGCCATTATTTCTCTGAACCTTCTGAAACCGGACATTCCCTCCTGGAACTGTTCGTAAAAGGCTACCAGCTTGTTCACCGGCTTCAGGAACATGGATATGTATAGAAGGTATGCCGCAAACTCTCCGGCGTTAATCTTTCCGTAGAAGAAAAACAGACCTCCGGCAGCCAGGACAACCAGATACAGAAGATCCATAAACAGTCCCATTCCTGAATTGAATATTCCCATGGCTCTATATGCCTTGTAGCGGGCATTCTTCAGATTTTCATTGGCCTTATTGAATTTTCTGCTTTCATGTTCATCTGCTGTATATGCTCTGGATACTCTGATACCTGCAATTGCAGTCTCTATGCTTGCATTGATTTCTGCTGTCTCTACTCTTGATGCGTTAAATGCATCTGTCATGTTTTTCCTGCTCTTAAAGGCAAAGAGTATCATAAATGGCAGGATAATGAAGGCTATGCATGTCAGTCCCAGGTTGATCTGAGCCAGCATAATAAACGCTCCTGCAAGGATTATCAGAGAGAGGAACAGGTTCTCCGGTCCGTGGTGTGCCAGTTCTGATATTTCGAACAGGTCGTTAACCATTCTGCTCATAACTTTACCGGTCTGATTTTCATCGAAGAAAGAGAAGGGCAGCTTCTGCAGATGTCTGAACAGCACCAGTCTCATATCTCCCTGCATTCTAACACCGACTATGTGTCCCCAGTACTGGATTATATAGTTCAGTACAGCCTTTACTATATAAATAACCAGCAGAGCTACAGCCCATGTAATAAACAATCTTATGTTTTTATTGGGCACGTAGTCATTTATTATATTTTTTGCAATTACCGGATAAAACAAATCACAGCATGCCACTATAAATGCTGCCGTCATATCTATGGCAAAAAGCTTAATATGCGGCTTATAAAACTTAACAAATTCTCTAATCATAACATTTATCACTTTAATTCTACTTATTATACCTGATTATTATTTTTATCACTTCGCCCGGGTTAACAGCCTGATCCTCCATTCCGTTTATATCGAAACCAAATATTAGGTCTGCATCCATGATCTCATCAGCAGGAACCTGTGCCCATTTGCCGTTTACCAGACCTGTTGCGTCTTCTTCTGAAGCTTCTTCGACCTTATTGTAGCCGATATAAATCATCGCATCCAGATATTCTCCCTTATATTTCTCAAAGAAATTTTTAGAGTACGGAACATCTATTACATCAGTGGTACCGTCGTGTTCTTCTGTTGGAACTTCAGAATTAATTATTGCGTATCCCTCTTTCAGATTGCATTCTTCAGCCAGCTTATCCAGGCTGTCCCCAATGGTTACATCAAACCAGATTGAAGGAGTACTGCCGTATTCTTTGCCCTTAACCATAACAAAAAGATCATTCCAGGCGTCGATTTCCGCTTCATCTCCCGGTTCCAGCGCCACCGCGGTATGATACTTGCCTACACCAACAACATTCAGATCAAATTCAGGTTCAGCTTTTCCCTTATCCACCAATATGAACCCCAGAACGATAATTATAGCTGCAACAGCAAATATATTGGCAATACGCTTTACTTTTTTTTCATTTTTTATAACCATTTTTTCACCTTTTTACTAAACAATATGAATATATTCGCTCAGTTCTTTTTCCATTTCGACTCTGTGGTGCTTGGTATAATTTCCCGGAATTCCGCCTGTATGAATCATTACAACGTTCTCGCCCTGTCTGATAGTTCCTTTCTTTACCATATCAAGCAGACCGGTAAATGTCTTTCCTGTATAGCATGGGTCCAGAATAATACCTTCCATTCTTCCCATGTAGTAAATGGCTTCCCTGACTTCTTTTACCGCATTGTTATACTGTCCGAAAATGTAGTCTTCAGTAATATCAAGATCATCTTCAGTCAGCTCTGCTTCAAGTCCATAGAATTCTTTTACCCGGTTGAAATATTCCAGTGCCTCTGTCTTTGCACCTTTTTCTTTTGGATAAATATCTACTGCTGTGATATGAAGGGGCAGATTTTCATTTACTGTTCCTGTCAGCAGACCCATGTAGGTTCCCATACTTCCAAAGGTAGTAACTACTCTTACATTGTCCAGGCCAAGAGCCTCGGTCTGCCCGTACAGTTCCACGGCACAGTCGTAATAGCCGAGAATACCCAGTTCATTGGAACCGCCCATAGGTATGTAGTAAACTTTTTCTCCCTGTGATTCCAGTTCTGCTGTAATTCTGCCAACTTCCTGCTCAAGGATTTCATCCTCGGTCATGCCTGGGAAGTTTTCCTCTCTGACGAGATAAACATCGCATCCCATAATTCCGTCAAGGAGCAGGTTTGCTGAGATTTCACCCGGATATGGATCTACGGAAACAATAACCCCTTTCATTCCATACTTTGCTGCTACGGCTCCTGTAAGGCGGCCATGATTGGTCTGTGCTCCTCCAACTGTAAGCAGGCAGGTTGCCCCCTGATTCAGGGCGTCTTTCACAAAGTACTCCAGTTTTCTCAGCTTGTTACCGCCCGTTCCGAAGTTGGTAATGTCATCTCGTTTAAGGTACAGGTTGATACCCAGATCTTCTGAGATTCTGTCCAGACGGGTAAGTGGTGTAGGTGTATTTAAATAGTTAACTTTTTCTTTTCCCAGTGTCATTGTAAAATTCTCCTTTACTCTTTTATAAAGTATCCTATCAGTTGTTACGATACGATTAATATTATTGTACTCTCTGGTTCATAGAATTGCAACGGATTAAAAAAAACGACTGCACCCGTCACATGTGGAAATCCCCCCGGATATTTTATCTGGGGGGATTTCTAAGAATAAAGTAAGTATTACGTTGATTACATCATTACTGTAGTTTCCTGTGTATTGTATCCGGCTTCCTGAAGAGCATGTATAATTTCACGCTTGTGCTCAGAGCCGAAACATTCCATAGTAATTTTCAGTTCAACGGCCGCACTTCTGTTTGTACTTACAAACTGGTTGTGATCCAGTCTGATTACATTACCCTGCTTGCCGGCAATAATACTTGCAACATTTACAAGTTCTCCCGGTTTATCAGGTAGTAATGTGGAAACAGAGAAGATGCGTTCACGTCTGATCAGACCGTGCTGAACAACTGAAGACATTGTAATAATGTCCATATTACCGCCACTCAGTACAGAAACTACTTTCTTATCCTTAAAGTTGAGCTGCTTCAGGGCTGCTACAGTAAGAAGACCTGAATTCTCAACTACCATCTTGTGGTTTTCAACCATATCAAGGAAGGCTACAACCAGTTCGTCATCCTGTACTGTGATAACCTGGTCGATATTCTGCTGCAGATACGGGAAGATTACCTGTCCCGGAGTTTTTACAGCTGTACCATCTGCAATAGTGCTGACACCATCGAGAGTTACAGGCTTTCCTGCCTTTAATGATTCCTGAAGACAGTTGGCACCGGCAGGTTCAACTGCAATTACCTTAATCTTAGGATTCATCATCTTTGCTAAAGTGGAAACACCTGTAGCTAATCCGCCTCCTCCAACAGGAACTAAAATATAGTCCACAAGAGGAAGTTCTTTTATAATCTCCATGGCAATTGTGCCCTGGCCTGTTGCAACAGCAGGATCGTCAAAAGGATGGATAAAGGTATATCCCTCTTCATCGGCAAGCTTTAGAGCGTAAGCTGCAGCCTCGTCATAAACATCACCGTGAAGAATTACCTCTGCACCATAACTCTTAGTTCTGTTAACTTTCATTAAAGGAGTAGTTGTAGGCATTACAATGACTGCCTTACAGCCATATGCCTTCGCTGCATAGGCTACACCCTGAGCGTGATTGCCTGCTGAAGCGGTTATTAATCCTTTTGCACGTTCCTCATCTGTCAGAGTGCTTATTTTATAATAAGCACCTCTGATTTTATATGCACCTGTTACCTGAGTGTTTTCAGGTTTCAGATATACTTTGTTGCCACACTGACTGCTGAAATACTCACTGTATACCAGCTTAGTCTCAGTTGCAGCTTTCTTAACTATTTCTGTAGCTTCCTCGAAAGCCGCAAGTGAAAGCATTTCACTCATTAGAAATCACTCCTCATAACAGCTCCATGGCTAGATTCATCAACAAGTTTGGAGTATCTGTACAGCCAGCCCTTCACATCAGGCTGCTTGAATACTGCCTTTGCACGTCTTGCTTCAAATTCTTCATCGGAAACCTTAGCGTTAATCTTTGCACCAGGAATATCGATTTCGATAATATCGCCTTCCTGAATCAGAGCAATGTTACCACCGGAGGCAGCTTCAGGACAAACGTGACCGATAGAAGCACCACGGCTGGCACCACTGAAACGACCGTCAGTAATAAGTGCAACTGTCTTATCAAGCTTCATTCCTGCAAGAGCACTTGTAGGGTTAAGCATTTCTCTCATACCAGGGCCGCCCTTAGGGCCTTCGTATCTGATAACTACTACATCACCGTCAACGATTTTTCCGTCATAAATAGCCTGAATAGCATCGTCTTCGCAGTCAAATACTCTGGCAGGTCCACTGTGAACAAGCATTTCAGGAGCTACAGCACTTCTCTTAACTACGCAACCCTGCTGAGCAATGTTACCCCACATAATCTGGATTCCGCCTGTTTCACTGTATGGAGCATCCACGCTCTTAATAGCGTTGTTGTCCTTTATGTATTTACCTTCGATGTTTTCACCGACTGTTTTACCGTTAGCTGTGATTAATGAAGTGTCAATCAGACCCTTCTTGTTTAACTCAGCAAGAACTGCCTGAACACCACCTGCAATGTTAAGGTCATGCATGTGAGTATCGCCTGCAGGAGCAAGATGGCAAAGGTTAGGAGTCTTTGCACTCATTTCGTTGAACAGTTTAAGGTTCAGCTCTACTCCTGCCTCATGGGCGATTGCCAGAAGGTGAAGTACGCTGTTAGATGAACATCCAAGAGCCATGTCACACGCTAATGCGTTTCTGATAGACTTTTCGTTAATAATGTCTCTGGCTTTGATATCCTTTTCAACCAGGTTCATGATAGCCATACCTGCATACTTTGCAAGCTGGATTCTTCCGCTGTGAACAGCAGGGATAGTTCCGTTGCCCGGAAGAGCGATACCGATAGCTTCACACAGGCAGTTCATTGAGTTTGCAGTGTACATTCCGGAGCATGATCCGCAGCCCGGACATGTGTTCAGCTCAAAATCTTCCAGACCTGCATCATCGATAATGTTAGCCTTACGTGCTCCGACAGCTTCAAACATCTTGGATAGAGAGGTTTCTACTCCGCCTACAAGACCGCTCATCATAGGACCACCCGAGCAAACAACAGCAGGAATATTCATTCTTACTGCAGCCATTACCATGCCCGGAACAATCTTATCACAGTTTGGAACAAGAACCAGACCATCAAACTGATGAGCCATAGCCATAGTTTCCACACTGTCAGCAATAAGCTCACGAGAAGCCAGAGAATACTTCATTCCAACGTGACCCATTGCAATACCGTCGCAGACACCGATTGCAGGAACCATGATCGGAGTTCCTCCTGCCATTCTGACACCTGCTTTAACAGCTTCAGTTACTTTATCTAAGTGCATATGTCCGGGTACGATTTCACTGTGAGCGGAAACTACACCGATCAATGGTTTTTCAAGTTCTTCTTTAGTGTAACCCATAGCATAAAAAAGGCTACGCATTGGAGCCTTTTCTATACCTCTGGTTACATTATCACTTCTTCTTGCCATAATAATGTATACCTCGTTATTCGTTGTTATCGTTAACTATAATCGATTATTTCTTTAACCAGCTCATCATCTTTCTTAATTCAGCGCCAACCTTGCAAAGAAGGTGATCAGCTTCCTTAGCTCTTGTAGCTAAGAATCTTGCCTTTCCACCGGCATTGAATTCCTGAACGAATTCACTTGCAAAAGTACCATCCTGAATTTCTTCAAGAACTTTCTTCATTTCTTTTCTTGTTTCTTCAGTGATCAGTCTCTTACCTGTTCTGTAGTCACCGTATTCAGCAGTGTTTGAAATTGAGTATCTCATCTTATCAAAACCGCCTTCGTTGATCAGGTCAACGATTAGCTTCATTTCATGGATACATTCGAAGTAAGCCATTTCTGGTTCATATCCGGCTTCTACAAGAGTATCAAAACCAGCCTTCATTAATTCAGTTACACCACCGCAAAGTACTGCCTGTTCACCGAATAAGTCAGTTTCTGTTTCTTCTTTGAATGTAGTTTCAAGGATACCTGCTCTTCCGGCACCGATTCCGCTTGCATATGCTAATGCGTAATCCTTAGCTTTTCCTGATGCATCCTGGTAAACAGCAATCAGTGAAGGAACACCCTTGCCTTCAACATACTGGCTTCTTACTGTGTGTCCGGGGCCCTTAGGAGCAACCATGATAACGTCGATGTCCTTCTGTGGCTGAATCTGCTGATAGTGAATGTTGAAGCCGTGAGCGAACATAAGAACGTCGCCTTCCTTCATGTGCTTTTCAACCTGTTCTTTGTAAATCTTAGCCTGTAATTCGTCCGGTGTAAGCATCATTACGAAATCACCTGCTTCAGCAGCTTCTTCGATGCCCATAACCTGTAATCCTGCAGCTTCTGCTTTCTTAGCATGAGCTGAACCCGGTCTTAGACCAACTACTACATTAACTCCACTTTCATGTAAGTTAATTGCATGAGCATGACCCTGGCTGCCAAAACCGATGATAGCAACTGTCTTGCCGTCTAATAAACCTAAGTTACAATCCTGATCGTAATACTTCTTAATCATTTCCTTCATTCTCCTTTTATTTCATATAAATTTTAATCTTACTTTAATTTCTTAGGATGGCTTTCGATTCCGGTAATACCGGTTCTGCATACTTCAGCAATTTTGTAATCCTGAATTACATCCATAAATCCATCTAGCTTTTCAGGCGTACCTGTAAGCTCAATAATCAGGCTCTCTCTTGAAAGGTCGACAATCTTTCCTCTGAAGATGTCAACGATTTCTTTAATAGCTGTACGCTGAGACTGATCTGCTTCAATCTTTATCAGAAGAAGCTCTCTGTATAAGCTGTTTTCTCTGTTAAGAACATAAATGCTCTTTACAACTTCCAGCTTTTCCGTCTGTGTCAGAATCTGCTGCATCTTCTGTTCTGTAGCGCTGAACACAATTGTAATTCTTGATAAGTTTGGATCGTTAGTAGCTGATACTGTCAGAGAGTCAATATTAAATCCTCTTCTTCCAAATAAGCTTACTACTCTAGTCAAAACGTTTGCCTGGTTATCAACCAGAACACTTACGATTTCTTTCTTCAATGGTTTAAACATCTCGCACCTCTCTAGTCAATAATCATACTTTCAACAGATTTAGTCGGCGGAATCATAGGAAGAACTCTTTCTTCTCTGGAGATTCTGCAGTCAATCCATACAGGACCGTCAGCCATAAGAGCCTTGTCCATAGCTTCAGCAAACTCTTCAGGAGTTTCTGCCCTGTAGCCTGTACCTCCGAAAGCTTCGATTAACTTTACAAAGTCAGTCTTTCTTTCAGGAGTTGTGTTTGAAAATCTCTTATCGTAGAAGATTGTCTGCCACTGGTAAACCATACCTAATACCTGGTTGTTCATGATAACTGTGATAATAGGAAGGTTGTTGCTTACAGCGGTGCATGCCTCGTTTAAGTTCATGTGGAAGGAACCGTCTCCTGTAATATGGATTACTCTGTTGTCAGGGCAGGCAATCTGTGCTCCGATTGCAGCTCCGTATCCGTATCCCATAGTTCCAAGTCCGCCGCTTGTCAGGAACTTCTTGGCAGCGTTATGTTTAATGTACTGTGCAGCCCACATCTGGTGCTGACCTACGTCTGTTACATAAATTGTATCATCTTCAGCCTTATCGCACATAATTTCAACGATTTCTGAAGGGTGAAGCTTACATCCGGGTGCCTTGACAACTCTCTCCTTTTCCTTCCACTGAGTAATTGTCTCATCCCATTCAGGATGTTCTGCTTCCTTTACCTTTGGTAAAAGCTTGGTTACAAAATCTTTTACGTCGCCGATGCAGCTTACATCAACTTCAACGTTCTTGTTGATTTCACTCTTGTCGATATCAACCATAGCGATGTCAGCCTTCTTGGCAAAGCTCTTAGTGTTAAGAGCTACTCTGTCACTGAATCTTGCGCCAAGTGTCAGAACGAAATCTGCCTGGCTGATAGCCTTATTAGCAGAAATAGTACCGTGCATTCCAAGCATTCCCAGATTCATCGGATGATCGTGACCGATAACTCCTGCTGCCATAAGTGTATATGTAACAGGAATATTGCACTTGTCAATCAAAGCTCTTACTTCTTCGGCAGCATCTGATGCAACTACACCGCCACCGATATATGCTACCGGCTTCTTAGCCTTGTTGATCATCGCAGCGATAGCATCAACGTCTTCATCTTTTATAATTGGAAGCGGTGAAGGTTCAACCGCATCTTTCTTTACATAATCTGTTACTGCAGCAGTTACGTCCTTAGTAATATCTACAAGAACCGGACCCTTTCTTCCGCTGCCTGCAATTCTGAATGCTTCTCTTAATGTGTCTGCAAGTTCATCAATGTCATTAACAAAGAAGTTGTGCTTTGTAATAGGCATTGTAACACCTGTAATGCAGATTTCCTGGAAAGCATCTCTTCCGATTAGATTATCAGGAACGTTTGATGTAATAGCTACAATCGGAATACTGTCCATATATGCAGTAGCAATACCTGTTACCAGGTTAGTTGCTCCCGGACCGCTGGTAGACATTACTACACCGGTCTTTCCTGTCGCTCTTGCATATCCGTCTGCGGCGTGGCTGGCGCCCTGTTCGTGAGCAGTAAGAACGTGGTTTATTTTATCACTGTACTTATACAGTTCATCATAAATGTTGAGAGCTGTTCCTCCAGGGTAACCGAATACTGTGTCAACACCCTGTTCCAGTAACACTTCCAAAACAATTTGTGATCCTGTCAATTTCATGTCCGTAAAGTCTCCTCTCTATTATTAAGCAGTTATAATCATATATCTTTTTGAGGAAAATGTCAACAATAAATTTGTTATTTTTTCACAAAGAATCTTTTTGCTTTTTTGTGTAGTTCCACAAATTAATTTCTTGACAAAAAAACTGACTTCATATATATTATATATATAAAAATTATAATTAGGCGAGGTATGAAAAATGAAAAATTACAACAAGTACAAGGTGGGATATTTCAACCCTCCAATGAAAGCAAACGAATACGAATGGACTCAGAAAGACCATATTGAAAAAGCACCGATCTGGTGCAGTGTAGACCTGCGTGACGGTAACCAGGCTTTGATCGTTCCTATGAGTCTAGAAGAAAAAGTAGACTTCTTTCAGTACCTCGTTAAGCTCGGCTTCAAAGAAATTGAAGTTGGCTTCCCTGCCGCTTCCGAAACTGAATACGAATTTCTTAGAAAGCTAATAGATGACAATCTTATTCCTGACGATGTAACAGTTCAGGTTTTGACTCAGTCAAGAGCACACATAATAGAAAGAACTTTCGAAGCTCTAAAGGGTGCCAAGAATGCAATCGTGCATCTGTATAACTCAACTTCTTTTGCTCAGAGACAGCAGGTGTTCAGGGCATCTGAGGAGGAAATAATTCAGATTGCAGTCGACGGTGCAAAGATGCTGAAGGAATATGCTGCAAAGTATTCCGCTGAAACAGGAACCAACTTCCGTTTCCAGTATTCCCCTGAAAGCTTCACAGGTACTGAAATGGAGTTTGCGCTTGATATCTGCAACGCAGTTATCGACATATGGGAACCTACACCAGATAATAAGGTAATTATCAATCTGCCTGCAACTGTGGAAATGTCAATGCCACATGTATTTGCAAATCAGGTTGAATTCATGAGTAAGAATCTTCACAGAAGAGAAAACATTATTCTTTCACTTCACCCTCATAATGACAGAGGTACAGGTGTTGCCGATGCAGAGCTTGGTATTCTTGCCGGAGGAGACAGAATTGAAGGTACACTTTTCGGTAACGGTGAGAGAACCGGTAACGTTGACATCGTGACTTTAGCAATGAACATGTATACTCACGGTGTAGACCCTGAACTGGACTTTGAAGACATGCCTGATGTTGTAGCTCACTACGAAGAGTACACCAACATGACTGTAAGCCCAAGGCAGCCTTATGGTGGAGCGCTTGTATTCGCAGCATTTTCAGGTTCTCACCAGGATGCTATTTCTAAAGGCATGAAGTGGCGTGAAGAAACTGATCCTTCAAAATGGACTGTTCCTTATCTTCCACTTGACCCTCATGATGTGGGAAGAGAATATGACGGAGACGTTATCAGAATCAACAGCCAGTCCGGTAAGGGCGGTGTGGCATATATCCTTGAACGTAACTTCGGCTACACAATTCCTAAGGCTATGATGGCTGAAGTCGGATATATGATGAAGGATATTTCCGACAAACATCACGAAGAGCTTCAGCCTGAGGATATCTTCAAGGCATTTGAAGCTGAATATATTAACGACTTTTCTCCTATCGACATTGTCGATGCAACCTTCAGCCACTTCTCTTCTACTAAGAGTGCAAGTGCTGACGGTATGACAGTTAAGATGAGAGCAATTATTGACGGTACAACTTATAATCTGGAAGCTGACGGTAACGGTCGTCTGGACGCTGTATCCAATGCTCTTCGCAAGACAGACTACCACTTCGACTATAAATTCGTAACTTATTCAGAACACGCTATCAGTGCTGATTCCAACTCTCAGGCTGCCGCTTATGTCTGCATTGCAGATCCTAAGGGTAATCAGTACTGGGGTATCGGTACTCACGATGACATCATCCTGGCTTCTGTAAACGCTCTGGTACGTGCACTTAACAGAATGAATAAAAGAATTCACTTTGTAAAATAATCCTGACGCCGTCCACTTGTGGCGGCGCCGGTCTATGAGTTTTGATATAAAGGAGGAAAATTCCAATGGGAATGACTATGACACAGAAAATTCTGGCTGCTCATGCAGGTCTGGACAAGGTAGTTGCAGGCCAGCTTATTGAAGCAAAGCTGGATGTGGTTATGGCTAACGATATTACCGGACCTATGGCCTTACCTATTTTCTATCAGATGGCTGATAAGGTATTTGATAAGGATAAGGTAGTTCTTGTTCCTGACCATTTTACACCAAACAAAGATATTAAATCTGCCGAGAACTCCAAGGCAATTCTTGACTTTTCAGAAGCTCAGGGACTTACTCATCATATGGAACAGGGTAAATGCGGAGTTGAACATGCTATTCTTCCTGAAAAAGGAATTGTAGCTGCGGGGCAGTGCATTATCGGTGCCGACTCTCACACATGCTCTTACGGAGCACTTGGCGCTTTTTCAACCGGTGTTGGTACTACTGACATTGCTACAGGTATGGCAACAGGAGAAAACTGGTTCAAAGTACCTAGTGCTATTAAATTTGTTTTGACAGGTGCACCTTCAAAATATGTAAGCGGCAAGGATGTAATTCTTCACATCATCACAAAGATCGGAGTTGACGGAGCTCTTTACAAATCAATGGAATTCGTAGGCGACGGCATTGCCAACCTGACTATGGATGACCGCTTTACTATTGCAAATATGGCCATTGAAGCAGGTGCAAAGAACGGTATCTTCCCTGTTGACGACCAGACTGTTGCTTACATGGAAGAAGCAGGTGTCAAGTCTTACGAAGTTTTCGAGGCAGATGAAGATGCTGAATATGAAGAAGTTATCGAAATTAAACTGGATGAAGTCAGACCAACTGTTTCCTTCCCTCATCTTCCGGGTAACGGACACACAATCGATGAGATTGAAGAAATGGATAAGATTTACATCAATCAGGTTGTTATCGGTTCATGTACTAACGGTCGTCTTTCAGACCTTCAGAAGGCTGCTGCTATTCTTAAAGGGCATCAGGTTGCAAGAAATGTGCGTGTAATGGTTGTTCCTGCAACTCAGAAAATTTTCTTAGAATGTATCCAGCAGGGTCTTGCAGAAATCTTTATTAATGCAGGCTGTGCATTTAATACACCTAGCTGCGGTCCTTGCATGGGCGGTCACATGGGAGTAATGGCTAAGGGTGAAAAGTGTGTATCCACAACCAACAGAAACTTTGTCGGTCGTATGGGTGATACTGAATCTCTTATTTATCTTGCTTCTCCTGAAGTTGCGGCAGCAAGTGCAATCGCAGGTTACATTGCTAATCCTGAAAAGGTAGGTGAACTATAATGAAAATTTACAAATATAAAGACAATGTTGATACTGATGTAATCATCCCTGCTCGTTACCTTAACTCTTTTGATGCAAAAGAGCTTGCAAGCCACGCCATGGTTGATATCGACCCTGACTTTGCAGGAACTGTAGAGGAAGGCGATATTATGGTTGCCGGACACAATTTCGGTTGTGGATCTTCCAGAGAGCACGCCCCTCTTTGCCTTAAGACAGCCGGTATCAAGTGCATCATTGCAAAAAGTTTTGCCCGTATTTTCTATCGTAACGCTATAAATATCGGTCTTCCTATTATGGAATGTGTGGAAGCTGCTGAAAAAATTGAAGTTGGCGACGAAGTTACTGTAGACTTCGGAACAGGTGTTATCACTAACGTTACCAAGGGTGAATCTTACCAGTCTCAGCCTTTCCCTGAATTTCTTCAGAAGATGATTGATGCTGAAGGTCTGGTAAACTACGTAAATGCAAAGAAGGGAAAATAAGAAAAGATGGAAAAAAATATTGCTGTAATCAAAGGTGACGGTATCGGACCTGAAATTGTTGAAGAAGCTATGAAGGTTTTAGATACTGTTGCTGAAAAATATAACCATAAATTCAATTACACTCAGATTTTAATGGGTGGCTGTTCTATTGATGCTTATGGTGTTCCTCTAAGTGACGAGGCTCTGGAGATTGCAAAAGCAAGCGACAGCGTTCTACTTGGTTCTATTGGCGGAAACACTTCCACTTCTCCCTGGTACAAGCTTGACCCGAGCCTGAGACCTGAAGCGGGCCTTCTGAAAATCAGAAAGGAACTGGGTCTTTTCGCTAACCTTAGACCTGCTTATCTGTACGAGGAGCTTAAGGGCGCATGTCCTCTGAGGGAGGAGCTGACCGAAGGCGGTTTTGATATGATGATTATGAGAGAACTGACCGGTGGTCTTTACTTCGGAAAGCGTTCAACTGAAGAAGAAGATGGTGAGCTTGTAGCAAGAGATTCCATGAGCTACAGCGAAACAGAAATCAGAAGAATTGCCAAAAGAGGTTTTGATATTGCTATGAAGCGCAGAAAGAAGGTTACTTCTGTTGACAAAGCCAACGTTCTTGACACTTCCAGACTATGGAGAAAGGTTGTCGAGGAGGTTGCGGCTGACTACCCTGAGGTTGAGTACGAGCATATGCTTGTTGACAACGCTGCAATGCAGCTTGTAAGAAACCCTAAGCAGTTTGACGTAATATTAACGGAAAACATGTTCGGCGATATTTTATCTGACGAAGCCAGCATGGTTACAGGTTCTATCGGAATGCTGTCCAGTGCTTCTCTTCGCGAAGACAAGTTCGGAATGTATGAACCAAGTCACGGCAGTGCTCCTGATATTGCAGGCAAGAACATTGCAAATCCTATTGCAACAATCCTTTCTGCTGCAATGATGCTTCGTTACTCTTTCGACATGGACGAGGAAGCAAATGCAATTGAAAATGCTGTTGAGCAGGTTCTGAAAGAAGGTTACCGCACAACTGACATCATGTCTGAGGGTAAAACTCTTGTCGGTACCAGAGAATGCGGTGATCTGATTGCAGCTCGTATCTGATTCAGATACAGCATGACTTTGAATCAAACTAACCAATAATAATTCCTTTTGTAAATCCGGATGAACATCATAAAGTTCATCCGGATTTACTTTTTATTCTAACCGAGATGAATCAATGAATCTTAATGCAATTCACGACTGCAGCTCAGCATTTTTCTTGGCTTCAAGAAGATCAGGATACTTTTCAGCAACGATTTCGTCCCAAAGCTCACAGTTTTCGAATCCTATATCAGCAGGTACGAATACAGGATCCAGGCCCTTCTTCTTCTGATTTTCATAATCCTTTAGAAGCTTAAATGATTTAGGAGCCATAAGAGCAAGTACAGGAAGGTTCAGCCAGCATGTCAGACCAACTCCCACATCGGCGTAGTTCCATGCAGTTGTCATATCCTTCATAGAAGCCATAAGAGCAAGACCCGCAATGATAACACATCCTCCCACATAAGCAGCCTTCTTAACCTTGTCATTTGCCTTTTCCAGAATAAACTGGAAGTTTGCGTCAGCATATACCGCAAAGGATAACAGTGTTGTGAAAGCAAAGAAGAACATGGCTATTGTAATAAAAGGTGCTCCAAAGCCTGGAATCAGGCTGTCTATTGCTCCCTGAACAAAACCGGGTCCGGCTTCTACTCCGGCAAGTCCTTCTACTACAGCTGCACCACTGCCGTCATAAACGTTATAGCAGCCCGTTGACAGAATCATAAGAGCAGTTGCAGTACATACCAGCAGAGTATCAACGTATACAGAAAATGCCTGTGCCAGACCCTGTTTTGCAGGATGAGAAACTTCAGCAGTTGCAGCAGCGTGAGCTCCTGAGCCCCATCCTGCTTCATTAGAATATATACCCCTTTTTACGCCCATCATTACACATGAGCCAAATACACCGCCAAATGCAGCTTCAAGATTGAAAGCACATTTGAATATCAGAGCGAACATAGGTACAATATTACCTGCATTCACAACAAGAATAATAATTGCAAGAATCAGATAGATGCCTGCCATAACCGGAACAACATAACTTGCAAATGTTCCGATTCTCTTAACGCCGCCAAGTGTTACGGCCAGGAATAATACAGCAACAATAATTCCAACAATCATAGGACTTACATTCAGGTTGATACCCTTGAAAGCAGTTGAAATTGCATTAGCCTGAACAGTAGGTCCTGTAATAGTCATTGCAAGAATAGTAGCAAGGGCAAATGCAATTGCAAGAGGTTTACATTTCAGACCTCTGTCAATGTAATAAGCAGGTCCGCCGCGATACTCACCTAATGCCTTGGTTTTGTAAACCTGAGCAAGAGCTGATTCACTGAAAGCAGAACCGGCTCCAACCAGTGCGATAATCCACATCCAGAAAACAGCACCAGGTCCGCCAACTGCAATTGCACTGGCAACACCTGCGATATTTCCTGTTCCTACCCTTCCGCCAAGAGCCATGCAGAAACCCTGGAATGAGGAAACCCCGCTTTCACTTCCTGATCCCTTAGTCAGCTGACGTACCATATCCTTAATCAGCCTGAACTGCGGGAACTTTAATCCGATTGAAAGGAAAAGTCCTACGGCTATTGCCAGATAAACCAGCGCCGGTGCCCATAAATAACCGTTAATCCAATTAGCAAAACTATCCAACATAATAAAAATCTCCTTTCGTTAACAGATAACGATCTTATTGAGGAAATTATAAGTTCGCCTTTTCAAAAAAACTCAAAAATACTCAAATAAAATTTTTATCTGTGGAAAAGAGATTATCGTTTTATCCCTTGCTGAAATGTACCAGGCCGTCCATAAATTTAGCTATGCTCACCCTTCCGCCGGTAATGCTTTTCCCAGACACGCAGTTCATTTCCTCCCTGATGGTACTGAAATCAAACACATATCGGGCATACAAGTCCACAATATCACTATATGAATCATCCAGCATAATATTTGCTGTGTTGGTGAGTCCTTTCTTAATAGCACGCCGCATTCGCTGCTCTATGTTTTTTGCAGAATCATCGCCGGACTCCTCAAGATGAGCCATAACACTTTTACCATATTCACGGTCATTTTCAATCATAAAGTTATATGCCCTTCTGATATCCTGGCACCCTTTTTCCCCTAACATGCCCAGGTTGGAAAGAAGGTGGTCAATATCCTTGTAGCTTGTTTTAGGTGCTTCAGAAGTCGCTTTGCTGCTTCCCATAGAATCTGCCGAGCTCATAATGTTTTTTAGCTGGCTCAGCATTCCGCTCATCCGGATTTTTTCCATAACCTTGTTGAGAACAGTCTCAACCTCTACAATATTAATGGGTTTGTTAATAAAAAATTCAATTCCTGCTGTGTACGCAGTCTGAATCATAGACTTGTCGCTAACCTTGGAAATCATCACGAAGCAGATTTCTTCGTTTTTCATTCTGATTTTTTCAATCATTTCAACTCCGTCCATATCACCCATAAGGAAGTCAACAAGAACTATATCCGGTCTGTCCTCCAAAATCTCACCTATAGCAATCTCCGGTGATGTTGAGTAACCGCATACGCTTCCAAGCTTCTTTGATTTAATAATATTCTCAAGGCTTTTTACTGTTCCTATATTATCGTCTACAATGTAATATCTCATGCTACTTTTTCTCCCAATTTTTCTACAGGAATTCTAATTGTAATTGTCGTTCCTTTCCCCACAGTACTTTCAATATCTATTGTTCCACTGTATTCTTTTTCAATTATATCACAGACAACCGGAAGTCCCAGTCCTCGCTGTATGTTCCCTGTTTCTTCATTGAACTTAGTCGAAAACCCTTCTGTTCTAATGAATTCAAGGTTATCCTCTTCTATTCCGCATCCATTATCCGCAAATGACAGCTTACATATTTCTGGGTTGTTTCTGTCTGATTCCACCAGCACATTTATGTAAACTTTGTATCCATCAGCTGCTTCCATGGAGTTGGTAAAAATATTTCTGACTACGGACATCAGTTTAAAAGGTGATTCCAGATCGAAGTCAGTTTTGACCCTGAAGTCCACGGAAACGGTGCATCCGCGACTTCTTCCCAGGGACATAACATTCTGTTTTTCCAGGGAAATAACTTCACTCAGAAGCATTTTTTCCCTTTTGAACTCGTTAAGATAAACGTCCTTCAATGTATTTATTACCGCCATGTAGTCTCCCTTTATTTCATGGGCACTTTTAGCGATATCAAGGAGCTTTGTCCTTGTTTCTCTGTCAAGCCCCGAGTCTTCTGTGTCCTTGTGGAGTGCATACGCCTTGCGCATAACCACCTCTATTTCCCCCACATTCTTCTCCATAACCCGAACCTCACTTTCAAAAACCGAAGCCTGATTCAAAAGTTTTTTAAACATTTCATCCCGTTCCTGATGCAGAAGAAATCCGGTATAGTATTCTATGGATGAGCCTATCAGCTGCACCAGTCCTGTTCTGAGTACAGCAATAAGACCAAACAGAAGGAAATACTCTGATGACATCAGCATAGAGCTGCTCAAAAGGCTTCTGGTCAGTACCTCACAGCAGTTCCCTGTCCAGTCACATAATAAAACAACAAAAAAGAAGTTACTTAGATTTCGCTCCTCTCGTATTATATACTTATATGCTATAGCATAAACCACGCCGTACGCCAGAAAGAAAACTGAGTCAGGCAGAACTTCCAGAATACCATTCCACGAAAACCCATTCTGCACTGTCATAATAGCCCATCGGAACACAGGAGAACATACTGCCACCATCCAGGCGATATGATGGCCCTTCATGTCTCTGTAACAATAGATAAAGATTCCCATTATCAAAACCGACATAGCTACAATAAAGCCTGTAGTCAAAATATTAAAGCTGATCATTGATGATGCTGAAACAGTAATAGCCACAAGCAGAATTCTCTTTAATTTTTTTACATTCATTTATGTAGTCTCCTATAGCCATCTGATCGACATGGCAAAGCAATATTTCGTATATTATAAATAAAAAGGGACGTCACATCAACAGAATATTAATCCGCTGCTGCCGCCCCATATTTTGTTCTAGAACAATCCTGTAATCTTACCGGTGTTGTCTACGTCAATTTTTTCTGCCGCAGGAACCTTTGGAAGACCCGGCATTGTCATAATGTTGCCGGTCTTTGCAACAATAAATCCTGCACCTGCATCAACCTTCAAATCAGTAACTGTAATGTTGAATCCTCTTGGTGCACCAAGAAGTGATGCATTATCAGAGAAGCTGAACTGAGTCTTTGCCATACAGATCGGAATGTTGTTAAATCCCAGTTTTTCAAGCTGTGCCATCTGTTTCTGTGCATTTGCTTCGAAGATAACTCCATCAGCGCGATAAACTTTCTTGGCAATCATTTCAATCTTTTCCCTGATTGAAATATCCAGAGGATATACAAACTGGAAGTTATTTTCAGCTTCGCACAGACGTAAAACCTCTTCAGCAAGAGCAATTCCGCCTTGTCCACCTTTGCCCCAAACCTGGCTCAGAACAACATTTACGCCCAGGTTGTTGCATTTTTCTTCAACAAGCTTGATTTCCGCTTCAGTATCAGTTGGGAATTCGTTAATTGCAACTACTGCAGGAAGGCCATAGTTTTTGGTAACATTTTCAACATGCTGTAACAGATTTGGCAGACCTCTTTCTAGAGCTTCAAGGTTTTCTTCATTAAGGTCATTCTTAGCAACGCCACCGTGGTACTTTAACGCTCTTACAGTTGCAACAACTACACATGCAGAAGGTTTCAGACCTGCCTTTCGACACTTGATGTCCACAAACTTTTCTGCTCCAAGGTCAGCTGCAAAACCTGCTTCTGTTACAACAACGTCTGCCAGCTTCAGAGCCATTCTTGTTGCCATAATTGAGTTACATCCATGAGCAATGTTTGCAAAAGGTCCACCGTGAACAAATGCCGGAGTCTTTTCAAGAGTCTGTACCAGGTTAGGTTTAAGAGCATCTTTAAGTAAAGCAGCTGCAGCTCCCTGAGCTTTGATATCTCTAACTGTTACCGGCTCACCTGCATATGTGTATCCAAGAATAACGCTTGCTATCTTTTCCTTCAGATCATCAATATCCTTGGACAGACAAAGAATAGCCATGATTTCACTTGCCACAGTAATCTCAAAACCGTCTTCTCTAGGTACGCCACTCATTTTTCCGCCCATACCGTCGATAATTCTTCTCAGCTGTCTGTCATTCATGTCAACAGCTCTCTTCCATGTAATTGATCTTGGGTCGATGTTTAATTCATTGCCCTGCTGAATGTGATTGTCCAGCATAGCTGCAATCAGATTGTTTGCTGCACCTATAGCATGGAAGTCACCGGTAAAGTGAAGGTTTATGTCTTCCATAGGAACAACCTGTGCATAGCCACCACCTGCTGCTCCGCCTTTTACACCGAATACAGGTCCCAGTGAAGGCTCACGAAGGGCAACCATTACATTTACTCCCTTCTTGTGAAGGGCATCTGCAAGACCTACAGATGTAGTAGTCTTTCCTTCTCCTGCAGGTGTCGGTGAAATTGCAGTTACCAGCACCAGTTTTCCATCAGGTACATCTGCCATGTCATCAAGCATTTTGTAATCGACTTTTGCCTTGTAGTTTCCGTACATTTCAACGTACTTTTCGTCAATTCCCGCAGCCTTTGCAATCTCCCTGATATTGTACATTTCAACTTCCTGCGCAATCTGAATATCGCTCTTTACTTCCATTCTAAAACCTCCTAAAATCTTACGTGCCTATTTATTGTAAAAACTCCCTAAAAAGCTTTCTCTATGTATCGGCGTAGTACCATGTTTTTGCAGTCCCTCATAATGGGCTTTTGTTCCATATCCCTTATTGCTGCTGAATCCATAGTACGGATACACCTTATCATATTCCACCATCATTCTGTCTCTTGTCACCTTGGCAACAATGGATGCTGCTGCAATAGACAGGCTTTTGCTGTCACCTTTGATCAGTGACATTTGCGGTTTCTCTACCGCATCTATTTTCATTGCATCAAAAAGAACAAACTCTATACTTTCACCTGTTTTCTCTCTGAGCATTCGGTCTGCGTTCTCAATAGCTTCAGCCATTGCAAGTTTTGTTGCCTGGAGAATGTTCACCCGGTCTATGACACTATTGTCTTTAATGCCTATGCCGTAGCACACCGCTTTATCTAAAATAACGTCGAAAAGTGCCTCTCTCTTTTTCTCTGTCAGCTTCTTGGAATCATCAATTCCCAGAATGTCAAAGTTGTCGGGCAAAACCACTGCAGCTGTAACCACAGGTCCGGCCAGTGGACCTCTGCCAACCTCATCTACTCCTGCAATGAACCGATAACCTTTGGCCTTCAGCTCATTCTCATAGCCTTGCATTTCTATAAGTCTCTGCCTGAGAAATGCTTCTCTTTCTGTCTTAGTCATTCTTGCCATTTTACCACCTGTTTTCTGTTTTATGTCATTTCATCCTGAATCGACTGTCAGGTGCCGACTTACAAACGTTCCAGTGTGATGCTGCCGATCTTTCCTGCTCTGAATTCATCAAGAACAGTCCGACCGCATCTTTCATAGTCTATACGCTTGCCTGCAAGGATAAATCCTCTTTTCCGTGCAATCTCTTCCATATTTTCAAGTGGCATTTCTACAACCTCATCCAGCTTGTATCTTTCCATCAGAAGTTCCGGATAATCCTCTCCAAGAACATCAATCAGTTCCAGTGCCAGAGTTGCTGTATCCATAATTTCATCTTTAATCGATCCGCAAAATGCAAGATTAAGGCCTACTTTCGGATCCTCAAATTTTGGCCACAGGATTCCCGGAGTATCCAGAAGCTGCATTCCATTTTTTAGTGCAAGCCATTGCTTTCCTCTTGTAACCCCCGGTCTGTCTCCTGTCTGTGCACTCTTCTTCCCTGTCATTCTATTTATGAGTGATGATTTTCCAACGTTTGGAACGCCAACAATCATCATTCTAAGCGGCCTGTTTCTCATCTGTCCGCTGTTCTTTTCTTCCTGTTCCTTATTAAGAATCTTGTACAGCTGATTTACACCGGTACCGGTCATGCAGTTCATTGCAAGCACCTGATTCCCCTGCTTTCTGAAATGATCGGCCCATTTTTCATTTTCTTTAACGTCTGAAAGATCACTTTTATTAAGGATAATGATTCTTTTCTTCCCGTTTACAAGCTCATCAATAATAGGATTTCTGCTAGAAGACGGAATTCTTGCGTCAATGACCTCAATTACAAGATCAACCATCTTCAGATTTTCCGCTATCAGCTCTCGAGTCTTCTTCATATGGCCCGGATACCAATTGATATTATCTAAATTTCCGATGTAAATCTCCTCCTTTGCTGTGATAATCCCATACGTAAGACATTATACCAATTTCCGCAATTAATGTAAATGTTCATTCGCTAAAAAAGAAAAAAGAGGACTGCATCTGCAATCCTCTGATTTTGCTATAATTCAGCTTATTTGCTCTTAATTTTAGCAGCTTTACCTGTTCTGCCTCTCATGTAGTTCAGCTTAGCTCTTCTTACGTTACCCTTTCTGATAACTTCGATTTCTTCAACCCATGGTGAGTGAATAGGGAAAGTCTTTTCTACTCCAACTCCGGATGAAATCTTTCTTACTGTGAAAGTTTCAGCGATTCCGCCGTTCTGTCTCTTAAGTACAAAACCTTCGAAGTTCTGGATTCTTTCTCTGTTTCCTTCTTTAATTTTAACGTGTACTCTTACAGTGTCACCAACGTTAAAAGCAGGGATTTCTTTCTTCAGATAATCCTGTGCAACTGCATCTAAAATGTTCATTGTATAGTATCCTCCTTACCCTACGAAGCGTTCTTGCAATAGCCCTAATGCTCTTACAGAGGACCGCCCGAATTTACAACGCGTTTATTTTACCACGAAAACACAGCTTTTGCAAGTTTTTTTTGCTGTATTTTCCTGGCTATGCACGCGGATGTGTTCTATCGTACACATCCTTGATTCTATTTTTAGATACAGAAAGGAAAATTTCCATGGCCATAATATCTTCATTTCCCATAAGTTCCTGTAGAGATTTCAGATCCGCACCGTTCTGAACCATATGTACCCCGAAGCTTATGCGCAGAATATGCGGCGTAAGCTTGTCTCCAAGGCCGCAAATTTCGCCATACTTCTTCAAAACCTTCCAGAGTCCCTGTCTGGAAAAAGCCTCACCCTGATAGTTTACAAAAAGAGGACCATCCGGGTTCTTCTCATCCTTGCCCTCCATGAAAATGCTTCGGCTTTTTAGCATATAGTCATCCAGTGAACGTCTTGCTATTGAACCCATAGGAACAATTCTTGCACGCCCGTGTTCACCATTGCAGGTGACAAAACCCATTCTGAAGTTCACATCCCGAACTCTCAGTTCTATAAGTTCTGAAACTCTGATTCCCGTCGCGTACATAACCTCAAGAATTGCACGGTCTCTGATTCCTTTAACGGAATCATCCGGAGTTTCCAGCAGATGCTCAACTTCCTCAACAGTCAGGTATTCCAGTTTTCTGCGTTCAATGCGAGGCGACTTAATATCCTCAGTAGGATTAACCTGAATCTCTCCAAGTCTCTGCATATATTTATAAAAGCTTCTAATAGAAGATAATTTTCGATTTGCAGTAGCTCTCGTCTTTCCCTCATTTTTCAACGTCATCAAATATGCGGCAACATCCGCGGAACTTGCCTCACTCATATCTGTCACACCGCGTTCTGTAAGAAAAATGCGAAAAGCATTCAAATCACGAAAATATGCATCACATGTGTTTGCAGATGTTTTTTTCTCTCCCTTTAAATAGTCGATAAATTTTCTTATCTCCATCTTAATTCCTCATATATTCTAAGCTCGTACATACTAATAAAAGGTAAAGGAGTCTGATTATGAACAAAAAAATCATTGTTTCTGCAGGACTGACACTGGTAATCCTGCTTTCTGCCGGCGTATTCACGAGAATTGCTTTACCTGCAGATGATCTTCCTAAGCTCATATCCGGCTGTACTTCCGGCAGCATTTTTCAGGATCTGCTGTCGTACATCCGTACAGATTTACTCGTAGTCCTTGCCTTTTTTCTCTTTGCACGAAGCACTGTTCTCCTACCCATAAACTTTCTCATAGTTGCCTGCAAAGCCTATGCCCTGGGATTCACAGCAGCACATCTTATGCTCACACAGAGCTTCATTCTCTGCCTGGCTGTCCTTCTGCCGCGAAGCCTGATCAAAATTCCGGTGTATGCATACCTGCTGCTTATAGGTTTTGATAAATCAAAAAACACAAAAATCAGGTCATACTTTGCAGGGTTTGGAATTCTGTTAACATCCAGTTTTCTGGAAGTACTTATAATCCAAGTACTTGTTTAGCCATCAGCAGTCCCAGCTGAGTCTTACCGTCCTTAAGCTCACCTCTGGCAATCATGTCCATGAGCCGGTCAAAATCATACTCATAAATTTCAAGCATTTCATTTTCATCCCAGTTCGTCTCACCCGGTGTAAGATCTGTACAGAGATAAATATGCAGCATTTCCTGAGTGTATCCGATACTTGGATATGAGCTGATCAGATGTACAGTCTTTCCCGGTGTGTAGCCGGTTTCCTCCTTAAGCTCTCTGACAGCCGCTGCCATGGGATCTTCGCCTCTGTCAATTTTACCCGCAGGCAGTTCAAGAACGTCTCTCTGTACAGAAACTCTGTACTGCTTGACCATTAACACTTTGTTCTCATCGGTGACTGCAACTACTACCGCACCGCCGTTATGTTCAACTATTTCTCTATATGCTGTACCTGTTTTTACAGTTACTTTGTCTTTTCTAAGGTTTAGAATTGCGCCTTCGTATATCATTTCAGATTCTAAGATTTTTTCCTCGAATGTCACTGATTGCACCTCCTTAACTCTTAAATTATATCTGACTTGTGAAAGCTTATCAATGATTTTAGAAAAAAAGAACGCAAGAATTCATGTTGTCTGCATGAAAGCTTGCGTTCATATTAGCAATTATTCGGGTTTAACAATTATCTTGGCTCCACGATCAGCTTAATTGCAGTTCGTTCCTCGCCTTCAATTTGAATATCAGTGAACGCCGGAACACACACCAGATCGATTCCCCCGGGAGCAACAAAACCTCTTGCGATTGCAGTGGCTTTGATTGCCTGGTTCAAAGCACCGGCACCAATTGCCTGTATTTCAGCCCCGCCTTTCTCTCTTAGAACACCTGCTAATGCTCCTGCTACTGAATTAGGGTTTGACTTTGCTGATACTTTTAAGATTTCCATTCCAATTCCTCCTCTTGTATGTAATCAGTAATCTCTATGTGGCAATTATAACAAGAAAGAATCTCATTTTGTATCAAAACTTTACGACAATAAAGGGATTTTTGTTTTTTATTCTTGCATTTTTCGCCCAAGTTTTGTATAATTTACTTGAGGTTATCCCCCTGATAACCTCAATAATCTCTAATCCCAATACCCCTTTTGAACAAAGTAGACTGCACCCCTGCGGTCTATTTTGTTTTACGGATGAATTTTAGGGATAATTATTTGTTGAAAAGAATATTTTTCTGGAGGCTGTCATGAAATTTATTGAAGAAGGGATTAAACTCAAGCCGTACACATCCAAAATGTTTTCCATGTATTTTGGCAGGAAGAAACTTGCTGTTTTTGACATTGAAACCACCGGTCTGATGCCTGCTTCATATAAGGTTGTAATATCCGGTATTCTGATTTATCCTGGATATGGCGAGGATGCCCGTGTCATTCAGCTTTTTGCCAATGAGCCTGATGACGAAAAAGAAATCATTGAGAAAACAATGAAGATTCTTAGGGATGTGGATTTCATCATAACATATAACGGAAAACACTTTGATATTCCGTTCATGGAAACACGTGCAAAGAAGCATGGATTAAGATTCCCTGACAATTTATACAATCTTGACCTGTACCTCGTTCTAAACGGCCATTCTAATCTTAGAGATGTGCTTCCAAGTCTTAGCCAGAAAAGCGTGGAAAGGTATATGGGTCTCTCTCAATCCAGAGAAGATGAAATCTCCGGCGGGGAAAGTGTAAAGCTTTATGAACGCTATATGGAAACCAGGTCTTTCGATCTTGAACGCAAAATCCTGCTTCATAATCACGACGACCTGATTCAGCTGTACAAGCTGCTCCCTGTCATTGCCTCTTCAGATTTTCACAGTGCAATGTTCAAACTGGGTTTTCCTGCAGGTAATCTGAACATTAACAGAATAACTTTAAAAGGCCGCCAGCTTCATATCATGGCAAAGCAGCACTGTGACCCTGTAGACTATATTTCGTTTCCAACCATGGACCGGCCTTACTCCATAGTTATGGATGCTGCAAGTGGCGATGCTGAAATTATTATTCCTTGCGAAGTTGAAGCCGGTGCTATGTACTTTGATGCTCACATGATTCTGGGTGATTGCATCAGTAAAATTGAAAACTACCCGGCAGTGACCAACGGTTACCTTATTGTAAATAACAGGGGCCGATTCAATCCTATGGAAATCAATGCATTTCTCCTTGCACTCTTAGACAAGTAATATTTTAATATATGGTAAATTTCAAAAGGCCTTGTATTCCTCATACAAGGTCTTTATAATTATATTTACATTTACTTCCAGTCATAATAATCCGGCTGACTTGGCACAGAACCGTTCAGGAAAGAAGGTATACTTATGACAAAAATATTAAACAGGTCTGTTATCACAGGCGAAAGCCGACTTCTCAGATCAATATGCATATTGCTCATGGCAGTACTGCTGGGATCAGTAAGTTTTGATGGTGTCTCGGCTGCAAGCCTGAACTACAGCATAAAAGTCAAAATAGAAGGTAACGGTGCTCTTTACTTCGAGGTCGGACCTAAGATGGAGGCATGTCATGTGGACAGCCCAAAAGTGTTCAGCGAGAAATGTTCAAT
>JAQYNQ010000112.1 GCA_028727785.1 Eubacteriaceae bacterium | reverse complement strand
ACGAAACGGAAGAAAGCAGCCACGCATGGAATGTGATTTATCCCTGCGATGGCAGTGAGCCCGTGCTGGTAGATGTGACTTGGGATGATGGACAGAGCGTTGATACGGTCGGACAGACCGAGGTGGATGACTCCTATTTTTACATTCCGCTTTCCATGGAATATGAACATGAGGCGGACGAAAATACGGCAAGCTTCATCCAATATATCAATGAGGCGGCACGCGATTGATGAGGCTTCTGCAGCCATGCTGCGGCCTTTCACCATAAAGACCTAACCTTTGGTTAATGTTTATTACTTAAAATCCACTGTACAATGTTTGTATGGTGGATTTTTATATCCAGAGAGGAGAATGATGTATGGAGAAAATACGGAGCATTTGTGAAAAGCTCTGCTGCTGTTCCTTTGCACGGCGCTTCTGTTGCTTGCAGGCTGCGGCGGGAGCAATCCCCCCATTGAGGAATCTTCCTCCGTTGAGGAACCTGCCCCCGTTATCGAATTGACCGAAGAAAACAGCATGGAGATCACATTTGTAAACGCAAGCGATTGTCCTGTGCAGAAGTTGACAGCGTGGTGGGCTGGTCAGAATGAGGGGTTCGATCTGCTGCACAATCTAGATCGGAATTTGGAGCCGGATGAAGTCATTCGCTTAAGAATTCCAAGGAGCGAAGATAACTACTATTCCATCGGTGTCACGGAGGCCGAATATTGTTACACTTTTTTCCCTGGCTGGAGCTTCGAATATATCCCTGAGGGAGGCATCATGGTTCTGCTGGCTGGAGAGTATCCTGAAGGGTATGAGGACATCCAGACCATTTTTGAGGCTGGCACGGATGTGGAAACGGCGAAAGGAATCCGTTACAGTCTGAATCAGGAAAAATATCTAAGGGTTTTCCTAACCGACTCGCAGATACCAATGGATAACAACATGGCCGAGCAGGAAATCAGGCATTTTTTCGTTGGAAAGAAAAACTGGAAGCTGATTGACACTGTCCATGGAGCCCAGGCAAGTGCTATACTGTATAGTATTGTAGAAACTGCCAAGGCAAATGAGCTGAATATCTATCAGTATTTCAGACATCTGCTGACAGTGATTCCACAGCATATGGAAGATACAAACCTGGATTTCCTGGACGACCTCCTTCCATGGTCTAAGACCCTGCCGGAGATCTGCCATAAAAAGAAGAAAACTAAATCCAATTAAAATGCGCCGTCAGGATTATACCTGACGGCGTTAACCATTTCAAGGCACGGATGGTTTACCGTTTACGTTAATCATATACCCATGAGTCTGTTATGATGAAAAAATTGATTACAGTACACCACAGATATCAAAAAGTGTAATCAAAAAATGTCTAGTGTAATCAAGGTCATGGGACTATTTAACACCAAATTTCCCATTTTAGTGCCTAAAATTACCCTTAAAAATCGTTGAATTTTCAACAGAGATAAAAAAAGAGCAGACATTTTTGTCTGCTCATACTCTGGCGGAGGACATGGGACTCGAACCCACGGGGCTGTTACACCTTACTTGATTTCCAATCAAGCTCCTTAGCCACTCGGTCAATCCTCCATGCACCATTACAATTTAACATAAAACTATATTTTCTGCAAGTGTTTTTTTGAAATAATGATATTTTATTTGTTAAGAAATGTAATCGTGAATGTTTGACCTGCTGATAATGAAAAACACTCCGAAATAATTCGAAGTGCCTGTAAACTGGTATCGCCTAGGGGAGTCGAACCCCTGATTCAGCCGTGAGAGGGCTACGTCTTGACCACTTGACCAAGGCGACACATATTTAATTTCAGATATTATTGAAATATCACAATGAATATTATATACTGTTAGAAAGCTTTTGTCTAGAATTATTTTTTTACAGAATAACATATATATTACGGAAGGAGATAATACCAATGGGAAATTATAGAAGTACTCGCGGCAGCGAGAGAAAACTGAGGGGTGCTCAGGCTATTATTCAGGGAATAGCTGAAGACAAGGGATTATATGTACCTGAAGAATTTCCGGAATTACCTTGTAAGATTGAAGAGTTAACAGGTAAAACATATCAGGAAATTGCAAAAGTGGTTATCGGTGCATTCTTTGATGATTTTACAGATGAAGAAATGGCACACTGCGTGAACAGTGCATATGATGAAAAGTTTGAAGCAAAAGAAGTTGCACCACTTGTGAAGGCAGGAGATGCACACTTCCTGGAACTGTATCACGGAAAAACTGCTGCATTTAAAGACATGGCACTTTCAATTCTGCCATATCTTCTGACTACATCATTAAAGAAAGAAAAAGAAGACAAGAAAATCTGCATACTGACAGCAACTTCAGGAGATACAGGAAAAGCTGCACTTGAGGGTTTTGCTGATGTGGATGGAACAGAAATAATTGTTTTCTACCCCAATAAAGGTGTAAGTACAGTTCAGGAAAGACAGATGATTACCCAGGAAGGTGCTAACACACATGTATTTGCAATTGAAGGAAACTTCGACGATGCTCAGACAGGAGTAAAGAAAATTTTTAATGATGACAAGCTTGCAGAAAGACTTGCAGCAAAAGGAGTTAAGCTTTCATCTGCTAACTCCATCAATATCGGACGTCTGGTTCCGCAGGTTGCATACTACGTTTACAGCTATGTGAAGCTTGTTGAACAGGGTACAATAGAACTGGGAGACAAAATCAACATTGTTGTACCTACAGGAAATTTCGGAAATATTCTGGCCGGATACTATGCTAAACAGATGGGTATTCCTGTAAATAAGTTTATCTGTGCATCAAATGAAAACAAGGTACTTACAGATTTCATAAATACAGGCGTGTATGATATTAGAAGAGATTTCTTCCTGACAAATTCACCGTCAATGGATATCCTTATTTCAAGTAATCTTGAAAGACTGCTGTATCATCTAAGCGGCGGAAACGGAGAAGAAATCAAGGGTCTTATGACACAGCTTGAGACAGAGAAGGTCTACAGCGTAAGCGATTCAATTAAAGAAGGTCTGGGTGATTTCTACGGCGGATACGCTGATCAGGCCGCAACAAATGAAACCATCGGAAGCATGTACAGAGAAAACGGATATCTGATGGATACACATACTGCAGTTGCTTACAAAGTATACGAGGACTACAGAAAGAACACAGGTGATGAAACAGTAACAGTTATTGCATCAACTGCCAGTGCATTCAAATTTGCAGAAAGTGTTGCTGATGCTATTGGTGTGCAGGAAGAGGATGACTGCTTCCGCTTACTTGAGATTTTATCAAAACAGACAGGGGTAAACATTCCTAAGGGTCTTCAGAGTCTGGATAAGAAGGAAATCAGACACACCGGTGTCATTGAAGTTTCTGAAATGTCTTCAACAGTAGAAAATCTTTTGTAAAAAATAAATCAAAAAAGCGTCATTTTTTTTACAGTATATGTCAAAAGAAGACGCTTTTTTTTGTTAATGCTTTATCGAATTAATTTTTTTTAGTGTTAAAAAAAAAAACGAATGTTGAAATTTCAAAAATCGCTGGGATTGTTAGAAAGTTAACGGTTACAAGGGAAATAACGCAGTTGATTATGATGTCAGAAAGTGGTACTATAATAGTAATTGCAACAACAACACAGTATTAATAATATGGTTTTGGTTTTATATCAATGTACATATTAAGGGGAGGTAATGTTTTGGAAAAGAAGACAACTGTTCCTTTTGAAGGAACTCAGGAGCAGGAAATGCAGCTTCGTCAGGTCATTGCTGAAATGAAAGACGAAAAAGGTGCATTAATGCCAATTATGCAGAAGGCACAGGATATTTACGGATATCTTCCATACGAGGTACAGAAAATAATTTCTGATGAAATGGGCGTGCCAATGGAAAAAATATACGGAGTAGCAACATTCTATTCAATGTTCAACCTGGAACCTAAAGGAAAATATCAGATTTCAGTTTGTCTGGGTACAGCTTGCTATGTAAAAGGCTCCGGCTTAATCTTTGATAAACTTAAGGAACTTCTGGGAATTGACAACGGGCAGTGCACGCCTGACGGAAAATTCTCTCTTGACGCCTGCAGATGTGTAGGCGCATGCGGATTAGCTCCTGTAATGATGATTAACGGAGAAGTGTACGGCAAAGTTAATGTAAATGATCTAGAATTAATTCTTGCCAAGTACGAATAAAAATGTTACGGGAAATTTCACTCAATATATTGGATGTAAGTCAGAACTCAATAGCATCAAAAGCATCACTTATTGAAATCTCGGTTGAAATTGATACAAGACGGAAGGAACTTGTATTTGAGATAAAGGATAACGGTTGTGGAATGAACGAGGAACAGCTGGCAAATGTGACGGATCCATTCTTTACATCGAGAACTACAAGAAAAGTTGGTCTTGGAGTACCGTTCCTGAAACAGGCAGCCGAAGCAACCGGAGGAAGTTTTGAAATTCAGTCACAGGTAGGAGTTGGAACAAGAATCAGAACCTTGTTTCACACCGGACATATCGACTGCATGCCTCTGGGAGATATTACGGAGACGATTTGGAGTATTGTAACAATGAACGAAGCATTAGACTTCGTATATACATATAGATGTGATGATAGGGAGTTTGTAATGGATACTCGTGAAATAAGAGCTATAATAGGAGACATTTCCTTCCTTACTCCTGAAGTAAGCAAGTTTATTCACAATTATCTGGAAGAAAACAAACAGTATGTTGACAGAAAGGAATAAGTTAAAGATAACGGAGGATATGATGAAATCACTTGAAGAATTAAGAGCGATAAAGGAAAGAATGCAGGGACAGATTGGTGTTCGTGCTGACAATTCCAAAGGTACTCGTGTTGTTGTTGGTATGGCAACTTGTGGTATTGCAAGTGGTGCAAGACCTGTTTTGAACAAATTAGTAGAAGAAGTTCATGAACGTAAGCTGGAAAACGTTACAGTTTCTCAGACCGGATGTATTGGACTTTGCCAGTTCGAGCCGATTGTGGAAGTATTTGAACCTGGTAAGGAAAAAATTACATATATTAAAATGGATGCAGACAAGGCAAGAGTTGTTGTTGAAAAGCACCTTATGGGTGGAACACCTGTTGCTGAATATATGCTGGAATCAGAATATCGTTAAAGGAGGGTTTTAAATGTATCGAGCACATGTCTTAGTTTGTGGGGGTACAGGCTGTAACTCAGGTGGCAGTAAAGAAATCATCCAGAAACTAAAAGAAGAATTAAAGCAGCATGACTTACAGAATGAAATCAGTGTAGTGGAAACAGGCTGTCATGGTTTATGTGCGCAGGGTCCAATTATGGTTGTATATCCTGATGCAGTAAGCTATGCAAAGGTTACAGTTAATGATGTGGCTGAAATCGTTGAAGAACATCTGTTAAAGGGCAGAGTTGTTGATCGTCTGGTTTATGTTGAACAGACATTAGACAGCAAGGTTACATCTCTTAACGATACAGCATTCTACAGAAAGCAGAAGAGAGTAGCACTTAGAAACTGCGGTGTAATCAACCCGGATTCTATTGATGAATATATCGGAACAGACGGATATGAAGCATTAGGTAAGGTACTTACTGAAATGACTCCTGATGAAGTAATCCAGATTATTTTAGACAGCGGTCTGAGAGGACGTGGCGGTGCAGGATTCCCTACAGGATTAAAGTGGAGATTTGCTTCCGGAAACAGAGGAAATGTTCAGAAGTATGTCTGCTGTAACGCTGACGAAGGGGACCCAGGTGCGTTCATGGACAGATCAGTCCTTGAAGGTGACCCACACGTAGTACTTGAAGCTATGGCAATTGCAGGTTATGCAATTGGTGCAAACCAGGGTTACATCTATGTTCGTGCTGAATATCCAATTGCTGTAGAACGTTTAAGAAATGCTATAGCTCAGGCAAGAGAATATGGTCTGTTAGGTAAGGATATCTTCGGAACAGGTTTTGACTTTGATATTGATCTGAGATTAGGTGCAGGAGCATTTGTATGTGGTGAGGAAACTGCTCTTATGACTTCCATTGAAGGTAACCGTGGTGAACCTAGACCAAGACCGCCATTCCCTGCAGTTAAAGGTCTGTTCGAAAGCCCGACAATCCTGAACAACGTTGAAACTTATGCAAACATTCCTCGCATTATTTTAAACGGTGCTGAATGGTTTGCTTCGATGGGGACAGAAAAATCCAAAGGTACGAAGGTATTCGCACTTGGAGGTAAGATTAATAACACCGGTCTTGTAGAAATACCTATGGGAACTACACTTCGTACTGTTATCGATGAAATCGGTGGTGGTATTCCAAACGGAAAGAAATTTAAGGCAGCCCAGACAGGTGGTCCTTCCGGCGGATGTATCCCTGCTGAACATTTCGATATTCCTATCGACTACGATAACCTGATTTCAATCGGTTCAATGATGGGTTCCGGAGGTCTTATCGTAATGGACGAAGACAACTGTATGGTTGACATCGCTAAGTTCTTCCTTGAATTCACAGTTGACGAATCCTGTGGAAAGTGTACACCTTGTCGTGTAGGTACAAAGAGAATGTACGAAATCCTGGACAAGATCACTAAAGGTCAGGGTACTATGGAAGATATCGATAAGCTGGAGGAACTGGCTTACTATATCAAGGAAAACGCACTTTGCGGTCTGGGCCAGACTGCTCCTAACCCAGTGCTTTCAACTCTTCGTTATTTCAAGGATGAGTATATTGCTCACGTTAAGGATAAGAAGTGTCCTGCAGGTGTATGTAAGGAGCTTCTTCAGTTCATAATCGATCCTGAAAAGTGTAAGGGATGTACTAAGTGTGCAAGAAATTGTCCAACAGGAGCTATCAGTGGTAAGGTTAAGGAAGTTCACACTATTGATCCGAACAAGTGTATCAAGTGCGGAGCTTGTATTGACAACTGCAGCTTTAATGCAATCTACAAGAAATAATGGAGGAATGGATAATGGAAATGATTAATTTGAAAATAAATGGTGTCGACGTTCAGGCACCGGCAGGTTCAACCATTTTGGAAGCTGCAAGATTAAATAACATCGAAATTCCAACATTATGTTTCCTGAAAGAAATAAATGAAATCGGTGCTTGCAGAATCTGTGTAGTTGAAGTAAAGGGTGCAAGAACTCTTGTTACATCCTGCGTATATCCAATCAATGAAGGAATGGAAGTATGGACTTCAACTCCTAAAGTATTGGATTCAAGAAAGAAAACTTTACAGCTTCTTCTTTCAAACCATGACAGAAAATGTCTGTCCTGTGTAAGAAGTGGAAACTGCGAGCTTCAGAAGCTTTGCCGTGCATACGGAGTAGATGATGAAGGATATTATGATGGTGAACGTGTTGAATCAAGATTAGACTGCAGTGCAGCTCATATGGTTCGTGACAATGCTAAATGTATCCTGTGCCGTCGCTGCACATCAACATGCGAAAAGATTCAGGGAATAGGAGTTATCGGGGCTAACGAAAGAGGCTTCAAGACATTTATCGGTTCTCAGTTCAATATGGGTCTTGGAGAAACATCATGCGTATCCTGCGGACAGTGTATTGCAGTATGTCCGGTAGGTGCTATCTATGAAAAGGACAAGACTCAGGAAGTATTCGATGCTATTGCAGATCCAAATAAGCACGTTGTTGTTCAGTGTGCTCCGGCTGTTCGTGCAGCATTAGGTGAAGAATTCGGATACGAAATCGGAACAGATGTTGAAGGTAAACTGGCTGCATCACTTAGAAGATTAGGTTTTGATAAAGTATTTGATACAAACTTCTCTGCTGACCTTACTATTATGGAAGAAGCAACTGAATTCCTTGACAGAGTACAGAACGGTGGAACTCTTCCAATGATTACTTCATGTTCACCGGGATGGATCAAGTACTGTGAACACTACTTCCCTGATATGACTGAAAATCTGTCAAGCTGTAAATCACCTCAGCAGATGTTTGGTGCTATTGCTAAATCATACTATGCTGAAAAAGAAGGCATTCCTAAGGAAGACATGGTTGTTGTCAGCGTAATGCCTTGTACAGCTAAAAAGTTTGAAATAGGCAGAGATGATCAGGCTGCTAACGGAGTTCCTGATGTGGATATTGCTATCACAACTCGTGAACTTGCTCGTATGATTAAGCGTGCAGGCATCGACTTCAGAAATCTTCCGGATGAAGAGTTCGATCTTCCTCTTGGTCTTGGAACAGGTGCTGCTGTAATCTTCGGTGCAACAGGTGGTGTAATGGAGGCAGCTCTGCGTACAGCAGTTGAAAAGCTTACCGGAGAAGAACTTCCTTTACTTGACTTTACTGATGTGAGAGGTGTTCAGGGAATTAAGGAAGCTACATACAATGTTGCAGGTATGGACGTTAAGGTTGCAGTTGCATCCGGACTTGGAAATGCAAAGAAGCTTCTTACAATGGTTAAGAACGGTGAGGCCGATTATCACTTCATTGAAATCATGGGATGCCCAGGCGGATGCGTTAATGGTGGTGGACAGCCACAGCAGCCAGGCAGCGTAAGAAACTTTGTTGACCTGAGAGCTAAGCGAGCAGAAGTTCTTTACAACATCGATAAGAACAACCCAATTCGTAAGTCACACGAGAATCCGGCAATCATCGAACTGTATGATACATATCTTGGTGAACCGGGAAGCCACAGAGCTCACGAATTACTTCACACTACTTACGTAAAACGTACAGTAAACAAATAATTTATAAACCAAATAACAAATCCACTGTCGCCCGAATGGGAGGCAGTGGGTATTTGTGTGTTACGGAGGACAAAATGAAAGTCAGCGAAATAAAAGAACTGCTGAATGGACAATTCCTTACTGAGGAAACAGAAGCCATACTTGAACACGTAATAACCAGAGCATATGCTACTGACTTAATGAGTGAAGTACTGGCATATACCCTAGAAAATGCTGCACTTGTTACAGGTCTGAACAATCCGCAGGTTGTCAGAACAAGCGAAATGATGGACATTCCTCTTATTATTTTCGTAAGAGCGAAGGCGCCAAGTGATGAAATGATTAACATGGCTAAGAAAACAGGGATACATATTATGACAACTAACCATAGTATGTTTAACTGCTGTGGTATTCTTCACAGTGCAGGGCTTATAGGAGGTAGAGGCTATGGAAAATAGTATTCACCTTCATTACGAGGTGGACGGAGAAGACTTCACAAGAGCAGGTGAAGCCAGTAGTGATGTAAAGCACAAACTGAAAAAGCTGAATGTTCCTTCTGACGCAATCAGACGCATTGCCATTGCAATGTATGAAGGCGAGATAAATATGGTTGCCCATGCTGACGGCGGTGTAATAGACGTAGATATTTATCCTGATAAACTTACCATGGTGTTAAACGACGTGGGACCCGGAATCAGCGATATTGAACTTGCTATTCAGGAAGGTTACTCAACTGCTTCTCCAGAGGTTAGAAGCCTTGGTTTTGGTGCAGGCATGGGACTTCCGAACATGAAGCGTTCATCAGATGAAATGAACATAGAGACTGAAATCGGTGTTGGAACTAAGATTACAATGACAATTAATTATTAAGATAAGAAAATATCTTAATACTTTTTAGGAGACGAAATGAAAAACAGTACACAATTCTACCATTCAGTGTATTTGGATCCAAGACTGTGTGAGGGATGCATTAACTGCATTAAGAGATGCCCGACGAGAGCTTTGAGAGTGCGTAACGGTGTGTCCAGGGTTATTCCACAGTATTGCATAGACTGCGGGGAATGCATCAGACACTGTCCATACAATGCAAAGAAAACAAGGCGCAAAGGTCTTGAAATGCTGGATGGTTTCAAGTATAAGGTGGCACTGCCACCACCTGAGCTATATAGCCAGTTTAATAATATTACGGATACAAACTTAATTTTAACAGCTTTGAAAAAAATGGGTTTTGATGATGTTTTCGAAGTGGCAGGTGCAGCAGAACTTGTATCTGAAGAAACCAGAAAATATATCAAAAACAATAGAGATAAATGGCCGGTTATCAGCACCCACTGTCCAAGTGTAACTAGATTAATAAGGGTGCGTTTTCCAAGCCTGGTCGAACATCTTCTACCGGTGCTTTCACCGCAGGATGTGGCAGCAGACCTTGCAAGACAGAAGGCTATGCGAGAAACCGGACTTCCTGCTGAAGATATAGGAATCTTTTTCCTTTCTCCATGCCCGTCTAAAATTGCAAACGTAGTAGACCCTTTAGGTCAGAACGTAAGTCCAATCGACGGAGCAATAGCAATTAAGGATATTTATCCTAAGCTTCTGGCTGCTATGAAGGAAATCGATGAAGATGAAATTGAAGAACTCGCCATTTCCGGACGAATAGGAGTAGGCTTCGGAATCAGCGGAGGCGAATCTGCAGGTTTGTTTACATTTGATTACCTTGCAGCAGACGGAATCGAAAATGTAATAAATGTTCTGGAAGATTTAGAAGACGAAAAAATCACCAGTAAGCTAAAGTTTATTGAACTTGCAGCGTGCAGCGGCGGATGTGTAGGCGGAACACTGAATGTTGAAAATCCATACATTGCCACTTCTAAGAATCACTATATTCATAAGGATATGCCTGTTTCGGTTGCATGCAGAGCAGATTATGAACAGGATTATAAAGTTGATCTTACATGGAAGACACCAATAGAGTACATACCCGTTTATCAGCTAAGCGACAGTATTATTGACAGTATGGCAAAAATGCTGGAAAGAGATCAGATTCTTGAAGAACTTCCAAGACTTGACTGTGGTTCCTGCGGTGCACCAACGTGTAAGACACACGCAGAAGATGTGGTAAAAGGATTAGCTCAAAAAGAAGACTGCATTTACCTGATGAGAGACGAGTATGAAGAACTTCTTAAACGAAGTCAGCTGGTAAATACAAAGAAAATGCAGGAAAAGGAAAAACAGAACGAAACAGAAAGAGGTGACCAATAAGAAAATGGTTGTAAATAAAATCGCAGAACTAGAGGGCTTTAAAGTTCTAATCAATGGAAAAGCAATGGACAGAGAAATCAGTGGGATATACTGCTGTGACCTTTTAAGTGTGGCTATGGGGAAAGCACCCGCAGGAAGCTGCTGGTGTACAGTCATGGCTAATATGAATACCTTAGCTGTTGCTTCACTGACTGACTGTTCATGCATTGTGCTTTGCCATAACGCAAAGTGCGATGAGAACATGATGCTAAAGGCTGAAACGGAGGGCATTTCTGTTTTCTCAACTGAAATGCCGATTTTTGAGGCTTCACAGGCAATCTATAACGAAATGATAAAATAGATGAAATCTGAAAAAGGGAGTAAAAATGGCTAGACTTTCATATGATCTGCATTTGCACTCTTGCCTGTCCCCATGTGGAGACGATGATATGACCCCGGCTATGATTTGCGGCTTGGCAAAGGTCGTAGGATTAGACGTAATCGCCTTAACTGACCATAACAGTTGCGCTAACTGTCCGTCATTTGTTGAGGCTGCAAAATATTATGGCATAATCGGTATCTGTGGAATGGAACTTACAACATCGGAAGAAGTACATGTTCTCTGCTATTTCCACAATCTGGAGGATGCACTGAACTTCAGTGCTTATGTTCACCGGCATCTGCTTCCGATTAAAAATAAATCTGCTATCTTTGGTCACCAGAATGTGGTAGACGAGCAGGATAATGTCCTTTATGAGGAAGAAACACTTCTCGTTTCAGCAACAGATATAGCATTAGGGGATGTAGCCGGACTGATGAAAGAGTATAATGGAATTATGGTTCCGGCACACATTAACAAGAGCTCAACCAGTATTATTTCCAACCTGGGAATGATTCCTTATGACAGTGAGTTCACCTGTGCGGAAGTTAAACCTGTACCTGATATGGACCGGCTTTTTGAGCAGCATCCATATCTGAAGAAATGTAACATTCTGATCAGTTCAGATGCACATACACTGAACGACATTCAGGAACCGATACATTTCATAGAACCGGAAGACGAAAGCATAGACAGTATATTGGATTGTATTTGCAGAAAAAGAGGTAATTAAAGGAAATTAAAGGACGAAATAAAAGAAGAAATAAAAGAAGAGGATTCAGCGTTTAACGGCGAGAATCCTCTTTAATTATTTTTATTATTCCTATTATTCTATGCTCTTCAGCGATTCAGTCATGCTGATTTTATCCAGCTTCCGCCTCATTACCAGATTAACAATAAAGGCAAATACGAAAGTGAGAACAACGGACATGATATAGCTTATCAGCGTGATGCGAACGTCGAAGGAAATCATGTCTACGTTAATCTGTTCTATTATGAATTCAAGAAGGGCACGTCCCATTAAAAGACCCACAATAGAACTTGCACCTGTGAGAAGAACATTTTCCCGGAATACGTAGGCAGATGTTTCGTGAGGTCTGAAGCCCAGCACCTTAATAGTAGCAATTTCTCTGATACGTTCTGTAATATTTATGTTAGTAAGATTGTACAGAACTATAAATGCAAGTGCGCCTGCACAGGCAATGACAAGAATTACAATATAGTTCAGACTTAACATCATATTATTGATACGGTCACGCATATCCAGATTGTTCGAAACTGCGGCAACTCTATCATAGTCCAGAACCTTTGCCGCTGACGCCTGAATTGCTTCAGCATCCGCATCATATTTTACATAGGCAGACTTGATTTCCGGTGCGGAACCGAATCCATCCTCATAGGTTTCAGGTGAGATATAGATATAGTTGTATATGAAATTCTCACATATTCCGCTCACCTTTACTTCTATTTTGCGCATCTTGCTGTCGCGGAGTGTAACTGTGTCGCCGACCTGTATATCATATTGCTTGGACAGCTTCTTACAGATAACAGCTTCACCTTTGACAGGGAAATCTATGTGGTCTCCCGACTTTGTATGGAGGTCAACAAAACTTTCAGCCTTTGACTTATCCTCAGCGTCAAGGGCAATAAGTGTAACCGATTTCACTTTATCGTTAACGAGTACATCCACACTGCTCTGACTGATATAAAGTATATCATCATAGTTGTCAGAAGTCTGCTTTTCAAAAGCAGTGCGTCTTGCTTCCGTCATGTTTTTATCAAAGGTTAATGAGTATTCGAAGGTCTGAATCTCATCGAACTGATAATTAACAATATTCTGAATAGAGTCTCTGATTCCAAATCCGGCAAGAAGCAGGGCAGTGCATCCGCTGATTCCGAGAATCATCATAAGGAATCTCTTCTTATATCTGAAAACATTTCTTAGAGAAACCTTTCTAAGGAAACTTAATCTGTTCCAGAGGAAAGGAATCCTTTCCAGTAAAATTCGTTTTCCTGACTTTGGTGCCTTAGGTCTTATCATCTGAGCCGGTGTTTCTCTGATTTCCCCTATAACAGAGAACAGAGTTGCACCCATGGAGCAGATTAATGCGGCACCGATGGTAATAAGTCCAAGCTTCCAGTTGATAACATAAAGAATATCAGCACTGAAATCATACATCATACCATAGCATTTCCAGATAACAAGAGGGAAAATATATGAACCGGCAAAGAAACCTGCTAAAGCGCCGATGAGAGATGCACTTCCTGAATAGAACAGGTATTTTCCCATAACAGCAAGATTTCCGTATCCCAAAGCTTTAAGTACACCTATCTGGGTTCTCTGTTCATCGACCATTCTTGTCATTGTAGTCATGCATACAAGGGCTGCTACAAGGAAGAAGAACAGAGGAAATACTGCAGCAATACCATTAACTATCTGAGAGTCACTTTCAAAGCAGGCATAGCCTACATTGGTATTTCTGTCAAGAAGGAAGGTGTCTGCTTTCTTAATGTCTTTTATATCCTTAAGTGCATCATCAAGCTCTGCCTTGGCATCGTCTAAATCAGCTTTGGCATCTGCAAATTCACGGTCTGCCTTTGCAAGATTTGCTTCATATTCAGCTTCGCCCTCACGCAGCTCAGCCTTTTTGCTTTTGAGAGTTTGGCGTCCTTCCTTAATCTGCTTAAGACCGGCTCTTGCCTGTGAAAGCTGTGCTTCCAGAGCAGCTTTCTGGGCTTCCAGTTCTTCTGTAGGCTGTCCGTATGCCTGAGAAGCTGTTATTCCCTGATTAATCTGAGCTATACC
>JAQYNQ010000111.1 GCA_028727785.1 Eubacteriaceae bacterium | reverse complement strand
AATAGGAGACGAAGAACCAATCACCTGCAGACCTGCCGACCTTCTGAGCAACGAACTTCACAAGCTGGAAGATGAGATGAAGGTTTACAAACAGCAGGATGAGGACGTGCTTTCATATGCACTTCTTCCCGGACCTGCAGTCGATTTCTTTAAAAAGAGAGTAGCAAAGGAACATCTGGTGGATCCTGAATTAATGGACTCAAAGAACAAAGCATATCCCGTATAATTGTTGTACAGGTTTTTGCTGAAGCCGCACCGGAACTAAAGGAAGTAGAACCGGGAAGATTCGTGGCATGCCATCTGGTACAGTAATAAAAACATATGCATTGTTTCGTCTTGCTTGATATTGTTGCTTTTATGTGTTAAAATTTTTAATTGACGATGGAGGAAATAGTATGAAAACACTAGACGAAACAGATTTCAAATTATTGGATTTACTTAGACAAAATGCAAGAATGCCTTTGAAAGATCTGTCAGCAGAGGTATTCTTATCGACACCTGCAGTTTCAGCCAGAATAGAGAAACTTGAAAATGACGGTTTTATAAAGGGGTATCATGCAGCTACAGATTATGAGAAGCTGGGCAACGGAATTAAAGCCTTTATTATGATTACCGTAAGACCTGAAGATAAACCTGAATTTATTGAGTTTATGAACAGTAGTGAATGTGTACTTGAATGTAATAACATTACAGGTAATTATTCCATGATTGTCAAGGCGATGTTTCCGTCAACGACGCCGATGAACGCTTTTGTGGGAGAATTGCAGAAATTCGGAAAGACACAGACACAGGTAGTATTTGAGACCATTGTTGAAAGATACTAATAATGCTATTAAAAAGAGCTGTCGCATTAGCGGTTTATTAACCGTTAGGGCAACAGCTTTTTTTATGTTATATCTCATCAAGAAGTTTCAGTACCGTATTTACTTCAGTGAGGATTCCGACTTTTATACTGCTTTCGTCCGGGCAGAACCTGTCACTGTGAAGAGGGTAATTCTCTGCATCATCCGGGGCTACGCCAAGGCTGTAATAGAAACATGGACACTTTTCACAGAAGAAGGCAAAATCATCGGCACCAAGACTTGGTTTGGAAGCTGTCATTACGTTTTCCGCACCTATCACCTCTGCAGAAGCCTCCAGCAAAACTTTCAGAATGTCATCATCGTTTACAAGTACAGGATAGCCGTCACTGCTGGTGAATTCACATTCTGCTCCATGAGCTGAGGCAATTGACCGGCAAAGTACTTCAAGTTCATCAGTCAGCCTGCTTAAGTTTTCATCGCTTAAGGCTCTGATTATTCCTTCAAATTCTGTTACATCGGGGATAACGTTACTCTTCGAACCACTGTGGAATGAACCCACTGTAATCAGACATGGATCAGCGGGATCCATTTTTCTTGTGATAATTGACTGAATGCCTGTAACCATGGCACATGCAGGGACAAGCGGGTCGATACCTGCATCAGGATGAGCTCCGTGACAGCTTTTTCCGATTACCTTTACCTGAAATTCCAGTGCGGCGGCATTCATGGCACCTGTTGTTAACAGAATCTTGCCTGCCGGAACAAAAGGATCCACATGCAGACTTATTACTTTTCTCACTTCCGGATTATTCATGCAGCCTTCTGCTATCATCTGAGCGGCACCTCCGACTGTCTCCTCTGCAGGCTGGAAGAAGAGTTTTACACATGCAGGAAGCACATCTTCCATTGATTTCAGTACCTTTGCACTTCCAAGCAGAATTGCCGTGTGCATATCGTGGCCGCATGCGTGCATAACACCGGGAACCCTGGACTTAAACGGAATATCAGCATTTTCCAATACAGGAAGTGCATCTATATCGGCACGTATTCCAACAGCCTTAGTTCTGTCGTGACCGTATATTGTGGCTATAACGCCGTGACCTGTCCGGGTTCTTGTGTATTCTACTCCTATTTCATCTAATTTGCTGCAGATGAAGTTCTGTGTATGGACTTCTTCCTGGCTTAACTCAGGATTTTCGTGCAGATGGCGTCTGATTTTGATTATTTCTTCATTTATCTCATCAGTAAAATTAATAATTCTTTTTAAAATTTCGTCCATTTCTAATTCTCCATAATAATCTTTATGCTTCTATTATAGACTCTTGAAAGCCGGAGGTCAAAAAGCTTTTCTTTTGATTTTTATTATTTTAAATAAGTTTTGATGATGATATAATGAAGTTAATTAATTAAGTTCGGCATCTATTTTGCTTATATATTATGTACGCAAAATGAAAATGAATAGTGTTACTAAGAGAAGGAGATGAAATGTAATAATGAAAGTTTATATCAGCGTGGATCTTGAGGGAATTACAGGTGTTACTGACTGGCCGGAAACAGAACTGGGGAATCCTGAACATGCATGGGCTTCGCAGCAGATGACACTGGAAACCCTGGCTGCATGTGAAGGTGCTATTGCTGCAGGAGCCGATGAAATATTCATTAAAGATGCGCACGATGACGGGAGAAACCTTAATATCAGCAATATTCCCGACTGTGCTACTGTAATCAGAGGCTGGACACTGGAACCTGAATCGATGATGGCCGGAATTGACAGTTCCTTTGATGCAGCAGTTTTTATCGGATACCATGACGCTGCAGGTTCAGATAAGAGCCCTCTGGCACATACAATGAACCGTGATAACTGCTGGGTGAAGATAAATGGCAAAATAGCCGCAGAATTTGATCTTAATGCATATGTTGCTGCTGAAGCAGGTGTTCCGGTTGTATTTGTAAGCGGAGATGAAGGCATATGCAGACACGCAAAGAAAATGGTTCCAGAAATCGAAACTGTAGGCGTGAAATACGGTGTAGGAGAGGCTACCTTCAGTATGGCACCGAAAAAAGCAGTGGAGCTTATCAGAAAAGGTGTAGAAGAGGGTCTGAAAAAAATTGAAAAATGCAAGCTGGAAATTCCTGAGGAGCTGGTATTTGAGGCAAACTTTAAGGAACACGCTCATGCACACAGAAGTGCGTTTTATCCCGGTGCAGAGCAGATTGATGAAAAGACTGTAAGATTTGTTGCAAAAAGCGTTAAGGAAATGATGACTGCAAGAATGTTCATCCTATAACAGAAGCAGAAAGCTGCAGGAAGAAGGAAAAAATGAAAAAAATTTATTACAATGCAAAAGTATATATTGAAAGAGAAAAATTTGCAGAGGCCTTTGCCGTAGAAAACGGCCGATTCAGTAAAGTCGGCAGTAATGAAGAAGTTTTGATGTACGGGGGAGAGAATGCAGAAAGAGTAGACTGCCGGGGAAAGACTGTTATCCCCGGATTCAATGACTCTCATATGCACCTGATGGGACTTGGAGAGTATCTTTGTAAGCCTGACTTGGGTGCAGCCGGATCAATAGATGAAATGGTGGAAATGTGCAAAAGGTTTATGGAAGAATATCCGGAAGATGTGAAGAACGGTCTTCATGCATGTGGATGGAATCAGGACCTTTTCAGAGATGAACAGCGTATGCCTGACAGGCATGATCTGGATCGGATTTCCACTGAAGTACCTGTATTGCTGGAAAGAATCTGTGGTCATGTCTGTACCGGAAATACAAAGCTGATTGAGACTCTTGGAATTGATGGAAACTCACCACAGTTTGACGGTGGCGAATTTCTTATTGGAGAAGATGGATATCCTAACGGAATTTTTACTGAAAATGCGTGCAATATTGCAAAAAATGTTTTTCCGCCGGACAGTCCGGAAACTGTTCTGAAGTATTTTGAAACAGCGGCAGATCGTGCTGTTTCCTTTGGTCTGACAAGTGTGCAGAGCAACGACGTAGGTACAATTGTACTGGATTGGAAGAGATACTTTGAGTTCTTTAGAAAATACTATGCAGAAGGAAAAGGAAAACTGAGATACCGTCATCAGGTATGTTTTGTTTCTCTTGAAGAAATGGAGGAGTTCATAGAGACCGAATATAAGGCCAGAGAGGAACTTTATCCTGAAGGCTCATTACTTACCCTTGGACCGCTAAAAATCTTTAAGGACGGAAGTTTGGGGGCAAGAACGGCAATTCTGCGTGGCATATACAAGGATGACCCCGATGCAAGAGGAACTGCGTGGGCAGACAAGGAGACAATTCAGAAATTCTGTGACAGGGCAACTGAGGCAGGCATGCAGGTTGTTGTTCATGCAATCGGTGACGGTGCAATTGATGAAATGATTGACGCTTTTGCAAACACCTTCAGAGAAGCTGACGGAGTGAAAAACCCTCTAAGGCATGAACTGATTCACTGCCAGATCACAGACAGGGAACTTCTTGAGAAAATAAGAGACAACAATATTCTCGTAAGTTACCAGCCATGCTTCTTAGATTATGATATGATGATTGTAAATCGTCTGTGCGGGGATGAACTTGCATCAACATCATACTCATTTAAAACTATGGATGAAATGCTTCCCGGTTATGTATCATACGGAACAGATTCACCGGTAGAAGACTGCGATCCTTTTGCAAATATATACTATGCTGTAACGAGAAAAAATGCGGCGGGCACCGATGTTTTCTATCCGGAAGAATGTGTGGATATCTACACTGCTGTGGATGCGTATACAAAAAACAGCGCCTTTGCTGAATTCGCCGAAAACAGCAAAGGACGCATTAAAGAAAACTATCTGGCCGACTTCGCAGTGCTGGATAAAGATATCTTTACAGTAGAACCGGAAGCCATAAGATCCATAAAAGTGCTAGAAACAGTAGTCAATGGCAACACCGTATACAAGCAAATGTTATAAGGTAAAATCCTATTAAACGGCATTACTTTGTATTTTCATGAAAGAATCTGAGGGCATTTTTATAGAAAATATTATCAAGCTGATCAGATGTTAAACCTTTTTTCAGCAGATAATCATACATCTCAACAACCTTAGAAGGAGAGCTTAAACAATCTGGCAGATGGGCACCGTCGAAATCGGAGCCCAGAGCCAGGTTTTTTTCTGCCCCAAGGTCAATGAAGTGACAGATATGCTGAAAAAACATATCTGCATAGTCACAGTTTTTTTCTTCCTCATCACTGATAAAAGCAGTGTAATAGTTTAATCCTATCAAGCAATTTCTTTTAACCATTTCCTTTATCATTTCATCTGTAAGATTTCTCCTGTGAGAACAAATGGCGCGAGAGTTGGAATGGGTAGCCATAAAAGGTCTGGATGCTACTTTGAGAAGATCGCCGAAACCGTTGTCATTAAGGTGAGAAACGTCAATAATGATTCCGTTCTCCTCAAGAAGAGGAATAACAGCCTTGCCGAAGTCTGACAGGCCGTGGTCAGTATTATGTCCGGAGCCGATTTCGTTTTCGCCGTTCCACACCAGTGTCATCACTTTCACGCCGTCACCTGCGATTTTTTCTACTCTGTTCATATCTCCCGCAAGAACACTGCCGCCTTCAACTGTTAATATTGAAGCAAATTTTCCTTCAGACCATGCTGCTTCGATGTCTTCACCTGTTTTGCACTGAACAACGGTGTCGCCGAATGCCTCAAGCTGATTATAATAGCTGTCTTTTACACTGTTATAGAAGGTTATGGCCTTTTCGCCGCGGTATTCGTCAGGCATGAAGATAGCGTGAGCCTGAGCCCATTTTACGCCTTCAGGAACTTTGTTGAAATCCATGTCACAGTTTTCGTTGTACATGGGCATTTCCATTATGCTGCCATCATTTGCTGATGCTGTCAGAGTATCACAATGTAAATCAATAATCTTTTTCATTTATATCACCTCATATTTAATCATTTCGCAGTCAAATCTCAGTTCTTTCAGATCAAAACCTCTTTCATCGCTTTCGAATTCTCCGTACTGGTTATCGTACGGGTCTGCACGCCAAAAATCTTTATCAACGGTAAACGGCGCTTGAAATTCATTGTTTGCAATCATTCTGAAGGAATCAATATTTCCGAAATAGAACTTTCTTCTTTCCTCATTTCCGGATCTTGCAGCCGATATTCCGTACGAAGGGTCTGCAAAGAACCAGCCGTAAGGCTCAACATAGAATCTTGCCCAGTCGTGAGCTCCTACAAAGTCAGGCTCTGCAACGAGACCGCTCTGCCAGCGTGCCGGGATTCCAACGCATCTGCACAATGTAATAAATAACAAAGCGAATACTCCGCAGTCACCTGTGTAATTTCTCGCACACATTTCTGCAATGCTTTCCAGCACAAAGTACTGGGGCATGAATGTATATCTCATGTTTAACGTAATGAAATCATAGAAAATACGAGCTTTTTCCATAGGATCTGTAACACCTTCAGTAAGAGACTCTGCCAATGCCTTTATGTAAGGTGTGAAGACTATATGAGGCTGTTTCTCATCGGTATCAAACCTTGGCTGAACAGAAGATGCTGTCTGCTGAAGCCCTTCTGTTTCGTGGAAATGAGCTGTATATGTATAGGAATACTCAACGGAGAATATATGGTTTTCGGTCATTATCTCCTGCCAGCACACTGTGCGCTGAGGAGCATCAGATGGTGCGATATGCCCACTTGCAGGATAGAGCTCTTCAATAACTATGTCACTCTGCTCGTCACAGTCTGCAGGAACAGGAAGGTGAACCCTTACTTTCATACCTGGCTTGAAATACTCATCTTTAAGCTGTATCCATGCTTTCATGCGGATTCTGTTGGAAAACTTACCCTCTGATTTAAGTCCGGAACGCATAAGGGCAGAATGCTCAGGCTCGGACAGGTCGCTTTCTGAACCGGAAAGACTTATATTTGCACGCTTGGCAAAGTCATGATTTGTCTTGCAAAGAGTAGCAAAAAAACCTGAGAAAATGTGCATTTCGCCATGTACATATATCCAGCCGATCTGATTTGTATCAATGAGATAATCCATTTCTTCCATTGTGAAATCAGGAACCTTGGTCTGTATGATACTTAATGCTTCGTCTTTTTTATAAGGATAATCATCGGGAAGTCTCCTGATTATTTCTTTCTGTACTGTAAGACACTGGCGAAGAGGGTACGATGTGCTTTCGTTAGCAAGTCGAAGATCAATAAGGCGAACCGCATCTTCAAAATCGCCATACATCTTTTTTCTTAAAATATCTTCGGGTAATCCGATGGATAAGAAGTTGAATGTGTTATTAATACTCATTTCATCACCTTTTTCCTTATTATTATAAATTATTATATCTTAAATAGACGCAAAAAGCTTGCCAATGTTTCGGATTTAACGAGCACGCAGAGATCCGTAAAGTCAATTGTCTGTTTGGCACGGATATTGCTTTAAATATTAGTAATTTATATACACAGTCAATGGACGGAGGGCAATTTATGGGACTTTCTAAGGACAGTAAGATTAATATGACATCAGTTTACAAAAGAGGAGAGAATAACCTGATAACTGATGTTTCAGGTGTAAAGGTAGGTCATTTTACACTAAAGGATCAGGAAAAAAATATACATACAGGGGTTACAGCAATTCTTCCTCACGGAGGAAATATCTTTAAAGATAAAGTTCTTGCAGCTGCATCTGTAATCAACGGATTCGGCAAATCAGCAGGCCTTGTTCAGATTGAAGAACTGGGAACAATTGAAACTCCTATCCTGATGACAAACACATTAAGCGTAGGTACCTGTCTGGATGCCTTAGCGAAGTATATGCTGAAGCACAACGAAGACATCGGTGTCAGTACAGGAACCGTTAATTGTGTCGTTACTGAGTGTAACGATGGAGAAATCAATGACATCAGGGGTCAGCATGTAAAGCAGGAACATGTGTATCAGGCGCTTGAAAATGCGGACGTATTATTTGAGGAAGGGGATGTTGGTGCCGGTTCAGGAATGATCTGCATGGGTCTGAAGGGCGGTATTGGATCTTCGTCCAGAATTGTTGAAATCGATAACAAAGAATATACTGTAGGTGCAATGGTTCTATCCAATTTTGGATTTCCGGGGCTGCTAAGAATTGATGGTAAGCCTGTCGACATAAGCAGCATCACCGAAAAGAAAGAAGATGATGTGGAGAAGGGCTCAGTAATCATTCTGATTGCTACAGATATACCTCTGAGTGAAAGACAGCTCAGAAGAGTTGCGAAACGCAGTACTGTAGGACTTGCAAGAGTCGGCTCATATCTTGGAAACGGAAGCGGAGATATTGCTGTCGCATTTACAACAGCTAACAGAATGCCTCACTACGGTGAAGAATCTATGGTTGATATAAAGATGATTAATGACAGAGTTATTGATAAAGTATTCCAGGCAACAGCTGAGGCTGTTGAGGAATCCGTGTACAGTTCTCTTGATCATGCTCATACTGTAACAGGTATCAGAGGTAAAAAGGTGTACGCTATTTCAGAGGTTCTCTAATTTTTAAGAAATCTTTTATACCGCAAAAGGCAGGAATCATATCCAGTGGATAAGGCTCCTGCCTTTTGCAGTTTTTGATATTATTTTGTATAGAAAAGTATATTAGAAGCGTATGTGTCCATTCTGCAGGTTGCACCCATTGGAATGGTAATCATTGGGAATCCGTGACCTGATTGAATGTTGCTCATGACAGGGATATCCAGTCCCTCGGTTGCGTCTAAAACAACCTGATTGATGTCGTAATCTTCCCGGTCATTTCTGCAGTCTGTAAACTGACCAATTATTATTCCTTTTGCCTGATCTATGAGACCTGCGTTCTTTAACTGATAGACCATTCTATCCAGGTTACCGATATGTGCATCCAGGTCTTCAAGAAAAAGAATTTTGCCTTTCGTATCTACTTCATACGGAGTTCCTATTGAAGTGCATATAACGGTAAGGTTTCCACCGGTAATTGGACCTTCTGCAACTCCGGGTCTTAAGGTTTTGATATCAAAACCTGCAGGAGGCACATAGGCATATGTATCGTCTGCGTTGAGGCATGAGAACAGTGCCAGTTTTGTTTCCGGATCACAGTGGTCAACCAGGTTCGATGATACCATTGGACCGTGGAAGGTGATTAAATCACACTGCTGGTTGAACAGAAGGTGAAAGCTTGTAATATCGCTGTAACCTACAAAAATTTTAGGATTTGCACGAATAACATCTAAATCCAGATATGGAATCACTCTGTTTCCGCCATCTCCGCCTCTTACGCAGAAAATAGCGTCAACTTCCGGATCGGCGAACATTCTGTTAATCCAGGCAGCTCTTACTCGTTCATCGCCAGCCATGTATCCGCCTTTGTCAGCACAGATATTATCCGATAGTTTTACTGAAAAACCCATGCTCTTTAATACTTTATAGCACGCATGAAGTCTTTCTTCTGAAATGGCTGAACTTGGACTAACCAGCCCGATTACAGCGCCTGCATTGATTTTTTTTGGATATATCATATATTACCTCACAGTTCTTGTATTCTTTGGGAGCCTGACTCTGTAATTCGAGTGCCATAGCGTCCTTTTCCAATGTCTATATAATCGTTTTTCTCTAACTCGCTTAACAGAGAACGAAGTTTAACATCACTGAGAGAAATTCCCTTGTTGTTCAGCTTCTGCAGAAGGAAAGTACGTCCTATGCCGTGAGACATGGAGGTGTTTGCCTCAATAATCTGCAGAATGACTTTTTCCAGATTCGCTGCATGTTTGCCGCTGATTCCATCGTACTGTTTACTTAGAATATGAGGTGGAAGCTGTGAAAGAGTCTTATAGTAAATTGCTGCATTTTCAACTTCTCGAACATTTCCCGGCCAGTCGTATTCCATAAGACACTGACGTTCCTCTTTGGTGAAGCTGTTTGAGTCTTTTCCAAGAAAATGAAGAAACAGGCCGGATAAATCTTTTTTCCTTTTGCGAAGAGGAGGAATTTCTATCGGCAAAACATTTAGTCTGAAATAAAGATCGGCACGGAAGTCTCCACTTTGAATAGCAGCTTCCAAATCTCTGTTGGTAGCAGTAATGAGACGAATGTCAATGTCAATAATTCTATCGCTTCCCACACGCATAATCTGTCGTTCCTGAATTGTACGCAGCAGTCTGGACTGAAGATTAGGTGAGATATCACCGATCTCGTCGAGAAAAATAGTTCCGTGATTTGCTTCTTCAAAAAGTCCTATCTTTCCTTTTGAATGTGCACCTGTAAAAGCTCCTTTTTCGTATCCGAAAAGTTCACTTTCCAGAAGTGATTCAGGAAGCGCTGCACAGTTTATTGCGATGAAAGGGTATTTGCTTCTGGATGAAGCATTATGTATCGACTGGGCAAAAAGCTCTTTTCCTGTTCCACTTTCACCCCTGATTAACACTGTGTGATCAGTCTGTGCAATCTGACGTGCACGCTGGATTACTTCATCCATTTCCTTTGACTGATGTACAATGTCCTTGAAACTGTGCTTTGCAACAAAACCCTTCTCGGCAAGATGCTTGTCTGAAGCGCTTACATCTGACATGTTCTGCAGTGTTATATAGTAGCCTGCAGTTTCATTTAGCAGAGTGAGGGTGTATTTGTCATACCTGTACCATTCTCCTCCGATTTCGATGTTTTCGTTGCTCAAATCGTTGGAAGAGAGGATGTCAGCTGATATATAGTCTGTCAGTTTCAGACTATCCTGATCGGTAACATTAAAAATACTTAAAGCCTTGTCATTGACAAATATTACGTCAAAGTACTTATTGACAAGAATAAGCCCCATCTTTACTGTATCGATTACGCGATTTATCATCTCGCTCTTAAGATAGCCGTTGATGTAATTGGTATTAAATTCAGCATTGGGTTCAACTACAGAATACACATGACGGAACAGATTGCGGTTAACTGCAGGAACGTCCAGTTTCAACAGTTTCATAAGCTTAAACATAGTTTCGAAGCTTACTTTTCTGTAACCGATATCTATTATTTTTTTTATGTGAGCAGGAACAAGGTGCGATTCTGCAGGTGTTACTGCAATTTCTATATTGTCGTATAAACCGGTGTGCAACAGTGACTGATCAAAAGGCACCAGGTTGATATGACCGATTCCTACCTCATAAAATGACTGAGTTGTTGCCAGAGATGTTTCATAGCTGTCGTTAACAATAAGCACTGTAGTGCCTGAAGGAATTGATGACAGCTTGTTTAATCCTTCCTTGTCAGGGCTTCTCGTTATTTTTATTACCTTGGAAAAATCTGATACATGATTCTTGACTTCCTGCATGGCATCATTTGGTGACACAAGAAATGCATCAGCATCCAGAACTGCGTCTTCACTGATTTCTGACAGATAACAGTAGGATAAATCGATATAGTCCTCGAAAACTTCCTTGATGTTCTGCCTGATAAATGTCATTGCGCTTTCATTGTCAGGGTTATTAAAAAATATTATTACTTTTTTCACTGTTAGACCTCCTAGCTTTTACTATGATAAAGTATAACATGAAATAATGAGATTAATCAGGATTATTTAAGTTTTTTACCTGAAAATTCTACTGCTTTTCTGGCTAAAACGCTCATTGGATCGATATAATAATCCTCGAGCCTGTTATCTTCCTTGATTACTGATAATTCTGTGCATGCCATGATTGCACAGTCACAGCCGTTATCTTTAATGTAATTCTCCAGGATCATCCACTTTTCTTTGTCCCATGGCAATCCTTTCTTGATGCGGTCGTAAATCTGATACATTACGATTTTCTGCATATCTTCGGATGGGGAAAAGGGAACCAATCCATGGTTTTCGAGTCTTTTCTGATAAAGTCCTGTCTCGATTGTTCCGTCAGTAGCAAGTACTGCAACCTTTCCACCCGGAAAACCGGCAGCTATTTCAGCTGATGTTTCTTCAATCATGTGGATGATAGGAATATTAATTTTATCTTTCAATCTGTCTGCAAAGAAATGGGCTGTATTGCATGTGATGCAGATAGCCTGACAGCCGCAGTTTTCCAGAAGCTGAAAATCTGTCAGCATCTGTTCATCAACTTTGCTGTAATCCTGAGCAAGTATTGCCTTGGTCCTGTCCGGCATAGCGGCGTCGTTAAAAATGACCATTCTGACATGCTCCTGATCGCATTTTGCATCTGTTCTGTCGATAACCATTTTATAAAAAAGCTGGGATGCCATAGAACCCATACCACCTAAAACTCCAATAACTCTATCCATTTTTCTCTCCTTACTTATTACTCAAATTTCCTAAACAGTTTTTTATTATATTACAACCGCAAGTTTTGTGCCACATAGTACATGGCACAAAGTTTGCGTATCATATTTATACATAAACTTATATATAAGAATTCTGCAGAAAGGAATCAATTATGATGAATAGAATCAAAAATGGGCTGGCTAAGGCTCTGGGGATTGTGTTTGCAATTCTTGTCGTTTTTTTTGCTGCACCTGCGGATGCTGTTTTTGCTGACAACAGCCGAGATGACATTACGCCGTTATCGAAAGCGGCAATTTTATATGAAGAAACAAGCGATACAGTTATCTATGAGAAAAACAAGGATATGCAGCTTCCGCCTGCGAGCATGACTAAGGTGATGACTGCTATAATAGTTCTTGAAGATAATCCCGACCTTGAAGGATCTCTTACTGTTGATCCAAGAGCGGTAAAGAGATACTACTGCAGCTGGAAAGATCAGGACGTTCATCTTGAGGCTGACGAAGAAATATCGTGCTACGAATGCATGAAATTCATGCTTGTTTTTTCTGCTAACGAGGCTACCAACGCGTTTGCCTTCAGTATGTATGACGATTACGGCGATTTTGTTGATCGTATGAACAAGAAAGCGCAGGAATTAGGTTGTAAGAACACTCATTTTTCAGATACCAGCGGACTTTCCTCTACGAATCTTACAACTCCTGAAGACATGGTTATAATGTGCAGAGAGGCTATGAAAAATGAGAAATTCCGAGAAATAGTACGCAGTGAAAAAGGTGAACTTCCTGTTTCAAATAAAAGAACAGAACCGACACCTTACAACACTTTTCTGAAACTGAAATATCCCGACGAGCGATACAAGAATCCGTATTCGGAATATATAATAGGAATAAAAACGGGATGGATTCCGGCGTCCGGTTACTGCTATTCCTGTTGCATGGAAAAAGACGGGTATGTATACTACTCTGTTGTTATGGGTGGAGAGGAAACGGAAGTTAACGGACAGTGGGTTCAGGGAGACTTTCTTGATACTTTGAATCTGCTTAAACTTACGGACGATTTTAAACCACCTGCCTTTAAACCGGTGACTGTTATTATTGCCGCAGTCATAGCAGCTCTGGCTTTAGCTGCCGGACTGGTGCTATTAAAAAGACGTAAATAGGCATTAATAGGATAAAATCTTCATAAACGAGATAAAAATCAGGGTCTTGTTCAGAGGCGTATGTGAAATAATTGTCTTTTCAACAACTTTTTTGTGATGAAAATTGGCACATTTTTTGCATACTTGTATCTAATAAAATATTAAACTGAAAGGGCGTAAAGTAATGAAGTACGATTTAGTAGGTTTTGATAGCTATTTGCAGAAACTTGCGGAAGATGGCAAATACCCCGGGGTGGCCGTAACCATACGCGGACCGGAGGGTATAGTATTTGACAAGGGGTACGGCAAGAGAAGCATTGCGAAAGATTTAGATGTGGATACCGATACTATGTTTGGTGTAGCGTCTATGAGTAAATCAATGGTTGGACTTGCATGCTGCATTTTACATGTAGAAGGTAAGATGAGCATATATGATCCAATCAGCAAATACTTCCCTGATTTTAAGATCCCCGGAATACCTGATGAGTGTATTACTGTGGATGCCATGATGCAGCACAGGGCAGGTATTCCTCCCATGGAACCTCTTGAATGGTCCATTGCAATGAACAGTATCGAAAGAGACAGTAAATGGTATCGTTATATGCTGAAAACTGCACCAAATAAGATGGACAGAATTGAGCAGATTATCGAGTATATTTCCGAAGGAGATTATAAACCGCTTGGCATGCCTGGTGAATACATGAGCTATTCCAATGAAGGATATGCAATTTTATCTTACATTGTTGACAAGGCATCGGGAACAACCCTGGAGGAATTTCTTAAGGAAAGAGTTTTTGAGCCTATCGGAATGGCGAGAAGTGTTCTGGATTATGACTGCAGCGAGGCTCAGGAAATTTCAGACGGTAACATTACTTCGTTATTTGAAATGGTAGAGGGCAAGCTGTTAGAAGATGACAACTGGTCAGTTCTTCCACCGTTCAGAGGATGTGCCTGTGTAAAATCCACTTCAAGAGATATGTCGGCTTACTATAAATGCCTTGCAGACAAGGGAGTATGCAACGGCAGACAGGTAATTCCTGCAGAGGCGGTTGAACTTATGGTAGGGGACAGATTCCCTGTTACTGTAGAACCATATTACTGCTGTGGATTGGACAAGAGAAAAGTAAAAGATATCGTAATTTGTGAACACTCTGGTGGACTTCATGGCGTATCCAGTCATGGAGGCTTTACCAGCAACGGATATTCCATGGCTGTGCTGTGTAATGCAGGTGACTATGATATGGATCCGTTTATCTGGGCCTGTTACGGACTGGTTAATGGATGGGACTATAAAGAACCACTTAGATGGGCAGAACCAACTGGAACCGTGTTTTCAATGCCGGAGGCTCTATGCGGCGATTATCTGGCAAAAGAGGGTGTTCCGGCTCACACAATTGTAAGAATTGAAGACGGAAAGCTGAAAGCAAAATATGGTGAAAGAGATGTTGACCTGCTTCATTGTGGCGGAACTGTATTTGCCGCGGTAAGGGACGGGAATCCGAAGAGGAGAGTCAGCACGTTCAAGTTCTTCCTGCGTGAAGGAAAAGCTTGGGCCGTAAGATGTTATACAAGATTCTACCAGCGAGTAGAATAACAGAATGGAGTGATTACTATTAAAGATTATGTTATTAAACGTTTAGCATTGGGAGTACTGCTTGTAATAGTAGTATCTTTCCTGACATTCTGTCTGATGTACATGATGCCCGGTGATCCTATCGATATCATCGTTGACAGAAAGGTATCAGCTGAAAGAAAGGCTGAACTGGCTCATGAGCTGGGCTATGACAAGCCACTGACCACCCAGTTTGTAGACTGGACAAAGAAAGTTCTTCACGGAGATTTTGGTAATTCTGTAAGATACAAGAGCAAAGTAATGGATTTATTGAAAGCAAGAATTCCATACAGCTTGAAGCTCTGTGTATGGTCAATGCTATGGGAACTGGTACTTGCAATACCGTTGGGCTTGTTGTGCGCCATAAAGAAGGACAAGCTCTTCGACAGGTTTACTGTTAACTTTTCGTTATTCCTGACAGCAATTCCATCATTCTGGTTAGGTGCGCTGTTTATTATCTTCTTTAGCGTAAAGCTTGGAATTCTGCCAATCAGTGGATACTCCACACCGGCACACTTTATTTTGCCTATTGCAACCATTGTACTGGGTGGAATGGGAGCGACACTTCGTGTAACAAGAAGTGAGGTACTGGATGTATTAAATGAAAAATATGTTACAACTGCATTTGCAAAGGGACTTCCTAAGAAGACTGTAATGGTAAAGCATGTACTTCGTAATGCACTTATTCTGATTACTACATTAGTATTTATGTCAATTCCGTGGCTGATTTCAGGCGCAGTAATTATTGAAAAGATTTTTGGTTTGCCAGGAATGGGTAATCTGCTGCTGAATTCTATTATTGTTCAGGATATGCCGGTAGTTCAGGCTGTTCTGTTACTTATCACAATACTTACGGTAATATGTAATCTGCTTAGTGACATCATTATGGGTATACTTGACCCTAGAATCAGATTATCTTTGAGTGGTGGTGATAACTAATGGAAAATAACAACAGATGGAAAGAGACACTTAGAGAGTGTCGTAAAAATAAAAGCTTTATGATAGGTCTGATTATTCTAATCAGCGTAATTCTGGTTGCCATTTTCGCATCCGTTCTGGCTCCTTATGAATATGATCAGCAGAATGTGGGTCCACGTTTTACAGGGCCATGTGCGGACTATCTGTTTGGTACTGACCAGCTTGGAAGAGATATGCTTTCAAGAGTAATTTACGGTTCAAGAACAGCTCTATGGGTTGCGTTTCTTGGTGGCACACTTCAACTTGTAATAGGTGTTGTTGTGGGTCTGCTGTGTGGTTTCTTCGGTAAATGGGTAGATAAAGTTCTGCTTTTCATGACTGACGTTACATGGTGTATCCCGGGAACAATTCTTGCACTTGCTGTAGTAACAATTCTGGGAAAAGGTCTTACCAACTCTATCGTCGCTATTTCATTAGTAGCGTGGGCAAGTTATGCAAGAACTGTAAGAGCAAAGACACTGTCGCTTAGAAATATGGCTTTCGTTGAAACCGGTAAGGCGTTCGGAGAATCAAATACTGCACTGATGTTTAAGTACATCCTGCCGAACATTGTGCCTTCACTTATTGTTCTGGTTTCACTGAATCTGCCGGGTACAATTATGTCAACTACTACATTATCATTCCTGGGTCTTGGATCTCAGCCACCTTCACCTGACTGGGGACTTGCAATCTCAGATGGTATCAGCAATATTACAAGAGCACCTTGGTTAAGCTTATTCCCAGGTCTTGCGCTTGTATATATAACATTCGGATTCAACCTTTTAGGTGAAGGTCTGAGAGACCTTCTGGATCCTCATATGAAATCACAGTAAAGGGGGAGAGTAAATGAGTGAGGAATTATTAAGACTTAATCATTTATCCATTGATTACAAAGTAAAAGATGGATATCTTTCCGCAGTAAACGATATTAGCTGTGTAATTAATAAAGGTGAAGTATTCGCAATTGTAGGAGAATCAGGCTGTGGAAAGTCCACTGTAGCACACAGTATTATGAGTCTGCTGCCGGGGGGCAATGAAGTTGTTACGGGAGAAATCAATTTTAAGGGAAGAAACCTGAGAGAGTGCACTCAGAAAGAACTTGAAGCAATAAGAGGAAAGGAAATAGGAATGATTTTCCAGAATCCTCTTGATTCATTGAATCCTGTATATACTGTAGGCGATCAGACAGCTGAAGCAATCCTACTTGACAAGGTGGATAAAACTGAGGCATGGAATCGTGTTATTAAGCTGTTTAAGGATGTTAAGATGCCTGATGCTGATGAACGTGTAAAGAGTTTCCCTCATGAACTGTCAGGCGGTATGAGACAGCGTGTAATGATTGCAATGATGCTGTCCCGCAATCCGGAACTTCTTATTGCCGACGAGCCTACAACAGCACTTGACGTTACTATCGAGGCACAGATCTTAGAAATACTGAAACAGTTAAAGGATCAGTTTAATACAGCAATCATGCTTATTACTCATAACTTTGGACTTGTTGCAGAAATTGCAGATAAGATCGGCATCATGTATGCCGGTGAAATGATTGAATCAGGTGATGTGTTCGAAATATTTGAAAACCCTGTTCATCCTTATACAAATCTGCTGATGCGTGCACTTCCAAGTGGAACAAAAAAAGATGGCAGACTTCAGACTATAGATGGTTCCGTACCTAGAATCACAGAAAAAAAGCCTGGATGCAGATTCGCAAACAGATGTCCTTATGCAAAGGAAATATGTTTCAGTGAAACACCTGAAGCTGTACATATTAGTGACACTCATTTCTGTCGTTGTCACAAGATTGGAAAGGAGGACTTCTAAATGGAACAGCAAGAAATAATCAGGCTTGATGGACTGAAGAAGTACTTCACAATTTCCAAGGGCCTTATTAAAACAACTAAGACTTATGCCAAGGCTGTTGATGACATTTCATTTACAATTAATAAAGGCGAAATTGTAGGATTAGTAGGAGAATCTGGTAGCGGTAAAACTACACTGGCAAGGGTTTTGCTGAATCTTACATCAAAAACAGGCGGCAGCATGAGTATTAACGGGAAGGATCCGTCCAAGCTGCGTGGAAAAGAACTAAAGAAGCTGAGAAGCGAAGTTGCAGTAGTTTTTCAGGATCCTGCATCAAACCTGAACCCAAGGCAGACAGTTGAGGCTTCCATAATGCGTCCTATGCTTATTCATGGCTCATCTAGAGAAGAGGCTAAGAGGAAGGCGGGAGAAGTACTGGATATGGTAAAGATGGACAGACGTTACCTTAACAGCTATCCACACCAGTTGTCCGGAGGCCAGCTTCAGAGAATTGCAATCGCAAGAGCACTTGCTCTCAATCCAAAGATTATGATTCTTGATGAGCCGACCAGTGCTCTTGATATTTCTGTACAGGCACAGATTCTTAACCTGCTTCTGGATCTTCAGGAACAGATGGGACTGACATATCTGGTAATAACTCATGACCTGAATGTAATAAAGTATATCAGCGACAAGATTGCAGTAATGTATCTTGGTCGTCTGGTTGAATTTGGACCGACTGATGAAATTGCTGGTAATGCAAGACATCCATATACAAAAGGTTTGTTAGATGCGGCACCTGTACTGGACCCTAAGATGCGTAACAGAAAAAAAGAACTGCTTAAGGGTGACCCGGGAAGCCTGATTAAAATAGGTGAAGGGTGCAGATTCTGTGACAGATGTAAATATGTTACAGAAGAATGTAAGTCCACTATGCCGGAGAATAGAATGGTTACACCTGACCACATGGTAGCCTGCTTCCATCCTCTGGATATGGAATAAATCGGGAAGAAATACTCGTGTTTTTTATCAAAGAAAAGGAGAATCGAAGATGAAAAAGAAATTATTAGCACTAGGACTGATCTTCGCAATGGTATTAACCATGACCGCTTGTGGTGGCGGTAAAACAGAAAGTGCAAAGGATACTTTCACAGCAATCGACAGTGAATGGTACGGAATCGACTGTTACCAGCTAGACAGTACTTCCGGATTCACCAGCATGGTTGCAGCTCCACTGTTCCAGTGGGACCCTGAGCAGGGAAAGATGGTAGACTATATCTGTACAAACTGGCAGGTAAGCGATGATGGAAAAACAGCAACATTTGATGTTCCTGAGGGAATGAAGTACTCAACAGGTGAACAGGTAGAACCTGAGGACGTTGTTGCTTCTATTCAGCACGGACAGAAAGTCAGCCCTTACAACAGTGGATACAGTAACATCAAATCAATGGATGTTGACGGTAGAACTGTTACTTTACACTTAAGTTCTTACAGATCAGAGCTGGAATACTACTTAACCAGTGGATTCCTTGTAGTAATCGATAAGGATGAATTAGACACTATGTCTGACGAAGACTTAATGTGGGGATCACACCCATATGGACCTTACGCAATTGAAGAATACGTATCAGGTTCAGAAGTTAAACTGGTTGCAAATGAAGGCTGGTCATGCAGCAACCCTCTGGCTGAAAACCACGGCGTAATGGCAATTCCAAAAGCTGACATCAAGTTTAATGTTGAAGAATTCACTCAGACAGAAGAATTCAAGAACGGAACTGTAGACTTCCTGAACGGATTAACAGGTGATCAGTACAAGGAACTTGAAGGAACTGAAGGAATCGAAATCGTTGAATCATCTTATCCTACATTAGACTACTTCGAACTGAACACTGACAAGGGTATTTTCCAGGATATCAACGTTAGAAAAGCTCTGGCTCTTGCAATTGACAGAGAAGCTATCGCAGAAACTTCTGACGGAATGTTAGCACCTGCTTACTCTCTAATCATCGGAAAGGTTCAGTGCTTCAACGAAGAATCAGAAAAATGGTTCAAGGAAAATCTGTCAAACAACCCTGATGAAGCAAAGAAATTATTAGCTGATGCAGGCTGGGCAGATGCAGACGGAGACGGCATCCTTGAAAAGGATGGAAAGAAGTTAGAATTTACATTCTATTCATGGGAAAGCTCAACTGACATGATTCAGAAGATGGCTGACCAGCTGAAGGAAGTCGGATTCCAGCTTGACATCGAAACTCTTGACTGGAACTACATCTACGAAAAGATTTCCGATAATGATTATGATACAGGTATTGAATCTCTGGCATGGGCAGAACCAATGCTTCTGTTCGATATGTTCTACTATGATAACACTGAAAACCCTGGAAACAACAAGGATTATCGTGCATTAGTAGATAAAGCTGCCGCAGAACCTGATCCAGTTGAAAGAACTAAGATGGTTGGTGAATTACAGTCAATGATGTATGAACATGTTAATATCCTTCCTCTAACTGAGGAAATCGGTTATGTTGCTTACACAAGTGACTTAAAGGGATATAAGACATTACCAGACGGTACATCTGTATTCTTAGACATGACATTCTAATCATACATAGCAGACAAACCTCTAGTACAAAATAGCTGAAGCCCCGGCAAGCTTAACCTGCCGGGGCTTCAACTGTTTCACTAATACTTTACTTTATTCTTAAACAATGAATTCTTCAATTAAATCATAATGTGCATCAATATTCATGTTAACAAAGTCTTCATTTGCTTCTGTAAGACCTTTATAAATGCCTTCATGGAAAACAAGGAGCTGTGAAACAGCTTCTTTATCTGCTTCTTTAAGAACAATATCAATCCACTGGCGGTAAACCGTCATAACTGCTTCCATGACCATTCGCAGCAGAATATTGTCTGACAGTTCCAGTAACAAAGCATGAAATTCTCTGTCAAACTCGGCCTGCCTGATGCTATCATCAGTCTTCATGCCTGAAATGCATGATTCAAACCGGCTCTTATCTATATCATTAATCCCCTTTTGAAGAATTATCATGCAGGCAGTCTTGTCAAGAGTGCGCCTGAATTCACATACATCTTTTTTTGTAACTGTACCCAGTGCCAGCATTATTACCAGCATATTATGAAGTGATTTGTCAACATCATCTGATATATAGTTACCTGAACCCTGCACACGTTTGATTATGCCCATTCCATGAAGAATACTGAGAGCTTCACGGATAGAGTTACGTCCCATATCGAGTGTTTCGGAAAGGGCACGTTCAGTAGGAAGCTTGCTTCCTACAGTAAGCTTTCCGTCAGTTACAAGTGAAAGGATATACTTAATTACTTTTTCATATTCCATCTGATTAGCTGCACACATATAGACCCCTTTATATCAGGCCGGCATACAGCGAGGCAAATAATACTGTCAGTACACCTGAAACAGCAATTGCCAGGCTGCTCATGGCCCCTTCAATTTCTCCCATTTCCATTGCCTTCGCTGTACCCATGGCGTGAGAAGCCGCACCGATTGCAAGCCCTCTGGATATAGGTTCATTGATTCTGAATATCTTACATACTGCTTCACCGGTCATGTTACCAAGAACACCGGTCAGGACAATAGACGTAACGGTAATAGTTGAATATCCGCCCATTTCGTCTGAAAGTGCGATACCAATAGCTGTTGTAATTGATTTTGGTAACAGAGTCACATACTCTGTATGAGAAAGACCAAAGATAAGTGAAAGTGCAAAAATTGTTGTTAGACTTGTAATTGTACCAGTCAAAAGACCAACTATTACAGCGGTCTTATTATGCATCAGCAGACTCCACTGCTCGTAAAGGGGAATAGCCAGACAAACTGTGGCAGGAGTAAGCATCCAGCTTAAAATATTAGCCCCTTTATTGTAAACTTCGTAATCCACTTTTCCAACTATCAGTATAAGAATAATAATCGCTATGGAAATAAGCAGAGGATTAAAAATAGCCAGCTTCAGCTTCTTCTTTACAGCTGTACCCAGCTGATATGTAATCAGACTTAAAGCTACTCCGGCAAAGAGGGAGGCCTCAAAAAAACTATTCATGCTCATTCCTCCCTGACTGTATGATAATAAACTGCGAAATTCTACCCGTAGCAAACATTACTGTCAAGTAGGCTATAACCACAATAAGTGAAATGGGAACAAGAAGTTCTTTCATGACACCCCAGCTGGTCATCAGTCCGACACCTGCAGGAATAAACATTACAGGCATTATTTCTATCAGAAACTTGCCTGTATCCTTAACCTGATTAAGCTTGATTATACCTGTCATAAGACATGTAAACATTATCAGCATACCGTAAATACTGGCCGGTATGGGGAAGGGAAGAATATATTTTAAAAACTCACCTGAAAAAGAAACTACAAAAATACATAACAACTGTTTTAAATAAACCATCCATTTCTCCTGCTGATAAATAAAAATAATTGGTAGCACCAATATTGGCACTACCAATTATTATAATCATCATGATAAAATTGTCAAGAATTTTTTTCCTGAATTATGCAGATCATGTAGAATGCTACTGAACCCAGCTGGGCCATTACTGAAACAAATACCAGCCATAATGGGTTTATATCATAAAGAGCGCCTAGAATCCAGCTTCCCAAAAACCATGCTATGCCAAATCCTGTTTCAAATATTCCAAAACCTGTACTTCTCATATTTTTTGGTATAATGCTGCTCACGGCTGCTTTCATAATGCTTTCCTGGGCACCAATGCCTATTCCCCAGAGAACAATCCCAAATCCGATAAAGACAGGATTATCAGTAATGAACACAAATCCTGAGAAAAATGTACTGCACAATGTAGAAAGAATCAATGCCTTTATTCCAATCTTATCAAAAAGCCACCCAAAGAACAGTGCAGCGAAAGCATCTACGGCCATTGCAGCTGCGTAAAGGAGGCTAAGGCCGGAAAGTGGGAATGCCTGCACTTTAGCCGCATGGAGGGTAATCAGTGTGAAATCGGCAAATCCAAAAGCAAAAAGACAAATTGCTATCATATAGAATACAAATGACTTTTTGAATTTAAACCGGGTTTCCTCCTCTTGAACCTTCTCAAATACCTCCGGGTTCGGATACTTCACTTTGGAAAATACCACCAGACTGATAGTTATAAGAGCAGGAATACCAAGGAATGCGAAACATAGGCGATAGGTGGAGAACAGATGTCCTGTCCCCTTGACTGCCGCTATTACGAACAGTATCACCGGTCCGAGAAATGCCCCCAGCTGATCGAGAAATTCCTGGTATGCAAAGCCTTTTCCTGTGCCTACTTCACTTGCAGCAAAACTGACTAAGGTGTTTTTGGCAGGTTTCTTAATGGCTTTACCTATTCGTTCCATAATTACCATACCACAGGCTATTATCCATCCGTTTTCAGGGACAAGAGCCAGAGCGGGGATTGCAAGAACCTGCATGGCATAACCGACAATGACAAGAGTCCAGTATTTTTTAGTTTTGTCCGCAATGAATCCTGAAAGGAGACGGAGAGAATAACCGCATAGTTCGCCGACTCCGGAGACAAAACCTATTGTGGCGGCAGATGCACCTGTTAAGTTAAGGTATTCCCCCAGGATACTTCGTGCACCTTCATGAGTCATATCAGAAAACAGACTGACAATACCCATAAGCAGAATAAAGGCCATTGCACCGCTGCATTTTATTGACTGTAGTCTTCCCATATCAGTAACATTAGAATGTAAGCCTCATCTGATTCCATTTTACTCCACCATGAGTAGAGCCTGTAAATCCCTCATTAACAAAACCGAATTTACCGTAATAGTGAACAAGTTTATCTTTACAGGTCAAAACCAGCCCAAGGCGTCCCTGATCTTTTGCATCCTCAATTGCACACTGGATTAACTGGGCTGCCAGTCCACGCCTGCGGTATTCCGGAATTGTGTTCACACCAAATATCATCTGCCATTTTCCGTCTTCGTTATGCAACTCTGCCTTTTCGTACATTTCATCGCTTAGATCCGGTGTATCTGTAACAAAACCATCAACGAAGGCAACCAGTTTATTATCATTCTCATTATCAAACATTAGCCAGAAATGATTTGCATAATGTTCAAGTCTTCCTCTAAAGTCATCTTCTGTGGCAGCTTCAGCCGGTGGGAAGCATTCTGCTTCAACGGCAGTAACAGCTGCTAAATCGTCTATTGTTGCTGTTCTGATTAACATAATTTCCCCCTCGTTCTTTAGTAATTTTAGATATAGAGTTCAGGCTCTTTTCTATTAGAGCAAACTGACTTAAGATATCCGTGAATTCGTTCAATGTACTCATGGTCCAGCGACCTGGCTCCAAGCCTGCAAACGGCAATACAACCCATACAGGATATACATTTTTTCTGATCACCTTTTAAATATTCTCCAATTGCGTTAACAGGACAGAATTCCCTGCATTTTCCGCATTTTACGCATTTTTCGTTTGGGATCGGACAGTTAGAACCTGCCGGTCCGTCTTTATATGGTCTGTTTCCGGGAACAAATTTAAGAGTACTGTCATTTTCATATACATGAAGAATTTTTTCTCCGAATTGAATCAGAGTTTTTTCATCCATCTGATCCGGGCGTCCTTTTGCCATGCTTCTGTCAATTGAATGTTCAGCAACAGCAGTTACTGCCGCAATAGGGACGAAGCCACTTTTTTTTGCTCCATCATACATTTCAACCAGTGTATCCTCATATTCTCTGTTACCGTATACAACAACCAAAACACACTTCGCACCATTACCATTAATGAGAGACAGTCTTCTCATAGCTGTTTCCGGTGCTCTGCCGCCATATGATGGCATGCCAATGAAAACAAGGTCCTCAGAATCAACAGAAACCGGTGTCTTTCCAAAGTGTTTGCTAAATAAATTAACGTATGCAGAAGTATTAATTCCTGTACCCTGCAGAAGGGCATCGACTGCTTTCTTTGTGCCGCCTGTTGGACTGAATACTATATTTGTTATCTTCATTTTCTATCATCCTTTTTTGTTTATAATTATATCATTCTATGGGAACAATGTACACTAATTGACATATTTATTTTAACTAACTATAATAAAACATAAGTTATTAATTATTTGGAGGAAGACATATGGAGAATATTATTAAACGTTATAAAGCATGCCTGGATGCAGGAAAAACAGAAAGGGAATGCATTCGTCTCGCTACTAAAATGGCAGAGGAAGCCGGATATAAATCACTCAATGAGTGCATAGAAGAAAACTCTGAGCTTAAGGCCGGAGATAAGGTATATGCAACATACAATGAAAAGACAATGGTTATGTTTCATATAGGAAAAAATGATATAGAAAAGGGTATGAATATTCTTGGAGCGCATGTTGACTCACCGAGACTGGATATTAAGCAGAACCCTTTATATGAAGATAACGGAATGGCATATCTTGATACACATTATTACGGAGGAATCAAGAAATATCAGTGGGTTACAATTCCTCTGGCACTTCACGGGGTAATAGTGAAAAAGGATGGAACTAAAGTAGATGTTGTAATCGGGGAAAAGGAAGACGATCCAGTTTTCTGTATCTCCGACCTTTTGATTCACCTGTCAAGAGAACAGCTGGAAAAGAATGCACGAAAAGTTATCGAAGGAGAAAAGCTTGATCTTCTGATAGGAAATTCACCAATGGAGGGTGAGGAAAAAGATGCTGTTAAGAGTAATATCCTTAACATTTTAAAAGATATGTACAATGTTGAAGAGGAAGATTTCCTGTCAGCAGAACTTGAAGTTGTGCCTGCAGATAAAGCTCGCGATATGGGCCTTGACAGAAGCATGGTCATGGCTTATGGTCAGGATGACAGAATCTGTGCGTTTACATCACTGTTTGCAATGCTGGACATTGAAACACCTGACCGTACAGCCTGCTGCATACTGGTTGACAAGGAAGAAATAGGGAGCAACGGTGCAAGTGGAATGCACTCAAGATTTTTTGAAAATATGGTTGCGGAAGTTTTACAGCTGACCGGTCACACAAGTGACATCTCAGTGCGTAGATCATTAAGTAATTCAAAGATGCTTTCATCTGACGTAAATGCAGCATATGATCCACTTTTCCCTGAAGTATTTGAGAAAAAGAACACTGCTTTTTTATCAAAGGGGCTGGTGTTCAGTAAGTTTACAGGTTCTGGAGGAAAATCAGGATCCAATGACGCCAATGCTGAGTATATTGCCAAGCTGAGAAACATAATGGATGCAAACAATGTTAAATTCCAGTTTGCTGAACTTGGACGTGTAGATGCAGGTGGAGGCGGAACAATTGCTTACATTACTGCCCAATATGGAATGGAGGTAATTGACAGTGGACTTGCAATCCTATGCATGCATGCACCTATGGAAGTTTCCAGCAAGGCAGATATCTGTGAAGCAGTTAAGGGATACAAAGCATTCCTGACTGAAATGAAATAGTAATAAAAAATAGAAAAGACTCCGTAGGATGGCAGTTAGAAAAAAGGCTCTCCTCCGGGGTCTTTTTTGTTAGTCTTGTCAATGGATAAACCTGATAATCCTCTTTTTTTAAAATGTTAAATTATGTAGAAAACTGTGGATAAGTTCATGCAGTAATTCTTGTAGAATTGATGTAACCATTGAAATAACAGGGTTTTAATGGTAAAAGTTTTCCACACTGATTTGTGGAATAAATTGTATACAATTCGCAGTTTACTGTGCAGAATGTGTGCAAAGGTTAGAATATAGGGGATTGTGGCGTGTGGAAAAGAATTACCTAAAACAGGTTAAACAGGATGCCGGATTCCAGCATCATTTTTACAATAAATATGAAGTCAGCAAGTATTCCAACCAGGTAAAGAATAAATAGGGCAGCGTATATGTAACGGAGCGGCTTGGAACCCTTTGACAGAAACCATGCGATTATAACCATTATCAAGGCCGCAAAAGACACCCCTATATAAATAAAAAATCCGGATATTGGAATCATCCACAGAAGAATAGCGATAATTTCTGTAATTACAGATAATACAGTAAATATAACGGATATTTTTCTTTTACTCATAATAAACCTCCCATAAAAAATGAAAATACAGACCTTTTAAAACTTTAATGTCACCATTTTTTCAAATAGTAATCCAATTACAATTCCAAGTACTGCAGGTAATATCCAGCCAAATCCAAGATCGTTTAATGGAAGCACCTGAGATATTATGGTATATCTGACAACAGATTCAATCTGTTGAATTATTGAAAAGATGAAAGCACCAGCTGCACCGCCTTTGTATGCTCTTTGCGGAAGCCTGTCGCCTGCTATAGAACAGAAAGTGAGTGTTATCAGTACCGGATAGACAATGTTAAGTACCGGAGAAGCCATACTTATTATTATATCAGTCCCCAGATTTGAAATTAAGAAAGAAATCATAGTGAAAACAGTTACAAGAGTTCTGTAACTTACCTTTAGTTTTTCCTCAAAAAACTCGGCAATAGATGTAATAAGACCAATTGCTGTTGTCAGGCATGCCAGTGCTACGATAAGGCCAAGCAGCATCAGCCCTGAATTTCCCAGCAGGATTGATACAATTCTTGTAAGTACGCCCACCTGAGTAAAGTGTCGTCCCTGAGGATTATATGTTGCACCTAAATATGCAAGACCTCCATATACAACAAAAAGAAGTGCACTGGCGATTAACCCGCCGGAAAGAATCATTGTAAAGTGTTCTTTCTTTTCTGTATAATTTTTTTGGTTTATTGTATATATTATAGTAATTGCAAATATTACGGCAGCCATCATGTCCATTGTCTGATAACCGGCAGATATTCCCATGCTGACAGCTTTGATTGCTGTTGTTTCCCTCTGGATTTCTCCTATTGGAGATACGATGCCTTTTACTATCATGTAAACCAGGGCAGTCACCATCAGCGGGGAGAGAACCTTTCCTACAATATCCATTACGCCGCTTTTGCTTATACATATTACCCACACTATGATAAAAAATACTCCTGTGCAGATGACTGAATTTATTTCTCCAAAATTGGGTACTATTCCGACTTCATAGGTAATTGATGCTACTCGGGGAATTGCAATAGCCGGTCCTATGCATATACATATCACTCCAAGAAATAAAGGGGAGAGTTTGGGACCAAGTTTTTCGGTAATACTTTCACTTCCTTTTCCGGAAGCTGATATTACAAGCATTGCAATGAAACCGAAGCCGATGTCAACTGCAAGATAGCATATGAATCCGATAAACCAGTGGTCACCAAGTTCCCAGCCCAGATAGGGTGGGAAAATAAGGTTACCTGCACCGAAGAACATTGCAAACAGTGCGAAACCGATTGTAATTATATCTGTTGTTAATCTATTTTTATTTCTGGTTTTGCTCAATTATTTATTTCCTTCATCTTTTTTTCTCTTTAGACATTCCATGTTATTATACCCTTTATTTGTCATTTCGTAAACAGAACTTGAATTTTCTAGCAGATATTAAATGTGAGATAGTATAAAAATAAGGGACTAAAACACATCGGGATTTTCAGACTAATATTAAAGTACTTTTTAGATTAATATATGATTGTTAGGAGAAATGAATTTATGGACAACAATCAGGACAAGAATATTATCATACAAAGAATACTTGATTTATGCAGTCAGAAGCATTATAGCCTGTACAGACTTGCAAAAGAATCAAACATTCCCAATACTACGTTAACAAACATGGTAAGAACTGATACAATGCCCACATTTCCTACAATCCAGAAGATTTGTAAAGGCTTGGATATTTCTATTCCACAGTTTTTTATGTCAGAGGATTATTTCCAAAGTTTAACTGATAATCAGAGAGAGATACTGAGGCTTTGGGAATCTCTGGATAAAAAGCAGAGACTTCAGGCAATGGCGTATTTAGAAGGATTAGCACAAAGCAAATAGTTAAAAAAGGAGCTGAAAATCACAGCCTTTTTTTTGTGTGTGTTAAGTATTTACAGAGTTAAATATTTACAGATTAGTATAGTAAATTCCGGTTAGAAGCTGTATTCCCAGTGAAACCAGTGTAATCATAATCCAGCAGGTCAGTCCCATGACAATAGGTTTGCCACCTTTTTTTACAAGAGAAACAAGGTCTGTATTCAAGCCGATTGCACACATAGCCATTGCAATAAAGAACTTTGCAAGCCACTTCATAGTTGCAACGAAATTCACTGTGTAGAATTCAGTAAAAACAGATGCATCTAATAAGCCTACAATAGTTGTTACTACAGATGCTCCAACAAAGAACAGTATGAACCAGGGAATTATTTTTTTGAAATCAAATGTATTTGATGCTCCACCATGTTTTTTTGCTTTATACATTCTGTAACCGGCAAGTGCAAGTGTAATTGGAATTATTGCAAGTGTTCTTGTCAGTTTAACCGTTACAGCTGTTGAAAGAATACCTTCAACGCCATATAAACCTTCAGCTGTTGAGGCAGCCGCAGTAACTGAAGAGGTGTCGTTAACCGCTGTTCCGGCGAAAACAGCAAAACCTTCAGAGCCCAGTCCTATTGCGTGGTCAAGTGCAGCAATCACAGCGCACAGTGCAATTACCGGAATAGAATTTTTAGTTAATTTCATAATTAACACAATAATTAACAGTGTGCATATAAGGAAGAAAGAGCTGGGCATGCTGCAGGCAATCGGACTTTCAGACGGGCAGCTTATGCGAATGCTTCAGCTTGAGGGACTGTTTTACACGCTGGGTACACTTGTTGTGTCAGTAGGCGGAGGAAGTCTGGCTGCGTACCCTGTTTTCCTGTGGGCAAGGAAGAATGCCATGTTTAACATCAGATACATTCATTATCCAGTAGAGGCAACCATTGTGATGACTGTTGTTCTCGTACTTGTTCAGGTGGTTTTGGTACTATTATTAAGCAGGCATGTCAGAAAGAATTCGATTATTGAAAGAATTAGATTCGAAAACTAAAAAAATTAAAAAATTAAAAAAAATTAAAGAAAAAGACTAAAGAAAACTAAAAAAATAAAAAATCTGTAATTTAGGAATAAATTCTACATAAAAGCTTGAAAGTATATTCTTATGAGAGTATATTTATAACAAGGGCGGATTGGTATTTCAGGTGCTAGTCCGCAATTTTATTATTATATGTTTACGGAGGTGTTATTAATGAGTAAACAGAATGTGACATGCATCGAACGTGTAATGTCAAAGAGTACGGGCCTTAATCGTACTATGAAGATGAAGGCTGCCGTAATGACCGGAATAGGGGGAACTATTGGTACTGGTCTATTCCTGAGCTCAGGTGATGTACTTGCAACTGCAGGTCCTATCGGAGCAATTGTACTTTATATTATCGGTGGATTTATTGCATGGACTATGACATGCTGCTTAGGCGAATTATCAGCTGCAATGCCGGTTGCAGGATCTCTGCAGGCATACTCAACTGAATTCTGCGGACCTGCTTTAGGTTTCACAATCGGATGGGTAAACTGGGTAGGAGGAGCTGCAACTATTTCTGCACAGGTTGTAGCGAGCGCTATTATTATGAGAGACATTATTCCGGGATCCCCAACATGGGTATGGATTGTTGCCTTTGCAGTACTGCTGTTTGGTGTAAACCTTCTTGATGCCAAGCTTTTCGGCAACATTTCATTCTGGGTATCCACAATTAAGGTTCTTATGATTGCAGCATTCCTTATCGTTGGTGGCGCAATGGCATTTGGCGGTTTTGGCAGCGAGGGCGCAGCAATTACTCATGAAAGTTTAGGAACAGGCGGAGTAAGCTTTACTGCTATGTGTGCCTGTGTACTGACTGCATTCTATGCATACGCAGGTACAGAAATTGTAGCTGCAACAGCCGGAGAACTGGAAGACGAAAAGAAAATGGGCAAGGCAATTAACCTGACAATAGGAATTCTGATTGCTGCCGTTGTTCTTTCAATTGCAATCGTATGTCTGCTTCTTCCTGCAGATCAGGCTGACGTTCTTGGATCACCGTTTGTATATGTTTTCAGAAACGCAGGTATGAACGGAGCTGCTCTTGTAGTTAACCTTGTAGTTCTGTCCTCAGCTCTGACATCAGGTAACTATTTTGTATACGGATGCTCAAGATATCTGTGGTCACTGGCAAAATTCAATCAGGCTCCAAAAATCTTTGCAAAGACAAGTAAAAAGGGTGTGCCTGTAAATGCACTTATCGTATCCATGCTGTTTGGTATGGCTGCAATATTAGCTGAATTTATCGCAGAAGACAGCGTATATCTGTTCATCGTATACTTTATCGGTGGAGGTAACATTTTCATGTACTCAGTAATCTGCATTTCACAGTACAGATTCAGAAAACGTTACATAGCAGAAGGTGGAAAACTGGAAGATCTTCCATATAAGACTCCGCTATTCCCACTTGTTCCTGTTCTTGGTGTTCTGTCATTCCTGGCAATGCTTGTTGCAACTCTGACAGATCCGGGCGAAGTAAAGGGTATAGTAGTATGTGCTATCATGTACACCGCTATTTATATCGGTGCAAGAATCTATGTTAAGAAGAAGGGCGGAGAAGCTGTTAACATAGATCTGTAACAGATTGAAGGTGTAAATAATATGATTGATAAAAAAAGAATGTATGATAACCTGAAACGACTTGTTTCTGTACCAAGCATTTCAGGAACAGCAGATGAGGAGGCCGGCGCTGAGAAAATTCAGGAGCTTCTTCTGGAAATTCCGTATTTTCAGGAACATCCCGATCAGGTTATGCTTCTTCCGATTAAGGACGATCCATTTGACAGAAAGCTGATTGCAGCCTTTCTGCCGGCACCTGAAACTACTGAAGATACAGTGATATTAACCGGCCATTATGATGTTGTCGATGTTGAGGAGTTTGGATCTCTGAAAGACATAGCCTTTGATGTGGATGAAATCACAGAAAGAATAAAAGAACTGCCTCTAAGCAAAGAGGTTTTAGAAGACTATGAGAGTGGAGATTACCTGTTCGGCAGAGGCGTCCTTGACATGAAATACGGTCACGTTGCCAGTATTGAACTGTTAAGGTACTATTCAGAGGAAAAGACGCTGAAGGGAAATCTTCTTTACGTAGGTGTCTGCGGAGAGGAAACCAATTCAGAGGGAATGCTGGCAGCTGTGGAGTTTTTCAACAGGTTCAGAAAAGAAAAGGGCTTAAAGTACAGACTGATGCTGCTGATGGAGGGTTATCTTGTTGACGGACAGGAAGATGGCATCCGTTATATTCAGTACGGCAATGCCGGAAAGGTTATGCCGATGTTTTTCTGCATAGGAAAGACGACCCACGGTGAGGAGCCGCTTCTGGGGCTAGATGCAAATATGCTCTCATCAGAGGTGTACAGGCTGATGCATACAAATCCGCTGTTCTGCCAGAACAATCACGGTATCACAACATCACCGCCATGCGGTCTTAAACTGCAGGATATGAAGGAAAACTATTCTCTATCAACGACTCTTTATGCCGCATCATATTACAATATTGCAACTATTAAGCTTGATCCTGAGGATCTGATGAAAAAGCTTGTTGCAGTGGCCGGTGAAGCTTTTGATAATACCATTGAGCTGATAAAGAAAAATGTAAGCGGATTCGAGAAGCTTGCAGGAAGAGTACCTGACCACTATATGCCTGAGCCAAAGGTGCAGACATTTGCGGAATTCTATCAGGACATTGAAAAAGACTTTGATGGCGATCTGAAGGAGTTTGTTAAAGAAAAACTTGCGGAATTCATGAGTGAAAACCCTGAAATGCAGGATTCATGTGTAAGACTGATGAAATGCCTTGCCGGAATTTCAAAAGATAAGACTCCTCGAATTGTTATTTCCATTATTCCGCCATATTATCCTGATGTTAACCTTAACATGGAAGATCCGGATACGGCAAAGATGATGGAAAACATGGAAGATATTATCAGATATGCTGCGGACGAGTATGGTGAAACCATAAAAACCAGCGAGTATTACGGTATATCAGATATGAGTTACACGTGGCTTGCTGACGGACTGGACTTCGATGCGCTGTTTGAAAATCTTATAGGGGTCGGTTCCATTTATCAGTTCCCGGGAGAGGATCTTAAGGAGTTCAAGGTACCGGGCATGGTTCTGGGATGTGCGGGAAAAGATATGCACAAGTATACAGAACGTCTGGAAAAGCATTACAACTTCGATGTTCTGCCTGATTTATATTTAAGAGCTATTGAGAATATAATTGGGTAGAAAATAGGGTAGAAGAATATAATTTACACACAAAGAGGGACAGCTGGCGCTGTCCCTCAATTAATTTATAATTCTTTATAACTCTTTCTTCTTCATAATGTGTACTGATACAGTAAATGAAATTAGAACAACTGCGACCAGTATGATGCATGTTCCAGCAAGAACCGCAGCCTGACTTAATGAACTTAGTTTCTGCATTGTTTCGCCAATTATTATTGTTGTTCTGTCACCAAGCAGATATATGATGCTAAAGAAGACACCGAAAAGTACAAACATTGCAATTCTTGAGCGTTCAGCTCCATATTTCAGCTGAATCGGAATAAGTAAAGCTCCCATAAGTAAGAAAACAGGCACTACAGAAACAATCATTTCCTCCAGCAGTTCTGCAGACAGGGTTCCACCATTACTGTACAGAGAGATAATGTAAATTGCTGACCCGATTACCCCGAACAGTAAAGATACACCGTAAATAAAGAGATATTTTTCCACGACATAACTCTTTCTTGTGCACGGCAGTGTCATAAGGAAGGTCATAGAATTGTCTGCATCATCATAACTTAGAGTAGATAAAGCAAGCAAGGTACCGAGCAGAGTCAAGTAATTTTCACCGATAATACCTTCAGTCTGAAAAGTTACTAATCCACCAATCAGAATAAAAATCAGGATGTTTGATTTTCTTGTAAGAATCAGTCTCATATCTTTTTCAATTAAACCGGCCATTATTTTACACCTCCTGTAAGCATTAGAATCAGCTCGTCAATTCTGCCGTTTTCTATGGTGATACCCGGATAGTTTTCTAAATAGTACTGCTTTTCATTTGTGAAGCATGAGAAACCATAGGCTTCTTTCTTTGTTTTGATGATATATTGTTTGTCCAGTTTACTGTACAGTTCTTCATCTACCTTTAGAACGCCATAACTGCCAAGTATAACGTCTGTGTCTTCGTGGAGAATTACTTCACCTTTATGAATAAGATATATATCATCGCAGATGTTTTCTAAATCTGATGAAATGTGTGATGTAATCAGAACTGATCTGCTTTCGTCTTCAATAAGATATTCTCGGATAAGGTCAAGCACTTCGCCTCTGGCCTCTACATCAAGACCTGATGTAGGTTCATCCAGAACTAAAACCTTTGCCTTATGTGTAAGTGCGACTATAACTCGCAGCTTAGCTTTCATTCCTGTAGACAATCCTTTTATCTGCTTGTTTAGCGGTAATCCCATATCATGACACAGTTTTAAAAAAACAGGTTCTTCATATTCAGGATAACATTTCTTTAGAATTTTATTTACATCAGAAATTCTCAGGTAAGGGCTGAATCCGGATTCTGCCATAGACACACCTATCATAGTTCTGTCATGAACAGAAAGCTCATGGCTGTTTTTCCCCAGAATGGATGCAAAGCCGCTGTCAGGCTCTATCAGACCCAGAATAGCTTTGATAGTGGTGCTCTTGCCGGCTCCGTTTTTTCCGACAATTCCGGTAATCCGTCCCTCCGGAATCTCCAGATTGATGTTCAGATTAAACTCTGAATAGTTTTTCTTCAGATTTTTAACTTTTATCATGGTTGCTCCTCCAACAAAATGTTCACGATATCAATGATTTCCTCTACAGTCATTCCCAGGTTTCTGGCCTTGCTGATTGTGGCGGCGAATTCGTCCTCCACAGCTTTTCTGCATGCTTCCATGGCCAGACTGCGGTCTGTTTCAGCAACAAAACTTCCTTTGCCGTGGACTGTTATAATAAATCCGTCTTCTTCCAGACGATCATAGGCCTTTTTCACTGTTAATGCACTTATCTTCAGCTGAGCGGAAAGTGCTCTGACAGAAGGAAGGGGACTTCCTGCGGCCTGTGTTCCATCTATAATTTCATTTTTTATCTGATTGATTAGCTGTTCATAAATGGGAACCATTGATGAATTATTAAGTATTATTTTCATAGATCTATATCCTTCCCTTTGGGTTATAAACACTATATAACAGTTTATAACAGATGTCAACTGTTTTATGCTGTTTATTGTTAAAAATTTAAAAAAAATCCACATGATGCGTACAGCAGCATGTGGATAAGTTTAGCAGCTGAGTTTTATCCTGTATAATATTACCTCTCAAAAACTACCAGACCGCATTCATAGGGATGATCGCAGTACATTGATTCTTTTTTTTCTGAGTGAAACAACAGTGTTTTAAGTATAATGAGAAAATCTCCGCCTCCGGAAATAATCATAAGTTCGCTAATCAAAAATAGGAGCAGATGATTGGAAACAACGGAAAATGCAGCAGTTCCGAATCCCAGTACAATAGTCGGCATAGCTGCTCCAGTAATATATTGCCATTTTGTCATTGGCTCCGAACAGGTGCAGTATGGAGTAAAAGCCTTCCAGATTACGCCAAATTCAATAGAACGGAAGTGATTCCGTGCAAATACTCCCCATACCAGACCATGTATAAGCTCGTGAAGAACAATCAGTATAATTATGATTGGAAGCAGCAGTACACTGTACTTAAATGAAGTGCTGACTGTGTCAAAGCTGTTGACAGAATAATAAATAGTAGCAGCTGCAATAACAAAGGGCAGTGTAACCAGAAGCGATTTCCCATTTGCCTCTTTAAGAGTAATGATAAGCTCTTTCTCACTATAACCCTTTTTCTGCATATCCTTTCTTAAAATATCAAAACGATCTTTGCGCTTTATTTCTTTTTCTGTAAGTTTTCTTTCATTTTCCATACTCAGTGTCCTCATATGTTTATCTGTCTAGATTTCTCGCTATAGTCTATATTACTTCGTCCATCTGAATCGGCTTTGAAAATGGCCGTTCATTCTCTTCGCCAGAGTGGCTTTAGAAACACCTAAATGAGAGCAGACGATGTTAATTATTTCTGATGTATTCAGATTGTTAAACGCCCTGTAAAACTGCCTTTTCCCAATAGAGCTGATTGATGGTGTTCCACCAGTCTTTCAGCTGCTCTGAAAGAAGGGTACAGTCCGGACAGTTTTCAGCTATGGCCTCTTTACATTCACGGTACAGCAGATGCAGAGTGAAGTAATCAGAGGAGGACACAATACGGGCGTTTTCCCTCAGATATTGCAATAGAAGCTTAATCATTGCCTCGTCTGCCTGAACCAGAACCAGTCGAATAAGCTGAACCATGCTGTCAGCTGAGCCTTCCTTTTCATATGTGTGAAGAAGCCTGATAACTTCTTCACTGTCACGGGTGCGTCTGTAGTATTCAGCGACTAAGTGCATCAGTATATGGCTGCTGTGTTCTTTTCGCATGTTTTCTACCTGATACTTTTCTATCAAAACCGACAGGAACTGATCAGGAATCAGATCCATAATTTCTTCTGCAGATACAGCATCGCTGTCAATATCCGCAATGATAATGCTTAATTCATCCTTTTGACTCAGGCTGTTTCTGTGTCTGAGAAGGAAATCGTATAATTCTATGATTGGCTTAAAGAACATTTCTCTTCGCAGCTCTCTTGTGGAAAACTGGAGCTTTTCCCATTCCGGCTGAAGTTCAGAGATATCTTTTTTTTCTTCCGCCCGGAACATTAAGCGTAGTTTCTGATCCTGCGTGGAAACTGCTGCCAAATAGTCACAGTACCCTGTATATGCCATCCGGTAAAGCTTACGGGTATCCTGAACGATGTTATCCCACGCAGCGTCCGGCTCGGCAGCTGAAGCTATTATTTCTTTAACTTGTTCTTTTATGAGAACTGCATTGTTTCTGAAATATGCCTCTTTCCTTTTAGCTGACGCGTAGTCTTTTGGAAAGCCTTCATTAAGTCTGCTGAATGCGGGATAATAATGAGGAAGCCACAGGAAGAACAGATAGCGGTTATCAGTGTAGTTCCAGATTGATTCATTGTAGAAGCTGTCTGCGGCATCTGTTTCTCCCAGCAGAACAAGTTGCTGCAGAGTATAGTGATGATAGAAGCATGATTTCAGAAAATCACCGCTGTCTGTCCGGCACAGATAAGTAGTAAACTTAGTTCCGTCAGGACTCATATCCACATGGAAACTGTCATTTTGTCTGTTACAGGATAATCTGCTGAATGATTCCCAAAAGTGCAGTGCTTCATAAAGCTTGGATTTCTGTTCATTGACTTTTTCTTCTAAGCCCATAATATCTGCATCAAGAAGCAGAAGCTTCCCATAGAAAGCGTCACCTGAATTCAAACAGGCAAAGGAAGCAAAGGCATCACGATGTTCCATAGCTTTAGAATAATCCTTTTTTGTGAGGAAAATGCGGCTTTCAACATAGTGAAGCTGTGCCAGTTCCTGCTCGTAGCTGCCTGAAAGTGAAAGATAGCAGCTGACTGCTTTTTCGGCACAGAGCAGGGCATCTTCATCACGTCTGAGCTCATAGAGAATCTGTGAGCAGCAGGACAGAGCTTTGGCTTCAGCAGGAAAAGTTCTACCTGTCTGTATATGGCGTATTTCCGCATATTTAACGCTGTTTTCTGAGTAAGGAAGTGCCTTGTCAAGCTGACAGGTATTCAGGTATGCCTGTGCAGCTGCATAGTTCAGATCTCTTAGGTCGGCACTGCCGGTTTCTGATTCTTTTCCCCGTACTGTCCAGTATCTGTCTGCAAGCTCAAGTCCTCGCAAAGCAGAAGACAGTGCTTTTTTACAGCAGCCTCTCTTAAGCTCTGTAATTGACTTTGCAGCGCAGTAGTATACTAAGGAGTGAGTGATTCTTATCTTGTCTGATTCTTCAGGGATGGTTTCAAGCACGTCATCATAGAGCTCCAGGCCTTCTTTCCAGCATTCTTCGGATTTATGAAGCAAATCTGCAAGAAGACCGGTGGTCATATCTGAAGAAGGTTTTTTTATGGCCTGATCTGCTGAATAGGCAAAAAGACACAGGGCATATGCCAGCTTTTCTCTATATTCCAGAGAGTCCGGATAATCAGCGCAGGCCTGCCTGCTAAGCATCAGATATTCCTCATGATAAGGATAACGATAAGCTCCATTGAGTGAGTAGGCATAATTCAGCAGAACCTTCATTCTGGCCTGTCTGTGTGCCGGTGCAGCTTCCTCAGTTAACAGTTCTTCGGATAACTTAAGTGCAAGGTCACCATATACTATGCTTTTCGGATAATCTCCTGCAGACTGACAGGAAATAAGAAGTTCTGTATACAGGGCAAGCAGACTGTCGCGAAGAGCTGAACTTCTGTGCTCATCAATCCGTGACTTTACAAGCTTTACGCCATCTTCTAAAAGATTGGTGAGTACATTTTTACCATGAACACGTGAATCAATGGCATAGTCAACTTTGTTCTGCGCATCCTGTCTGAGAATAGAATCTATGTCATCTTCATCCCATTGTGAAAGTGATTCAAGAAGGGGAGACAGGATATCTGATGCCTCAGCGTATTCTTTCCATGCCGACTGAAGGCTGTCGAATGAGTTCTGCTTTGCGAGAAAAACAGCCTGACGGTTATGCAGCCCGGACAGGAAGCACTGTCTTTTCGGATCTTCTATCTTATAACAAAGCTTCTTCATTTCATCAAAGCATAAGCTTATTCTTTCAAGCACATTTTCTTTTTCCTTAGTGGTTTCACTGCGGAAATACAGATTACTCAGGTATTCTGACAGTCTGATGCCGCAATGATAACGGTTTTCCGGAGAGGAAACCGGGTTATTCAGCAGTAGTTCCCATATTGATGACAGAAATCTGCTGCTGACTTCATCATAACGTATGTTTTGACAGGAGGACCAGAATTTGCAGATCCCATCACCTGCATAAGAACGGGTAAGATCCAGAAAGTATTCGCGATTTTCTTCTGATTGTGAGATCATTTTCATAACCAGATCTCGGACCTGCTGTTTGGTTTTCCATTTTCGGGAGTCGAGAAGAACCTGTGAACCCATTGCGTGCCTGGATTCAAGTACATAGCGGAAACCTTCCTTTTCCACAAAATCCTTATTCTTCAGGCTGTATTCTGCAAGAAGATTCACAATATATGCAGTGTCATCCTCACTTAATTCTTCACAGACAGCCTGGGAGAACAGGCGATGTGAAAAGCACCACTTACCGTCTTCTCTCTGGCTGAATGCATCATAAAGGTATGAAACAACCTGCTGAAATTCAAGCTGGCGGAACTGCATGCCGCCAAAGGTCATGATTTCCTCAAGCTCTGATTCAGTAAGACCGTATTCGGATAATGCAAGGAGTGCAAGTATTTCTCTAAAACCGGTAAGATGGAATTTCTGACCTGTTACTTCCAGAAGATAGCGCACCATAGGCACAGTATCATCGGGCATTTCTTCTAAAAGATATTTCATGTATCTGTGAATACCTTCCATACCGGGTGCCAGGTTTTCTGCTGTTTCAAATTCTTTCTGAGTCATCATAAAGAATCTCTGCAGAAGCATAGACAGATAAAGAGGATTGCCCGCCTGGTTTTCGTGAACGGTCATATCTGTGACGACAGCATCAAGGGTTTTGCCTCTTTTCTCAGATATTTCGGACACGATAGCCTGTCTGTCTGATAGTGCCAGCTCTTCAAGAACTACGGTTTTGAGTTTTGATAAACCCAGAGGTTTTGCCGTATTCTCAAGAGGAAAATCGGGAGTAGAGGACAGTATGTAACAGAAATTCGGGCATATTGACAAAAGCTCAAGATTTGCATTTCCGGATGGTATAAGCTGATCCAGAGCATCAATAAAAATAAATACGGGTTTGTCTTTCAGCCGGTTATAGAGAAAACGCAGTCGCTCTGTTACGGAAGTATTCGGCTCATGGGAATATCCTCCGATTTTTTCAAGACAGTGGATAACATATCGATTAAGTGTATCCGGGTTCTGACAGCCTGATTCTCCGGAGAAATACATTATCACATGACAGTCCTCCCGTTCCATGATATGAGCCAGACTTGCCATTAAGGCACTTTTTCCGCTGCCGGCCTCGCCTTTGACAAGAATCTGATATCGGATGGGATCTGTCATACCGTTCTGATAGAGATTCAGCCGAAGCTGAGGGATAATAAGATATTCTTCTCTATATCGCGGAATATATGAAGTAAGGTACTGTTTCTGACGCAGTTTCATCTGCAATTGCAGATGCTCGGCAGGATGTTTGACTTCATGATCTGCAAAGTCACGGAGAATCATCTGCTTTAACAGGTCTGTAATCTGTCTGAGAAAGTCATCAAGGTCACATACTTCATGTTTTTCATTATCCCAGTCTGCACTGTAGTCCAGGATAACGGCATTCTTTTTTGAACGGATTTCTTCTTTTAACAGTTGAAGTTTTTTTCTGTGCATTTCGCTTTCGGAGGAGTAGAGTGGGCGGTGAGCCTCATCAATTCTGCCAAGCAGTGAGGGATCACGGAAGCAGAAAACGCAGTTTCTGAGTGTTTCTTCTTCACTTAATGTCCCATAGCGTATTTCCAGATTTGTTATACTCATATTTTCTGCGTAAAGATCTTCCATTCTGGTATCGTGGAGGGAATGCACTATATTTTCATCGGGTATCCAGCCGTACCGTTCACCTAAGAGAACAATGATATAGGGATGGCAGCGGTCAATTGCGTCGATGCATACTTTAAGTACCTGATATCCGCTTTCCTCCTCTGACATATGGGAGGTATCCACTCCCCAGCGCAGGTCAAGTTCCTGTATGTCTTCACCATATTTTTGCATTGTTTTTCGCAGCTGCGGAAAAACGGTTTTGTGAAGGAGGTCTCTCTCTGCCTGCATATCTTTAAATGTACTTGAAATGAAAAATGATTTCATAGCTGGTCTCCTATATTATTGGTTAAAATACTATAAGTTATTGTGAAGAAAGGACAGAAGCAGCAGAATATTATCACGATCCTTCTGCTTTTCAGCTTCTGTCAGGTCAGCATAAGGAATAAGATCGCGGTGGATTCGACGTGCAGGATCCTTAGCTTTTCCATTTTCAGGGATGCCCGGTTTCCAGTTATTAAGCTGATGATAACGGCACCAGCGTATGTGTTCAAGCTCTGAAAGAAATTCAAGTTGTTCGCTGTCCAGTTCTTCACTGTTCTCCGGCCAGCCTAGATGTTTCATCATATTCAGTCTTATATCGTGGTAGTCGGCGGCAGATACATTGGAATATCGTGTAAAGCTGTCCAGTTTTGCCCATTCAGCATTTCGGTTTTCCGGTGTTTTAGTGATGTTGCTGTATAAGTGTGCATAATGCAGGTTCAGCTCCATTGCCTGCTCGAACAGAGAACTGCTGAAAATATTAGCCGGCTCCCATGCAAGCTGCTGCCATGGGAAGATGCGGAGCCTTTTTTTCCCTTCCAGTAAATCGAAGGTTATGCCGTTGGCGGTAAATACATCAATTACAGGTACAGTAAGAGCGAAAAGCATATTCTGTACAAGCTTAAACTGATCAGTCTGTTCACAGACTAAAACCAGTGCTGCCTCCTCAAGAAGATTAAGGTTTTCATACCACTGGCCTGTATGGAAGATGACAGGATCGCCGATTTTGTCCAGCTCAGGATGTGTTGCTGCGTATCGGCCGCTTTTATCTCCGAATATATGGTATTCAATGGCCTGGTCAGGATTAAATATGTTGTCCAGCAGGGCGTAATTAAGTAATTGCTGACCAAGAGTTCCAAATCCAACAAAGACGATTCTGAGCTTATGATTGTTCTGTACTGAAATCTGATATGTATCTATCTGTTTCCAGTATAGCCTGGCGGTGGTCTCCTCGGGACAGAAAAGACGAAGCTGCGCATCAGAAACAGACTGTGCCGGAAGCTCGGACTGCATATATACAGTATGTCCTGAAAGCATCCGGCGATTATCTGTATAGAATCTGATTGTTTCTGCCTGGTCACCAAGAAGCAGATAGTCATGTGCACGCACAACTGTACTGTCGCTGCCGTAATCGCCGGCATCTATGCCACGTTTAGCCAGTCCGTCCAGAAGCTCCTGTCTATGAGGCTGTGGACCATAAACGGCAATGCTGTTACCCCGGCGAAACAGAATATAGTTCCTGAAACTTTTTTTCAATCTGGATAAAACAAGAAGGATTCCACTGGCAGTGGCAAGAGGAGCCGTCCAGCGAGCAATCTCTACCAGAAGATTAGGCGGCGTTGCTACATAATTCAGAAAATACATTTCAAAACTCTGAAACAGGGAATCAAGAACAGGCATACCGCTGTTCAGTAATCCTGTTACACCCAAAATGAAGGGAAATAATAGAACACTTTTTTTCAGATTTTGCTTCATAGGTTTTTCCTCCTGTAATTCGGATATTTTGATTTCAGATATTTTTTACGTGAATCTGCAAGGTTAATTCGAGATTGCAGAGTATCAGGATGTTTTTTTCCTAAAACCTCTTTCTGTTTATGATACAGCCGCGCATATAAATGGGAAGCTTTTTTGTAATCGCCGGCATTACTGTAGACTGTGGCCATGTTGTTTTCCGCTATAAATGTCTGGGGATGATCTTCTCCGAATATATCACAAGCTTTGTTATATGTCTGCTCATAGAGTTACATAGCTTTATTATAATCTCCCAGTTTCGCATAAGCTGCTGCAAGATTATTCAAAGATAATATAGTATTTGGGTGGTTTACGCCAAACACCTGATTTACTTTGTAATATGTCTGTTCATTTAATTCCAGACTCTTTTCGTCATTACCCAGCTTTCCGTATACTGCAGCAAGGTTATTTAAGGATATCAGAGTTAATGGATTGTCGTCTCCGAATTTGTTTACTGATTTACTGTATATCTGTTCATGTATTTTTAGCGCCTGGGTATAATTTCCAAGACTGTCATAGGTTGCAGCCATATTATTTAAGGAAATCAGGGTATCTGAATCGTCTTCTCCCAGTAATTCCTTTCGTCTGAGGTATACCTGTTCATACAGGCCTAGTGCATGTGAATAGTCTCCGTGACTTCTGTACAGAGTTGCCAGATCATTTTCTGCATCCAGTATAGCTCTTTCTTCAACTTATTATCAATATAAATGTTGACTAACTGCTTCTGATATAACAGGGCTGTATCATAGCTGACCCTGACACCTTCGCCGGTTAAGAAAATATGAACAAGTTTTTTAACCGATGGCTCGTAATCAGAGGAGGCTGACTTTTTAAGAATGCTGATACCTCTTGATACATTTTTTTCAACGTCTATACCATATAAATAGGCTAACGCGATATAATACAAATGTTCCGGATCATCATTCTCTTTGTATGCTTCTTTTTTCAGCAGTTCAATTAGTTTATCTGAAATTATTCCTGCTTCATCTGTGGATAACACATCCTCCAGACCATTATAATTCCCTTTCAGGGTATTCTTATCAGTGGCTTTTGCTTCAATGGCTAAAATGTTTTTTCCGGAAGATAAGGCAATGGGGTATTCCTCGTTCATAATATAATTAGGGTGCTCATTAACGCTTGGAGTCACGACCAGTGTAAAAAGAGCTGACTTTTAAAGCTTCTTTTCTGTCTTTTTTACGATATGAAAGAAAAATGTAGGCATCGAAAGCAGCGCGTATCTTTTCGGATAATTCGCAGGAAATAAGGGTGTCGTTTAAGAATTTTTTCAGCTTGTTCTCGAAGAATCCTGGGTAGTACTATCCTGATATCTGTCAAGATACTGCAGCTGGCCGCACATGGTTTCAAATAAATCTTCAAGTCCCTGTTCTTCCATAATCATCAGTAATGTAATATTATGATCCAGCGCATACCTGAAATCTATATCATATGCCCGGTTATTACCCTTAAGAAAGTTCAAAGTGACGGGAATTACGAACAGATTCATATCATAAAGTAAAGAGTAATATTCTTCCTTACTCTCATCTCCAGTCGGATAATAATATGCGTCGCTGTTATACCAGATGGCACAATCAATATTTTCATCCGCCCATAAAACAGCCTTCGATTCTGTATCAAAAAAACTGTTAAAATCTTTTTCATGGCATGTAAAGAACACATTAGGCTTACCTTGAGGCGACTGTCTGCTTGTTTTCGTTCTGTAATTTAAAAGTGCTTTTTTCATTTTTTCTCATCCATTTCTATCAGTTGTACTGTTCCGGCAGCAATAATTCATCTTACGTATTTAAATATGAAAGCTGCGGTTATCGAATTTCACCAGATATCCCTCATGCACAGCCGCTATTAGAGCAACTGCACAGGTGAAAGCACCGCTATATTTTAAATCAATTACAGGCAGCGTAAGGGGAAGGGCAAATAATACCGCACCAGTGAATTTGTTCATTATAGTGTGTTTGGATATAAGACGCCTTTGGACTATATATCCTGAAATAATGTTATAAATCTTTATGGCTGCAATAACCGAAACACATATATAGAGCCACGCGGGAACTGACAGGACAGAGAGTATTTTTGCCATACAGACCAGGACGAATACAGCATCAGCTGCAGTATCCAGCCGGGCACCGAATTCGGATGCTGTGTTTGTTTTTCTTGCAACAGTCCCATCAATCATGTCTGTAAAGCCTGCCACCAAGTACAGAAAATAGAACTGAGGAGAAAAGACCTGAACAGCCAGAATGAGTACGCTACATAGTATTCTGCAGCCTGTAATGATGTTTGCCATTGTAACACCTCTTTAACTTTTAATCATCTCTCGATGACAATCAGCTCAAGGACATCCGGTCTTGCGTAATGCCCCACAGCATCGTGTTCCATTTTACATGCAGCAGGCAGATCCATATCAAGCTCTGCATAAATGATTTTTTCTTCGTCCCATACAGGTTCGGTTACATAATGTCCATACGGATCAATGATGCAGCTTCCGCCACGGCACACTATTTCCGGCAAGCGGCGGACAACTTCAATTTCATTGAGGTCAGCGGGGTAGGAGTCTTTTCTTACAATCATATCTGCGTTGATAAAATAGCATTTACCCTCAATGGCAATATGCCGAATAGTGGCAAACCATTCCTCGTTATCGTTTGTGTTTGGCGAAATATAGATGGTAATGCCTTTCTGATAGAGTGCAACTCGTGCAAGGGGCATGTAACTTTCCCAGCAGATCAGACTTCCAACAGGTCCCCATGGGGTCTGTGTAACGGGAAAATATCCCTTGTTGGCATCGCCCCAGACTACTCGCTCAGACCCGGTTGGCTTGAGCTTGCGGTGAACTTTATATGAACCATCCGGCTCAAAGATCACATTGCTGTTATAAAGAGTTCCGGTGACTTGGTCTCGTTCTGAGAACCCTAGACTAATGTAAGCTCCGGATTTTATTGCCGCATCCGCAAGCATTTGAAATTCAGATTCTACCGCAACCACAGATGCATCGTAATATCTTTTCCAGACTGCTCGTCCGGCTTCTGTCCGCTTGCCCATACTAAATCCGAAATTCATTCCGATGGGATAGCCGGGAATGAAGAGTTAAGGAAAAACAATTAAATCGATACGTTGAGATGAAGCCTCGTCTATATATTTCAGTGCTTTTTCCAGCGACTCTTTTTTATCAAACATCACGGGCTCTGCCTGCACCAGTGCAACCTTGCAAACTTTACTGATGTCTTTCATTTTTATTACTCCTCCTGTTTTATTTCATTGTTTGATTATGGCATTTCTAAATCAGTCTGGCATATTCATATGCGGGAAAAAGTACAAATAGGATATACCCGAGAATGGTCCATATCAAAAACTTCTTTGTAGTAAATACAGCAACGAATTCGCGAATCACAGCACTTGGCCAGTAATACCAGGCAACAGGTGCTCCGATACCTGTACATTTCAGCTTTATTTTCTTTGCATAGAGCAGGCATCTGTAAACATGGTAATTGCTTGTAACAAGCGCCACCCGATGCCGTCCTTCCCTTGAATATATAATATCCATGGAATTCTGAAGATTTTCCATAGTATTTACTGATTTGTCTTCGAGGAGTATGTATTCTTCAGGTATTCCGTGTTCCAGAAGATATTTCTCCATTGCTTCTGCCTCAGAAACAGTCTCATCTCCGCCTTGTCCACCGCTTGGGATAATTATCGGCTTATGTTTACTCCTGTTGAAGACCTTTATTGCCTTATCGATTCTGTTTGACAGAAGCTTAGACATTTTATCGCCATCAATAAGTCCCGCGCCATGTATGATAAGATAATCAAAACTCCTAAAGTGGGGCACAAACTGCATGAAAATCATGTACAAGACAAAGGCGAGAATCAGAACACTGAAATACAGCGCAGAGGAGCCTATAAATGCTGCTATGAGTTTTGATAACGTATATTCATGACTGAAAGACTGAACTTCCAGAGCAAGTCCTATTCCAAAGGCAATCTCGCCGGCACCAATTAACAACCCCAGCAGCAGAGACAGAAGGTGACCCAGTGATTTTCCTTCTCTTTTTATGGTTACTATGCCGTTTATTATCAGCATGACCGGCACCAGAAGAAGAGCAAGAAATGAAAACAGGAACGCAAAAAGCAGCACTGTTCCCATGTACTTTCCCGCTAATGATGCTATGAAAAACACTGAGAAAAAAAGAGCTATCATAAGAAGTATACTGTTTCTGAACTTTTGCGGCTTCCATAGAGTGCTTACTGTGAATATTCCCCATGAAATAATAAAAAAGGGCATTACCACCGATAAATTATCTAAAATTCTTTCCACATCTGCTCTCCCTTCCAAAGGAACCCCGTAAGGTTTTTATTTAACTATATTATATCAAATAAGCGGAGCTATAGAAAATAAAAAAAAGAGGCAGGCTAAAACCTGTCTCTTTTTTCTGGCGGAGGACATGGGACTCGAATGAGATTGCATGGTTGAAAATCGCATGAAATGGAGGTTTAAGCCACGTCGTTCATTGAGTGTAGTCAAAAGTGTAGTCAAATTATCATACTTTCCACTTGTTTCACAACGCATATAGTTAACACCGAGACACCAAAAGCACATTGTTTTCAAAATTACACCCTTTACCGAACTCACGTTCGGTGCTATAATACCACTACAGGACTACCTTGCGGTATGCGGTTGGTTCCTCAGTCTTATCAGAGGAACTGTGATCCTCTGTTTACATAGAAATTCCACTTCGGAAAATCCATGCATAGGAGGACACGCTTATGAGCG
>JAQYNQ010000110.1 GCA_028727785.1 Eubacteriaceae bacterium | reverse complement strand
AATTGCATGGAGCATTCCCTCGTTGATGTTAATCCTGTCAAAGAGTATTGCACGAAAAAGCAAGTTCATTTCACCGGATTAAAAAAAAGCGCCGGTCTCAATTAAGCTTACCGACGCCCTTTCGTTATTCATCCTTACGCTTCAATCTCGCGGATAAGGTTTACCATTTCGATTGCACCAAGAGCACAGTCATAGCCCTTGTTGCCTGCCTTAGTGCCTGCACGCTCGATTGCCTGCTCGATATTTTCTGTAGTTACTACACCGAACATTACAGGAATTTCGCTTTCCAGAGAAACGTGTGCGATGCCCTTGGAAACTTCGTTGCATACGTAGTCGTAGTGGCTTGTAGCCCCACGGATTACCGCGCCCAGGCAGATAACTGCGTCATATTTTCCGGACTTCGCCATCTTGGATGCGATTAGCGGAATTTCAAAAGCGCCCGGAACCCATGCCACATCGATGTTTTCTTCCTTTACGTCATGACGAGTCAGCCCGTCTATAGCTCCGCCAAGAAGCTTGGATGTGATGAATTCGTTGAAACGCGCTGCTACAATTCCTACTCTGATTTCCTCTGATACCAGTTTACCTTCAAATGTTCTCATGATTTTTTTCCTCCGTCAAATTTCATTCTATTTTCATGTTTTCTTGTTCTCAGCTTTCTCAAATTGCTCAGTGTTTTCCCATTTATCTAAAACTTATTAATACTCTAAAATATGTCCCATTCTCTTCTGCTTAGTTTTCAGATAGAACAGATCGTGAGTTGTTGCTTCTACCTGAATCGCCACTCTTTCGCTGATTTCCATTCCGAACTCGCCCAGCTGATATACCTTGTCCGGATTGTTTGTCAGAAGGCGAAGACTCTTTACTCCAAGATCTCTCAGAATCTGTGCACCGATGTAGTACTCCCTCTGGTCTCCGGCAAAACCCAGTGCCAGGTTTGCATCAAGAGTATCCATACCCTGTTCCTGAAGCTCATAGGCTTTCAGCTTGTTGATAAGGCCGATTCCTCTGCCTTCCTGGCGCATGTAAAGAAGAATTCCTCTGCCTTCCTTTTCAATCTGAGTCATTGCAGCAGCCAGCTGCTGTCCGCAGTCGCAGCGAAGTGAACCAAAAGTATCACCTGTCAGGCATTCAGAATGCACGCGGCAAAGAACATCTTTACCGTCTCCGATTTCACCCTTCACAAGCGCCACATGATGCTCTCCGTTTAGTTTGTTAACAAAACCGTATGCCTTGAACTCACCGTACTTTGTCGGCAGATCCACAGCAGCCATTCTCTCTACAAGAGGTTCATGGATTTTTCTGTAGTTCTGCAGGTCCTTGATAGTAATGAACTTGATATCCCACTTTTCAGCAATTTCCATGAGCTCAGGTGTACGCATCATAGTTCCGTCTTCTCTCATGATTTCACAGCACAGACCACATTCCTTAAGGCCTGCAAGACGGCATAAGTCAACAGTTGCCTCAGTATGACCGTTTCTTTCAAGAACACCGTTTGGCTTAGACAGCAATGGGAACATGTGTCCCGGTCTGCGGAAATGCTCAGGCTTTGCATCATCGGCAACGCATCCCATGGCTGTAATAGAACGTTCTGCCGCGGAAATGCCTGTTGTTGTATCAACATGGTCGATGGACACAGTGAAAGCAGTTTCATGATTATCTGTATTATGCTGAACCATCTGAGGAATTCTCAGTTTCTTTACATAGTACTCAGACATTGGCATACAGATCAGACCCTTACCGTGAGTTGCCATAAAGTTGATATTTTCAGTTGTTGCGAATTCTGCCGCACAGATAAAGTCCCCTTCGTTTTCACGGTCAGGATCATCTGTTACCAGAATGATTTTTCCATTTCGAAGCTCTTCTAAGGCTTCTTCTACTGTATTAAACTTTCCCACTATAATCTCCTCCTCGATTAACTATCTATTTAAAAACCGTACTTAGTAAGAAATTCTCTCGATATTCCGTTGCCGCTTCCACTGCTGCCGGTTGGCTCGTCCGCTGGTTTCAGCAGCTTTTCCACATATTTCCCTATAATATCTGTCTCCAGATTTACATGGTCTCCCTCTTTTCGCTCACTGAGCACAGTCTGGGCAACTGTATGAGGGATAGCCGATATAGAAAAATCTGTATTACTTATCTTTGCCACAGTCAGGCTGATGCCATCTATGGTTATTGATCCTTTTTCCACAATATATCTCATCAGTTCCGGTTTGGCTTCTATCGTGAACCAGATTGCGTTATCATCTCTTTTTATTCCAACAATTTTACCTGTTCCGTCAACATGGCCTGATACAATATGACCACCAAAACGCCCATCGGCGGCCATGGCTCGTTCAAGATTAACGTGACCTCCCCGAGAAAGTTTTGACAGAGATGAACGGTTCAGAGTCTCATGCATTACGTCTGCTGAGAACCCGGTCGGACCCAGCTGTGTAACAGTAAGACAGATGCCGTTTACCGCAATGCTGTCGCCTATTTTCGTCCCCACTAGAACCTTAGATGCCCGAATTTTCAGAATTGCGGAGTGCTGACCATGTCTGATTTCCTCCACTGTACCTATTTCTTCTACAATTCCCGTAAACATTAATTTTTCACATCACTTTCTATTAAAAAGTCGTCTCCCAGCATCTGAATCCTGCTGTTTGCAAGGATTACAGCATCTGATGGCGATGCCACACCTATGCCTTCCACAGGAGTCTTTGCAGTCTGTCCTCCAAAGAGCTTTGGTGCAATATATGTGTACGCTTTCCGAACGATCCCCTCCTCAAGTGCAGCCCAGTTCAGAGTGCCGCCACCCTCCAGAAGAATGCTGTCGATTTTCTCTTCGCCCAGCTTTTCCATAAGCTCCGTCAGATTCACGTGCCCGTCTTTTTCGGTCAAAACCAGCACTTTACACCCTGCCTCTTCATATCTCTGCAGCTTTGTCTCGTCTTTGCAACAGGTCGCAATTATTGTCGGGTATTCGCCGGCGGTCTGAACTAGCTTGGCATTTAGCGGAGTGCGAAGATTAGTATCGCAGATTATTCTTATTGGATCCTTTCCTCCCTCCATGCGGCAGTTCAGCATAGGATCATCAGCCAGAACAGTTCCCACGCCCACCATAATACCGGTGTATCTGTTTCTTAAATTCTGAACATGTGCTCTTGCTGTTTCACCTGTTACCCACCTGGAATCTCCTGTGTATGCGGCAATTTTTCCGTCCATTGTCATGGCATATTTCATTGCAACAAATGGTCTCTTTGTCTGAATAAAATGGAGAAACACCTCATTTACTCTGTCGCATTCTTCACGCATCATATCCTCAATTACCTCTATGCCATGTTCTCTCAGAATGCGGATTCCGTTACCTGCAACCTTAGGATTAGGATCAGCAGATCCCACAAAAACCTTTTTAATTCCTGCCTCTATTATCGCCTCTGTGCAGGGCGGCTGTTTGCCGTAATGACAGCAGGGCTCAAGTGTAACATACATTTTTGCACCTTCAGGATTTTCTGTGCAGTTTGCCAGAGCATTGCGCTCTGCATGGGGCTGTCCATATTTTTCATGGAGGCCCTGTCCGATTATTCTTCCGTCTTTAACTATGACCGCTCCTACCATCGGATTAGGTGCTGTCCAGCCACATCCCTGCTGTGCAAGGTCGATGGCCAGCTGCATATATTCTCTGTCTGTCATGCAATTCACCTCCGAATTACTTTGTATTCTAAAGAAAAAACCCCAAGCAATACTGCTCAGGGCAAAACTGAATACTGAAAAATAATGTTTCTATTACTTCAATTTTGAAGAAAAAAACTCCGGAATGTAAAAACACTCCAGAGCAAAATTCTGTACACATACATTCTTCTTCCATCCAGACTATACTGTCGGCTTCGGAATCTCACCGAATCATGCCTTGCGGCTCGTGGGCTTTACCACCGGTAGGGACTTTCACCCTGCCCTGAAGACTATATTAACTTGACAACAAAAAGTATATTCCTCTGAGAAAAGCTTGTCAAGGGCTTTTTGCATGCGGGACGGCGTTGGCACAAATGGTACCGGGTGTTTGGGACGCCGGGCATCCCGGCTGTGTTTCTCCTTATGCCACATAAACCAGCATCATGATGTAATGGCAGAGAGAACCCGCCAGCACGAACAGGTGGAACACCTCGTGTGCGCCGAAGCCCGGTGCAAGCTCTCTTATTTTCAGAGCGTAGATTATACCGCCCATTGAATAGAGTATTCCGCCTGCAACTAGCAGAATGAATCCTGCAAGCTCCATGCTGTGAAAAATCTGGCCGATTGCAAGAAGTGCGGCCCAGCCCATGGTGATATAGATTACTGATGACACCCATCTAGGGCATGTAACCCAGAACGCCTTAAACAGAATTCCCAGTGCAGCAATTCCCCATATCAAAACCAGCAGGTGCAGACCGGCTTTTCCTTCCAGCACAATAGTGCACATTGGAGTATATGAGCCTGCAATCAGAACAAAGATCATCATATGATCCATTTTTTTCAGCCGCATTCCCGTATCCGGCATTACCTTAAAGGTGTGATATGCTGTGCTTGCCCCGTATAACAGAATCATGCTCAGCATGAATATGGAAAGGCTGACCATTGCAGTGAGGTTCTGGCCGTCCATGGAAGCTTTGATAAGCAGAATGGGCATGCCTATAAGTGCTGCTATGAAGCCGATGAAATGTGTAAGTGCACTAACAGGGTCCTTTACACTAAACAGACTTCTTTTTTCTTTTCTGGCGAATCCGAAATTGAAGTCGAAATCAAAATCCAGGTCGCGGTCCAAGTCTTCCGCAGCAATTGCATTTCCAAACATAACAGAAATCCCCCTTTATAATCTATTATAACCTTGATTTATTATTCGAATACAATTATAATAACCTTAAATCGGTTATTGAATAACTTATCTTAAGGTTACAACGTATTTCATATCTTGTCAAGAGTTATTTAATAACTTATATGGAGGTTTTTATGTCTAAGAGAAAAATATGGGAATTCACCTTGCCAAGATACAATGAAATACCCAACGTGGGGCTGTACCTGAAGCAGGTGGTTAAGCTTATAAGTGAGGCCGTTGAACCCTGTTTCGGGCTGAAGGTCAGTGACACTATGCTGAGCAATTATGTCAAGATGCACATTGTTTCAGGTCCCGTAAAGAAAATGTACTATCGGGATCAGATTGCGTCACTTATTTTTGTTGTTCTGGCAAAATCAGTGCTTTCCCTTGATAATATTCAGACTATGCTGAAAATGCAGGAAAAATCTTATAGCCCTGAGACTGCCTACAACTATTTCTGCGATGAATTTGAAAACGCACTTAAGTATGTCAGCGGTCACAATTCTGAAATGCTTCCTGTAGCGTCTGAATCTGCCGAGGAAAAGCAGCTTCTTAGAAGAGTAATCATCACAATGGCTCATAAATTCACCCTTGACGACTTCTTTAACAGTCTGAATTCAGAAAATGATGAAGCTTTAGAGGAAAGGAAGATGGTATAGGAAATGGCTACTTTTACTAAGAAAGCGATACGTGACTCTTTCGTAAAGCTGCTGAGCGAAAATCCCCTCTCTCAAATTACAGTCAAAGATATCGTTGACGACTGTGGAGTCAACCGGAACACCTTCTATTACTATTATCACGATATACCTGAGCTTCTTGAGTCCATCGTAGATGATGAGATAGAGAAGATTATCAGCGAGTATCCGACTATCGATACAATAGAGGACTGTCTGACGGTGGCAATGAAATTTGCTCTTGAAAATCGTAAGGCGGCACTTCACATGTTCAGATCCGTCAGCCGGGATGTGTACGAACGATACCAGTGGCACGTATGCCGCCATCTTGTCACAGCATACATAGACTCACTTCTTACGGGCCACACAGTATCAC
>JAQYNQ010000109.1 GCA_028727785.1 Eubacteriaceae bacterium | reverse complement strand
CCGTTCGGTGCGATTACAACCCATGGGGAATTTGTCTATAACGAAACGGTGGGCGTTCGCCCGGCAATCTGGGTAAGGTTGTGATAAAATGAAGCTGTGTATCAATCCATGAAAGGGGAAGACGAATGAATCAGAACATGAATCAGAGAACGTACAGAAAGGTGAAGAACCTGGTTGAAAATGCCGCGAAAAATGTGGTTTCCACCAGAAAGCTGGCGGAAAAGCCGTACACCATTGATGATTATGGGGATACGATCTATATCCACGAGCAGGTGATGCTCACCATGGATGACGGTATCGAAATCGAAGGATGCCTCTGGGGGGAAGCAGATATGTGCCTCTATGATTTTTCCATTGAGAAAAAGATGTTTGATGAGAGCGGGAAGGGGGATTTCCTGAACTATCTGGAAAGCAAAGGCTTCTTCCTTGAGAACATCGAGGAAGAAAGCGGGGTGCGTTGGCGGTACTGCGAAGAGATTAAGCAGAACGATGTCTACCGGATTCAGTATTACAGAGTGGGTAAGGAATAGGGGGTAAGAGAATGAATATGAAGATTGGACTGAAACAGATTGCGGCAGTGGTGATCTTTTCCTTACTTTTTCTGTCTTCATTTGTATGCCTGTCGACGGAAAGTGCAGAGGCAGCATCGGTGAAGATGAATAAAAGCAGTGTCGCGTTAAGTCTGGATCAGACGAAAACAGCAACAGTGAAAGCACAGGGACTGTCTGGAAAGATCACGTGGTCAACCAGCAATTCGAAGGTCATTACTGTAAAAGCCACCGGAACAAAATCCGCAAAGATTACGGCTTCGGGCGCAGGGCGCGCGATCGTTTATGCAAAAGCCGGGGGAAAGGTCTGCAAGTGCACGGTCACGGTTTTGAAAAAAGGAAACAGCTATTACAAAAAACTGAACCAGACCATCATTGCCGCAGCAAAGGGGGATTCGGATGCATTGCTTCCATTGTCTGCAGAAGAAGGGCTGGCCTTTTGGGCAGAAGAAATGGTCGGACTGAATTACCTGAAGCGGAAATACGGACAATCCATGACGACGGAAGAATATCTGACATCCGAAATTGCCGGGTCACAGCTGATGGATATTCCGTGCTCCAAGAGTGGAACATACCGGATTCTTCGGGAAAAGAGCTTTGCATCCTATTACAGTAAAAAAGAGTATGAAGATCTCAAAGAGTGCTATTATTTCAACATGGGAATGAATGTGACAGAAGCAAAGGTTATCGATTTCATATATAACGGATATAGCGTTTATGACGGCAGTCCTGTCAAAAGTGTAAAGAATACGATAACCATGGTGAAAGCGGATGGACAGTGGTACTATTCCCCGGGATTCGTGCAGTGGAGCATGATGGATATGACAAATGACTCCCTGAATTCAGGACCAGAGGAAACATTTACATTCTCCATCTCTAAAGAGGTTCTGAATCTGCGCGGAGATAGTCAGGTGAAAGTGCTTGTAGACAGCGGCGAGTATGAAGGGGATTATTATCTGACCTGCGAAACGCAGAACGGAATTGTGGAAACCGAGTGGGGGGACTGGGACAATGACGGAAGTATCATGCTGTACATTTACCCGTTTGAAAATGGTGAAGAAACAATATACATCTTTAACAGCGTAAATGATGTGGTGCGCTGGATCAATGTGACAGTTACAGGAATGTAGAACCGATGAAAAAGAGGTAATGAATGAGGAAGAAATATGCAGTACTCTTGGTAGTACTTGTCTGTGGCATCATGCTAGTTAGCGGATTTTATATGATATTTGAAAAGTATCCTGTGATCGGAACATGGCAGTATGCGGATGATGCCGCAGTTATTACTATGAATTTTAATACAGGCACATTTTCAGGCTCTTATGAAAACAGGTTCTGGCCGGTAGGTAAATATGATGCATATTTTGAAGGAAGCTATATGATAAAGGATAACTTCATACATTTCACGGGCACAAGTCAGAATGAACCATTTTCTTTGAAAGCAGAGTACAACAAGGATGGGAATGTACTGACATTGTATTGGGATGATTTCATGTATGGAGGAATACCGTTCACGAGGGTAAAATGATGAAACATGGTCAATTTGAACTTCTCTTTCGATGGGCGGTCGGTACGGATATTATCGAAGAGAGACTTGCATTCGAAAACGGAATCTCCGAGCAGGATGCAGTGGTACAGACCATAGAAAAGAAACAGCTCACCTGCAGTATGGAAGGGAAATCTATTCTGAAAGAGGTTCTGCGTGTGAACAAACCCAGACCATCCTATTTTCAGACAAAGGAAACCTTTACGAGAATTAACTCCAGAAATTAACCAAAGCCTCGACGCAAATGTCGAGGCTTTTCGTTTCAGTGTTTTTTCAAATATCTTGATGTTGACATACTCCGTTCTGGGTGTATACTATAATATGAGAACATACGTTCTTGCGATGACAAAGGACAATGAGGAAATAAGAAATGGAAAAGAAAAAATGTACAGTTTACATAGACGAAGCAGGTGATTTAGGAATTGGACGTGGCACCCAGTGGTTTGTAATTACAGCAGTCATCGTTCCAAAGGAAAGTGAGAAAGAAATTCGTACAATTCTTACTCGAATAAAGTCTAAGTTTAACCTGAAGGAGATTCACCTACGTAAAGGAATAGACTTTAACAAGACATCATATATCGTTGCGCAATTACGCAACTCTGATTTCGTTACGGTTAATGTATTAGCTGATACGAATATGCTCTCATTAAAGGACAGTGTGATGACATACAATTACATGTGTCGTATTCTTTTAGAAAGAGTATCGTGGTATCTTCGGGATCACAACATGCGTGCAGATATTGTTCTCTCCAGCAGAGGAACTGGCCGGGATGGAGAACTGATTTCTTACATCAAAGATAAATTATTGAATTATTCTCATAATGAAATTGCTGACGTTTACGATAACATTACAAGTAAAACAGCTGCTTGCTGGGACATGCTTCAGCTTGCCGATATCTGTGCAACATCTATGTTCAGAGCATATGAGGTAAATGCATATGGATTTATCCTTCCATGCCACATGAGCAATTTAAGAGACCATATATATCAGCGTAATGGCTCGATTGATAAATATGGTTTGAAGTTTTATTCCGATGACATGAAGCCAAGTACACAATATCTACATGAACACAGAATATGCAACAAAAAATAAAGAAACCCCCAGTGCGACTTCCACATGTCCTGCATGCTGGTAATATACCCTCGCATTCTCCG
>JAQYNQ010000108.1 GCA_028727785.1 Eubacteriaceae bacterium | reverse complement strand
CATATCTATGGGAAGAGTGCTCAAGTTGAATGTGAAGTTGCGATGTGATGTTGAATGCGATATTCAGTGTGATGAGTAATGCGATGTTCAGTGTGATGAGTATGGGAATTGGGTGAATAATGGCCTTTTTTTATCCATTCGCCCGATGAGGCGCAGTATTCTGTTATTGGGCCGCCAAAACGCTCCAGTCGGCTTTATAATTAGAAATTAGGCCGTGAAACTTTACGGTTTCACGGGGACTTCCAGTGCTTATTTTACGTAAATGCACTGCAAGGCAGCTTTTGGCCTTTTATTTTAGTGAAATCCACTAAAAAGACAACTTTATACCAACCCGAATGAGATATTTCGAAAACAGCCTTGCAATAATTATAACCGTACACGTATTTTTATTTACGAGTGGACCCATATCACATGCACATAAAAAGTTGCAACGGCCCATATCAGATTTTGCTGTAAAATACGGGCGTTTTCGCGTCCCAATCCGGTCGAATCCGGATGAATCGGCCGCGGCTGGGCAAACCGAGTAAACCAGGCAAACCGAGCAAACCTAGCAAAACCTGAATCACTCGCACTCCGGACAAAAAAACAGAGGCGATTTTCACCTCTGTTTACACTATTTCATAATATACACTTCCGCCCAGTGGACTGATTTCACTGACACCGATTTTGCGGCCACTATTGTCATAAAATATAGTTGAATCCAGCATACCCGGGCCACTGGTTCCGATTCGGTTTCCCTGAACATCAAAGAATAATGTCGAAGCTGGCAATATCCACTCCTACCGCAGACAGTTCATACAGCGACTGCTCCTCCTCATCGGACCTGGCTTCCGTCATAACCCCCAGGGCATTCATAGCAAACATAGCTTCACTGTCATCCAGGCTGCCATCTCTGTCACGATCAAAACTATTAACAATCCATCCAAATTCGTTTAATAAATCCTTGTCCATTGTCTTTCTTCCACCTTCTCCAGTTCTTCTATTAATGCCGGCCTTCTTGGATATTTCTGCTTAAATTCCTGTATTAACGCCCTGGCAGTTTCACTGCCGTTCCATTTTATAAGCTTTGATATTTTTTTCGTAACCTTCCGGTAGTCGCTTCTTTTATTTGCCTTGGCACATTCCTCACTGATTTCCTGATAGCACAAATCATAAATCTGCTTTGGATATTCCTTAACCAGATATTCTCCATAAATAAACAGATTATATGGATTCTCCATTACATCTTCTAGCAGTCGCTTCTTTTCATTTTCAGCAATAAGAACGCTGCGATAGCATATTGTTCGGCCGCTGTCTTTTAACTCATCCAGCAATGATTCATAATTTTTATTCCACTCTCCAAGTTCAGTGTAAATCTGCTTCAGAACCTCCCAAAACTTTTCATTTCCCATAAATAATATCTTTTTTGCCTGTGCAATCTGCCGTTCAGTATTATTTGCTCTTTTGTATATTTCATACAGCAGGTTATTCCAGTCTTCCGGATTACTGCTGCGATAATGCCAAGGACCCTCTTCATTTGCTTTTTCCAGACAAAGCTTTTCGGCCTCATCGTAATTCTTGTCCTCCATGGCATCCCTGATAGCTATAATGCGAAGCTCATTTATCGAAATGTTCTGATATAGTTCTTCCTGTGTTTTGTCCTTTCCATATAAATGTCTATGCAAAAGATATCTTACAAGCAGATCTTCTTTTTTTATGTATTCCGGATATGGATCCTCCTGCGAAGCCTTCAACAGAGTATCCAGTAGCTTTTCAATCTTCTTTGCACTCACTTCATCACAAAGGCAAATTCCGCATTTAAGCAGATCATAACGCCAGTTATCCCACCCGTCAAATACTTTCTTCTTGGTTCCTTTAATTATCAACGCAAGAGCCTGATCTTTCGTCTGTTTATCCTGTTTCTCAATTTCATTTGTGCACTTTTCTATAAATTCGTATGTGCACAGGACAACATCCGTAAGCATTCCCGAACTGCTGTCTGCATTAGATGCCAGTTTAGCGCCCGAGGTCAGAATATATACAGCTGCCTCAAGTGCAGCCATGTTTTCATGCTTTTCCAAAGCTTTTTCACACAAATCCAGACATTCATGCATATCCATACAAATATTGTCGCAGCTGCTCCAGCCGATGCATCCGCCATGGGTATTTCGTTTAACCGAAGCCGTAATTGTTGATTTAACTACCGGCAGTATTTCTTCTGTATGTATCATAGTGGAATCCCTTTCTATATCTGCGTTTCATGTATTTACTACCCATATTATAGTATAACTAAAAATTCCTCTCAATAAAGAAAGCTCAATCATCCAGGTATTCTTCTCTTCGCAGGTCAATTGTTTCAAATACGTATGTTATCATCATCGCTATCAGGTTCACTACTTACCTGATAGTCTAATGACCTGTCAATCAGCCATGGTTCATTGTTAAATAATGGTGATTTACCCTTAGGAGCAGGATATACATCCAGTTGATGATGCTACATTTTGTTACATATCCTCTCGTTCATGCTTTCCCCTAATTTCTCCCACCAGTTCATGGACAGTTGTACATGGCAACATCTCTGATGGTTTTGTTTTTCCTTCTCTTTTACACTGCTCCAGCTTCTGCTGTGCTATTCTGATTGCCCCTTTTTCATCACCGGCTTTACATATTTTTCCGTACATATGCTCATCTGCTTTTGAATACTTCTGTCCTGTTTTAATTTCATATACTCTACCAAATTCAGAGCAGCATATCCAGGAATCATGAACTGTCGGCATTGAACCGAAATAAGCATGTAGCCATATTTCAAAACAAGGGTTGGACCAGCCCACTCGTATGCCTTTACGCTCTGCCTCTGAAATAATATCATCAAAACCCTGCACCTGATCTCGGTCGAATACAATCCAGGGAATACGATACTGTGCATCATAAGCAGTAAGTTCTATGCATTTATCTATCATGGCGCGTGTCTTTGTTTCTACCACCTTTATTGCAAGTTTATTTCTAACCTCCTCAGGTAACGCTTGATGAAGACCTGTGAAGAAACAGCGTTCAGTAGCTTCAGTATCTGTAACAATTAAGTAATAACCTAGTTCCGGCACTCTGAACTGTTTTTTACTTTCACGTGATTTTCGATTACCTGTTCTATCCCTTTTCGCCATACTGTCTCTCCTAAAAAATGTCAATTCTCTTCAATGTTGGAATAGCCCCATACTTTCCAGTCAGATAATTCTTCTCATAGCTTTCATCCTTGCGAATGCGGGCACCGCCCTCATCCACAAAGTCAGCTAATGAATATAAAGATGAAACCCCTTCTTCATCCTTCTCCACAAACCATACCTCATCACGTCTTAACAACTCGTTAGATAGCTGCCATGTATCATGGGTTGTAAATATAAGCTGTGCATGATTTGTATTTATTTGTGGGTTTAAAAATATAAGCAGAAAGTTTCTTACAAGTAATGGATGTAAACGAGCATTTAATTCATCAATGAAGAAGACACTTCCCTTCTCCAATACTTCCTGCAATGCCGGATATAGCGCAAACATCTTCAATGTTCCTGCAGATTCAAGTTCTAATGGAATTTCTCCCATTTCGTCAGAACCAATCATTTTATGAAGTGCGTTAATCTTATATTTTTCATCCTTGGAATCGCCTTCCTGAGGAACTTTTTCAATTCGGAAATCCTTAATATGCTCATCAAAGGATGAAAAGAATTCTATAACCTTCTGCTGAACATTCTTGTCTTCTACAAATCCCTTTGGCAGTCTGCGTGACATAAAAAAGTTTGTAAAAGGATCTCCAAAATCTGCAAACTCGTTTGACATAAACCAGTCTCTGATTGCCTTACACTTGCCAATCTTCAGCTTAGCGCCCAGTGATACTATTAAGACCTGCCTTTCCAATGCAATTTGTATATTATCCCTGCTGGCCTTTGGAAAACCCGATAAATCCAACTCTTCGTTATTACGGTAAAATACTGTTCTATACTTTCTTGCACTCTTTGACTTATAATTCAACCATTCCTCTGTTACACCTTTTCGGTCTATGCAAAATCCATAATTATAGGTTTTTTCATTCTTATCTTCTGGAAAAGTAAAGTATACTTCAAAGCTAGACTCTGCATCGACAGATTTAGTATCAAACAAAAACGGCGTTGGTCTGAATTGTTCAAATTTATCTTCCTCATCGCCATACTTGAAAGAATCTGCAACAAAATCAGACATATATTCCAATGCATTATATATATTAGACTTTCCGCTTGCATTTGCACCATAAATAGCTGCAGCCCGAAGAATCTTTTCACTTCCAATAGATACTACCCTATCAGAAAACTCTGTCATCTTTGTCGCTGATAAATCTAAAATAGCCTCATCTCTAAATGATTTAAAATTTTTAAAACCAAACTGAATTAGCATAATTACACCCTCACCTTCTTCTCTACAATCTATTATATGCATATTATTAAAAAAATCAACGCTTAAATGTGATTTTTTCTCATTTGTACGTTGATTTTATGTTCTTTTATGTAATTTTCAGCTGTTCTACATTTGCATTTTGAACAGAGCAGGTAAAACTGATATTTAATTCTCTATTTACGAATCACTTTCGGAATAACCTTTATCGCTTCTTTCACAGCTTTCGAACCTGCAGCGGCTGCCTGCTTAACGCCTTCCTTTTGGATTCCTGCAAAAGCTGCAACAACAAATGACACTCCTGCGGCACCAGCCTTACCCGCAGCCTCCTTCACAGTGTCTTTAGCCTTCTCCCTTTTCTCAGCGGCCTCAGCTTCACAACGTTTACATTTTCTATGTGAATAATCTATATCTTCTATTTCCGCAAAACACTTTTCGCAGACAAAGATTAACCTCGAGCCACATTTAGGACAAAACTCATTCTCCGAAGACTGTTTTTTCCTTCCCTTACGCATCTGACATGAATTCCTGCAGAAATACCGTGTGAACCGTTCACTGCACTAACTATTCTGCTGAAATTATTCATAAAACCATTTCTCAAAAGGCAAAGACTCCTTACAATCTTTCCTGGCTTAGAGTGCTCTAGTT
>JAQYNQ010000107.1 GCA_028727785.1 Eubacteriaceae bacterium | reverse complement strand
GCGTACTTTTTCCTTAGGTATATTTCCAAGTTCCTTCTCTATCAAAGCTTCTCCGGCCGCTCTTGTCTCTTCACTTGCATAGTCAACCAGATATTCCTTCAGCGTCATTAATGCATTTGGATGACAGCAGTTCAGTATCTGTTTCTGCTTGCACAGATCCATGAACCTGTCACCTGTACGGCCTTCTCTGTAGCAGGCTGTACAGAAGCTTGGAATAAATTCCATATCGATTAGCCACTTAATTACCTCATCAAGAGTTCTTCTGTCTTCAGTTTCAAACTGAGCTGAGTTTTCTTCTTCCGGTTCCGGTTCATCATATCCGCCCACACTTGTCTTGGAAGCACCACTTACCTGAGATATACCTAGCTGAAGAGCGCGTTCACGCATCTGCTGGTTTTCTCTTGTGGACATAATCATTCCTGTATACGGAACAGCGATTCTGATAATTGCGATAATCTTGGCAAACAGATCGTCATTGATTCCGCCGTCAACGCCGCCGTCGAACTCATCAGGGTCGATGTCATCAGCGGCACGAACTCTAGGTACACTGATTGTGTGTGGTCCTACGCCATGTGCAGCTTCAAGGTGTTCTGCATGCATCAGAAGACCTGCAAGCTCGTATCTGTACATGTCAAGTCCGAACAAAACTCCCAGACCTACATCGTCTATTCCCGCTTCCATGGCTCTGTCCATTGCTTCTGTATGCCATGCATAGTTGTGCTTAGGTCCTGTCGGATGAAGCTTTTCATAGCTTTCCTTGTGGTAGGTCTCCTGGAACAGGATATATGTACCGATTCCTGCATCCTTAAGCATCTTGTACTCCTCAACTGTAGTTGCAGCGATGTTTACGTTTACACGTCTGATTGCTCCGTTCTTGTGGTTGATAGAGTAGACTGTCTTAATGCAGTCAAGTATGTATTCGATAGGGTTGTTTACAGGGTCCTCACCGGCTTCTAGAGCAAGTCTCTTGTGGCCCATATCCTGAAGAGCGATAACTTCACGTCTGACATCTTCCTGAGTCAGCTTCTTACGGGCAATATGCTTGTTCTGGTGATGATAAGGGCAGTAGACACAGCCGTTTACACAATAGTTTGAAAGATAAAGAGGTGCGAATAACACAATTCTGTTTCCGTAGAACTCGTCCTTTATTCTCTTTGCAAGAGCAAAGATTTCCTCTTCAACCTCCTTGTCTTCACAGGCCAGAAGCACTGATGCCTCTCTGTGGCTGATTCCCTTAGTCAAAGCAGCCTTGTCCAGAATCTGACGTATCAGTTCCTTGTTATCTTTGTTCTCATCTGCATACTTAAGTGTATCCAGTACTTCTTCGTGACAGATAAATTCATCCGCCTTAAGGGATTTAGGATCATACATTTATACCATCTCCAATCATAATAAATCCAGTATCTGTTCTGTTTGTCTTGTTCAAGTGTTTATACCTTTTGGTGTTTATACCCTGGGAGCATCTCCCCTGGTTACTTCTATTTTGTACCCAATTTTTTCAATTTCTAACTTTAATTCCTTTAATCCCTCAGAACCTTCCACACCTGTAGCCAGCTTGTTGTCGTAAATGCTGTATTTTTCTCTTACGTCAGAAGGGGAAAGATTAGGCATAATTACATTTGAGCCTGCTCTGATGCCTCGGGAACGTCCGGATTCACTGGCTGTGCCGAGGGCAGTAGTTGCCGGAAGCAGTACTTTTGGATTCATGAGCCTGATAATGCTGAGAAGTCGCAAAGTCAGCTCCACTGAACCCGGCTCTCTGTCGCTGAAAGGAGTGTCAGCCGCCGGTAGAAAAGGCCCGATTCCAACCATTTCAGGCTGAAGCTCTTTTATGAACAATAAATCCTCGATAATGGTATCTGTGGTCTGTCCCGGGCTTCCGACCATGAACCCGCAGCCGGTCTGAAACCCGATTTCCTTCAGGTTTTTCAGGCATTGCACCCGGTTTTCATGGGACATTTCCTTAGGATGAAGGACGGCGTAGTGCTTGGCATCAGCTGTCTCGTGTCTCAGTAAAAACCTGTCGGCTCCTGCAAGCTTCAGCTTTTCGTAGCTTTCTTTCGGGCGCTCTCCAATAGAAAGGGTGAGGGCACAATCCGGGTATCTCGCCTTTATCTCTTCTATCAAAACCAGCAGACGCGTGTCGTTCCAGTACGGGTCTTCGCCTCCCTGAAGGACGAAGGTTCGAAATCCAAGTGCGTATCCTTTCTGACAACAGTCAAGAATCTGCTCCTTTGTCAGCCTGTAGCGATCTACGTTCTTGTTGCTTAAGCGCAGGCCGCAGTAAAAGCAGTCGTTTTTGCAGTAGTTGGTAAACTCTATCAGACCTCTGATATAGACGCTGTTTCCAAAGGCAATGCGTCTTACTGCATCAGCTCTTTCATTAAGATATTCTAAGGTCTCCTTACTGTTATCTTCTATAAGGACGGCCAGCTCGTCGTGGCTTAGTATTCTGTTTTTCTCTAGTTTGTCTATTAATTCTTTCATGTTTCGCATAGTGCTAATAATAGCATATTTTGAATAAAAATAATAGACTTTGTCGGTGGGTTTTGGTAAAATTTTAGGTGAATAGATGAATGTACAGGTACAAAAAATGGATGCAGAAAAAGCAAGGAAAAGGATAAAAGTTGTGCCGGCAGTTTTGGCAGCTTTTGTGTTGCTTCTGCTGGGCGGATATATTATTTTATGTAAAAATACGGATATTGTTATCCACGGCGACGGACAGGTTTATCTTGAAGCGGGGGACGAGTACCTGGATGAGGGATATCACGTGACACTTTTCGGCAAGGAGAAGAAACTGGAGGTTTTGACTGAAGGGAAAGTAGACAATGAATTCCCGGGCACTTATGTAATTGAGTACAGAGTGAGATGGAACCCTTTTCTGAAGGTTGAGAAGACTGTGGAGGTCAGACCTAATTGCGACCCTGTGGAAAGTGGTGGCTATTTTGTGAAGGGTCTGATTCTTGTAAATAAGAATCATCATGTAAGGAAAGATTATGCGCCGGGAGAAAACAGGATTGCTCTTGGGGCTCTGAAAGAGATGCAGAGGGCAGCAAAGGCTGAAAAGCTGAAATTACCTGTTGTTGACGGGTTCAGAAGCTATGAGACCCAGGAAAAGCTGTACAGAATGTGGGTTGAACTTAAGGGTGAGCAGAAGGCCGCTCTTTATTCCGCTGAACCGGGGCATTCTGAACACCAGACAGGACTGGCATTTGATCTGGGTCTTGCCGATCCTGTATTTGCAGACTGGCCGGAGGGAAAATGGCTTGAAGAGAACGCTCATAAATTTGGATTTATTATCCGTTATCCTAAGGGGAAGGAAGATGTTACAGGATACGCATATGAGCCATGGCATGTGAGGTACGTAGGCAAAACTATTGCTGCGGAAATATATGAAAAAGGGTTAACGTTAGAGGAATATCTGGGTGAGGAATAAGGAGACGACATGAACAGAAAAGAAGCTTTTTCTCTGCTGGGACTGCATGAGGACGCAAGCAGAAGCCAGATCGATGCGGCTTACAGGAACAGGACAAACAAGTATAAGGCGGCTGACTATGATGATGAGCCCGAATATGCAAAGCGCAAGCTTTCGCAGCTTCGGGAAGCTTATTCTATTGCCACAGGAGATGCGGCACCTTCTTCTGAGCGTGTGGCGGGCAGTGCTTTGCGCCGTTCCAGGCATACTACCGATGATTGTGACGAGCACAGATTCGGTTCAGACAGTTCGGAGGGTGGATTTTTTATGTCCTTGAAATCTCTTGGCAAAGGAGATAATAAGGACAGAGCTCCGAAGAAAACTTTTGGCCAGTGGCGGAAAGCGGTTGACGACAAGCTAAGAAACTACATGACCGAAGATGAGCTGATGAAAAGCGAC
>JAQYNQ010000106.1 GCA_028727785.1 Eubacteriaceae bacterium | reverse complement strand
GAGCATCGATCCTAAGGATCCTGCTTACAAGGGAGTAAACGTAAAAAAACCTGCAGATGTATACTACAACGGAAAATCCCAGCAGCAGAAACCTGTAGTAACAGATAAGGACGGAAATGTACTTACAGAAGGAACAGATTACGAACTGAGCTACAGTAAAGACACAGTAAATGTTGGAGAAGTAACAGTAACAGTAACCGGAAAAGGCAACTATACAGGTTCAGTAGAAGTTACCTACAACATTAAGAAAATCAAGATTACAGTAACTGATACAAAGACAGTTACATACAACGAAAGTGAGCAGACTCTAGAAATAACAGGAGATAAAGCAACAGGTCAGGTAGAAGGTGAAACAGTAACAGTAACAGGAGCTGTAATCAAGGGAACTTTAGTTGGAGAATACACAACTGTAGAAAGCTACGAATGGAGCGTAGAAAAAGCAGACGGAAAGGATAGTACAGGAAACTATGAAATTGAAGTAACAGGTAAACTGACTATCACCGACAAGGATATTGATGACAGCCTGGTAGTAAACAAGAGTCATAAGGCCGACACAGACGATACTTCTGAATTCGAACTTGGTGATAAAGTTGAATTCACAATCAGCGTAAAGAATATTTACAATGAAGAAAAGACTGTAACAATCACTGAAAAAGAAGGAGTTAAGATTTCAGAACCGTCCGCAAACGATGCGTACGTTCTTGAAAACGGAAAGGCAGTTGTAAAACTTGGAGCCGGTGAAGAAATCGAAATTCCGGCAACCTACATCATCACATCCGATGATATTCTGGAAGGAACATTCAAGAACGACGTAACAGTTGACTTTGACGGATCCCAGGAATACGGAGACGATGATACCATCGAAACTGAAGATGTGGATGCAACATTAACAGTTGAAAAGACTTCAGACGTTGCAGACGGAGTTCTTGTAAAGGCCGGAGACGTAATCAACTACACAATCACTGTAAAGAACGCAGGTAATGTTCCTTATAAGAACGTAGTAGTTGATGATGAATTAGAAGATGCCAAGATCGCTGACGGAAGAGGATACTCAGTTGACGACTCAGGCAACGCAGTTATTACTGAATTAGCAGTTGGCGAGGAAGTGGTAATCACAGCAACATACACAGTAACAGAAGCTGATATGCTTGTTGGAGAAATCAACAACGTTGCAACTGCAAAGGGCGATGACATCGAAGACCCTAAGAATCCGGATACTCCTAAGACACCGGAAGGCGAAGGAAATGTAACAGATCCTGTAGAAGAAGATGCACCTTCAATCTCAGTAATCAAGGAAGTAACTAACAAGGCAGCTGCTGCAAACGGCAGATTTGCAGTTGGTGAAACTATTAAATATCGCATTACAGTAACAAACAACGGTAATGTAACTGCAAGAGATATTACTGTAGAAGATGAACTGACAGGTCTGGTTGAAAGCGGATTCACACTGGCTCCGGGTGAATACAAGGTATTCACTACAAGCTATAAAGTAACAGAAGCCGACGTAGTAGCAGGTAAGGTTGTAAACGTTGCAACAGCAGGCGGAACAGACCCTGAAGGAAAACCTGTAGAAGATGATGGTAATACAGAGTCCAATACAGTAGTAGCTAAGGGACACCTGAGAATTACCAAGAGAACTACAAGCACACCTGCAAACGGAAGAGCATATGTTACCGGCGAAACAATTACATACAGCATCAAAGCAACAAACGATGGAAACCTGACACTTACAAACGTTAAGGTTATCGACGAATTAACAGGAGATAAATGGACTGTTAAGAGCCTGGCTCCGGGAGAAAGCAAGACATTTACAACTGAGTATGTTGTAAAGGCAAGAGATGCAGAAACAGGAAGAGTAGTTAACGTTGCTACAGGTATTGCTGACGATCCTACAGACAAAGATCCAACAGTAGTTCCTGGAGATACAACAGACAAAGCCGTTCCTGCTCCAGCTCCACAGAGACCGACAATCCCTGGAATAATTCAGACAATCATTGACAACACAATCGGTGGAGACGATAACGATAATCCGGTTGATGTAACACCAACTGAAAATATCGATGATCCTGAAACACCATTAATAAACGTTGATGATGAAGCTTGTTGTATACTACACTTCTTAATCACATTAATCACATTAATTATCGTAGGATTCTTCACAAGAAGCATGAAGAAGCGTCAGGAAAGAATTAATGAAATAAGAGAGCAGTTAGATTCAGAATGTGCTAAGCGCGGGTTACCCGTTCCGGGCGAAGAATAATAAACTGTAACATGTCAGATTAAGATAGGAGGACAAAGAAATGAAGTATTACGAATTTGTTCACAGTCTGGGACTTCACAGTTGGGATATCCCGGCACTGATAGTAGTATTGATAATAGTAATCGTCGGATTAGTTCACACTCGCAACCAGAAAAAACGTGAAAAGGATTTCGAGGAAGAACGTGCAAAGAAGCTAGAGGAACTTAAAGGAACTTCTGAATCAGCTTCAACTAAAGCATAAAGAGAAAAGGAGGAAACAACATGGCAAGTATTTTAGCGCATACTAAACTATGGTGGTGCTGGTGGGACATTCCGGCTGTAATCCTTCTAGTTGGAGTAATTATCTACTACGTAGTTCGCGTAAGAAAGATGAAGAAAACTCAGGAGGACCTGGAAGATCGTCTATCCAAGCTATATGCAGATGACACAGTGAAAGAGGATATCGCATCCTGAGACACTGCTGCAAATAAATAGTCAAAACCAATTTAGGGGGCTGCCCGCATTACGCTGCAGCCCTCATATTATTTGGAGAACCTTGATGAAACCAATGAGTTTTGATATAATATTCTGCAGAGAATAATGAATTGAGGAAAGCCTGATGGATTACAATGATGTAAAGAGAATGGTGCTGGAGGAGGTTGACCCGGTACTTAAGCAGAAAAAGAAAAAAGAGAAAATGAAAATGAGAATATTGACTGCCGCAGAGTTTCTTGCTTTGATAGTGGTCATTATAGTTGTTTTGTATCTTCTGGTCGGAACGTCCACAATCAGCGGAAACTCCATGTACCCTACCCTTCATGACGGGAATAAGGTTATTTACCTACGAATCAACCAGGAAGTTCAAAGGGGCGATGTTGTATCAATAAAGATGGCAGACGGCAGTGTATTTGTAAAGCGAGTGGTAGCCGTTGCCGGTGATAATGTCAGCATTCAGCAGGGAAAAGTTTACATTAACGGAAACGAGCTGGAGGATGAGACAGCATATGGAGAAACAGTAACCGACGGCAGTCAGGAGTATCCTTTGACAGTGGAAGAAGAGCACTATTACGTACTGGGGGATAACAGAGAGGTTTCTGAAGACTCACGATCCTTTGGAACAGTCAGCAAAGACCAGATTCAGGGAAAAATCTTATTTTATTTTGGAAAAATCAGCAGGTAGAATACCATACAGCAGGAAGAGCAGCCTGCTGTTTTTTTGTGCCGGCAGCCTATGCAACCAAAAATAACGAAAAATAGAAAAATGTGTTAATTGTAGTTGGTTGAATTTCTGCAACCAGAGATTACAATAATCATATAAATCATACATTTGGAGGTTTTCATATGAGCATATTAGAGGTTAGAAACCTGGAAAAAAAGTATCCTGCTTTTGAACTGAAGAAGGTTTCCTTTAACGTTGAAGCGGGAAAAATCACAGGCTTTATCGGCAGAAACGGTGCAGGAAAAACAACAACAATAAAATCAATGCTTAATCTTATCCACCCTGATGGCGGCGAAATAGTATATTTCGGAATGCCCCTTACAGGAAACGAGCAGGAGATAAAGAAGCAGATCGGCTATTCCACAGGTACTGTCAACTGGTATCCGAGAAAGAAAATCCGCCAGATTGTCAGCATAGTAAAAAGATTCTATGACACATGGGACGAGGACGCATACAGAAAATATCTTCAGCTCTTCGAGCTTGACGAGAACAAAACCCCCAGAGAGCTTTCTGAAGGTATGAAGGTGAAATTCAACCTGCTTCTGGCACTTTCCCACAGGGCAGAGGTTTTGATACTGGATGAGCCTACAAGCGGGCTGGACCCGTTCTCCAGAAATGAACTTCTGGACATATTCGGAAAACTGAAAAAAGAGGGTGTGGCTGTGTTCTTTTCCACACATGTAATATCCGATATTGAAAAGTGTGCTGATGATATTGTGTACATTTCAAAGGGAAAAATCGTATCCGCAATGGATAAGGGCAAGTTCTCTGAAAAATTCGGAAGAGAAGGCGAAACCCTTGAAGACACAATGTTGAGAATGGAAAGAGGTGACTTCGATGAATAACATTTTGCTAAAGGAATTAAAACTTAGTTCGTCTCCCCTGGCGTTTGCTTTCATAGTTTTCGGACTCATGTTTTTACTGCCCGGCTATCCGATTCTCTGTGGTGCGTTCTTTGTAACTCTTGGAATTTTCCAGAGTTTTCAGACAGCGAGAGAAGCTAACGATATTGTATTCTCCGCTTTACTGCCTATTGCAAAAAGAGACGTGGTAAAGGGCAAGTTTATCTTCGTATGTTTCATTGAAGGGTGTGGGTTTGTTTTGATGTTTATCAGTACTGTTGTAAGGATGACTGCACTGGTAGACGCAGGCCCATATAGAGTCAATGCACTGATGAACGCCAATTTCTTTGCACTTGGAATGGCTTTGATAATCTTTGGCCTGTTTAATCTGATTTTTCTCGGCGGATTTTTTAAGACGGCATACAAGCAGGGCAGCCCTTTTATCGCATATATAATCGCGGCATTTGCGGCAATCTCTGTGGCTGAAGCTCTGCATCACTTCAAGGGGCTGGAAGCGCTTAACTCTTTTGGAACTGACTATCTGGGACTGCAGCTTGCAATGCTTGCAGCAGGTTCTGTTGCCTTTATACTGCTGACTGTGTTATCATTTAATAAATCCTGTGATAATTTTGAGATAATTAATTTATAAAGGTTGGTGCTTAAATGCTTAACGATAATCTGATTATGCTGAGAAAAATCAACGGCTATTCTCAGGAGGAAATTGCTGAAAAGGTCGGTATTTCACGACAGGCTTATGCTAAATGGGAAAAGGGGCTGACAATTCCTGACGTTGAGAAATGTGGTCTTCTGGCTGAATTATATGAAACAACAATTGATGCTCTTGTAAACAGTGGAAAAAGAGATGATTTGGATATTGTTGTTCCTCCGGCACCTAAGGGAAAAAGCATCTGGGGCTCGGTTACTATTAATGACAGAGGACAGATTGTGATACCGAGAGGAGCTAGAGAAAAATTCAATCTGACCGGTGGACAGAGACTCATTGTCTGCAGCGATGAGATGGGAATTGCTCTGATACCGGCAGAAACATTTGAGGAAAATATGAAAAAAGCCATGGAGATGGTGTACACTCAGGAAACTGAATAGTAAGAAAAATGGTAAGAAAATGGTAAGAAAATCCTAATCTGCTCATTTTAATATGCGTTATTGACACTGTAATAGTATCGGTACTATTATTGTACTAGGTAGTAAAAAGAGAGCGATTTTTGAATTTTGAATAAAGTGGGTTTTGATAGAAGGAGGGTTTTATGGACATTTATCTTCAGGGTCTGACTATGGGGCTGGCATACGTTGCACCTATCGGGCTGCAGAATCTGTTTGTGATTAATACGGCTTTGACGCAGCCTCGGAAAAGGGTGTATGCTACTGCGTTCATCGTAATATTCTTTGATATATCGCTGGCACTGGCATGTTTCTTTGGAATCGGCGCGGTTATGAGTGCGTCGCCATGGCTGGAAATGGCTATTCTTCTTATTGGAAGCCTTATTGTAATCTGGATCGGACAGGGGCTCGTGAGGGCCAGGGACACTCTGGATACCAGTACCAATGTAAACATTCCTATTCTCAAGGTAATTACCACGGCATGTGTTGTAACCTGGTTTAACCCGCAGGCGCTTATTGACGGCTCTATGATGCTGGGTGCTTTTAAGGCTACTCTGCCTGAGGGAACGGATTTCTTCTTCGTAGGCGGATTTGCCAGTGCATCTATTATCTGGTTCCTTGGAATTTCAACGATTATTTCTCTGTTCAGCGCCAAAATCACTGATAAAACTCTTCGCATTATAAATATTATATGCGGAGTGGTAATCATTTTCTACGGACTGAAGCTGTTCTGGAGCTTCGTTCAGATGGTGCTGCCGTACTTTGGATAAAAACACATAGGATAAAACCGAATATACTGAGGGTGCCTTCCGCATCCTCTTTTTGTTTTTTTGGAAATATGGATTTTTCGGTATTTCCGGAATATCAAGAAGAATACCTTGCGAAGGTCGCCCTCTTAGTGGGCGACAGGTGAGGCTTGAGGCGGGCGCCATGAGGTGCTCCAAACCGCGGAGGCGCCACATTTTTCAAAGGTGCCCCGTTCCGCGTAGGCTGAGGCGGGCGCCATGATTGATGGAAATTCAAGGGCAAACATGGCGCGGAGACTAAGGAGGCGCCATGAGGTGCTCCAAATCGCGGAGGCGCCACATTTTTCGAAGGTGCCCCGTTCCGCGGAGACTGAGGAGGCGCTTTACTCCGTATCCTCTTCTATGGATGGAGAAGAAATGAAGAAAAGATGAAAAAAAACCATTTTTCAATTCCTGAGTTTTCCACAATGTCTTGGTATCATTTAGACATAAAAAAAAAGGAGGGCGATTTGATGCAAATACTGAAGTACGCATGGCGTAATATAACAAGAACCAAAGGCCGCAGCGCTTTAATTGGCATAATTGTCGTTATTATCTCGTTATCACTATGTATTTCACTGTGCATCAGACAATCATCAATTGATGCTAAGGATGATGCTTTATCAAAACTCACAATTACTGCTCAGATTTCTCCGGACAGAGGTGCTGCTATGGAAAAAGCGCAGGGAGAAGACTTTGGGAGTTTTGATAAAGATAAGCTGAAAGAATTTATGAATGCCGGATTGTCTCTGGAAGAAATGGAAACCTATGCCAAGGCGGAAAGTGTTCAGGATTTCATATATAGTCTGTCAGTTTCTGCGGACGGAGCAGGAGACCTTGAGGCATACAACGCCTCAGCGAATTCAGACTCGGACTCATCCTCAGGTTCAGACAGTGGCATGAGCCAGGAATCGGGTTTTGATACGGGAAGAATGGGAAATATGGGCATGAACTTTGGTGATTTCACAGTGGTGGGATACTCATCTGATTCAGCCATGACAGATTTTGTGGATGGAAACTGCACAATAACTGAAGGCGCCATGTTTGAAGAGAACACAGAGAAAAAGGAGTGTGTAATCTCAGATGAACTTGCCGCATATAACAATTTATCTGTGGGTGACAAAATCAAACTTGCAAGCACAGAAAATGAAGA
>JAQYNQ010000105.1 GCA_028727785.1 Eubacteriaceae bacterium | reverse complement strand
CGATTTTTCGAAATCCAAAGAAAGGGCCCGGATTTTGGCTTCGATTTTTGTAGAATTCGTAAAATGGCCCAGACTCAGACTGCCGAAAAACATAAATATTCACCGACTTGAATTTTTATATCAAATATTACCAAACATTCTGTATTCCGCCTCTGAAATCCCATCTGTTACCGGAAAACTCACATATATTTTAAATGTATGTAATGGTTAAAAATATATCTGTCATTTTTTTCCTGCTGTTTTCCCTTATAAAGCATTCCTATCTTTGCAGATCCACACCTTATGTCAAGAAAATCCGGGCCAGAATCAGCATTTGAAAAAATTCGTGCCTGATTTTTGGGCTTTTTTTTCAGTTTCAAAAAATCGTGCCATGTATATATATTCAATGTCATGGGAGACTCAATTTCCCACAAAAATGAAGGCATCTCGCATTAGTGAACAACTAATGTGAGATGCTCCTTGTTTTCTAGTTATTACAGCACAACAGGTACGTTGAACTTAAGTGCCTTTGGCACCATTTCAAATTCAACGGTTTCCGCAGTTGTGATTTCTCCGTCTGCACACAGCAGGAATTCTCCTGCTTTTGGAATCAGCTTAAGCGAGGTATGTCTGCTCACTTTAATGACATCGTCGATACCCGGAATATCAAGGTGCCTGCCCGCCTTATAGCTAGGGAACAGCTTGAGAAATTCCATTCTTGTTACATTGCGGATAATGCTCAGGTCGAAAACTCCGTCATCTATGGCTGCCTGGGGCATGGTGTAGACACCGCCGCCGCAGTAGCTTCCGTTTGCAATTGAGCACAGCAGAACATGGTCGTCTACTATTTTCTCATTACCGTCGAAAACCTGAATTCCAATGGTGTCCTTTTTAATAAAGGTTGAAAGAATTCCAAGAAGATATGCCATGGAGCCGGCGATAAGCGGCTTTTTCTTCAGTTCTCCCGCCGCTGCCACACAGTTGCAGTCAAAACCGATATTGAACATGTTGACGCAATATCTCTCCTGAAATTTACCATCGATTACTCCCGAGTATTTTATCAGGTCCACATCAACAGATTTACCCAGAATCTGTGCTTTCACTGACATAAAATCTCCGGCCTCAGGAAAGTTCCTGATCCAGTCATTTCCGGTTCCCGTAGGCATTACACCTACTGTAACGTTATCAAAACCCCTTGAGCCGTTAATCACTTCATTAAGTGTACCATCTCCTCCGCACACAACAAAACGTGCTTTTTCTCCTCCTAGTTTTTCTGATATGTAACGAGCCTGCTTTTCTCCATCATGAACGGACTTGGTAATGTAAATGCTGCTTTCAAGGCCAAGCTCGTGTGATACTTCCTCAATTTCTTTAATTAACTTTTCTGCCCCTTTTCCCTGTCCCGCAGCAGGATTAATAAAAAAGTAATTCTTCATAAGCCTATTTTATACGGGCTTGGTTTTAATTTCAAGGACTTTAGTGTATAATAAATCTATATGAATTATGGAGGAATAAAATGGATATCAGAAACAAGAAACTGGCAGATTTGCTGACTGACTACTCCTGCGAACTGAAGCAGGGCGAGAAGATTCTAATAGATTACGAAGGTAACGACTGCAAGGACCTGGTGAAGGAAATTGTTAAGAATGCATACGCCAGGGGCGCGAAGCCGTACGTGAACATTCGCGACGCGGAGATTACCCGGGAAATCATGATGGGCTGTGACGAGGAGCAGCTGAAGTTTATGGAAGAATGTCAGATGAAGCAGATGCAGGGCATGGACGCATACATTGCAATCCGTGGCGGTGATAACAGTGCTGAACTTGCTGATGTGCCATCTGAAAAAATGTCTCTGTACAACAAAGTGCTTAGCCCGGTTCTGGACTATAGAGTAAACCGGACAAAGTGGTGCGTGCTCCGTTATCCTACCGCATCGATGGCGCAGCTTGCAAATACCAGCCGCGATGCCTTTGCGGAGTTTTACTACAACGTGTGCACCCTGGATTATGAGAAAATGAGCAAAGCTATGGACCCTCTTGTTGAGCTTATGAATCGCACCGATAAGGTTCGTCTGGTGGGACCTGATACAGACCTGACTTTCTCAATAAAGGGAATCGGTGCTGTAAAGTGCGCCGGTGAATGTAATATTCCAGACGGTGAGGTTTACACAGCTCCTGTGAAGGACAGCATGAACGGATATATACATTACAACACAGTAAGTCTGGAAGAAGGCTTCACCTATCAGGACATACGTTTTGAAATAGAAAACGGTAAGATTACTAAGGCTACTTCAAATGACGATAAGCGAATTAACGAGCTTCTTGATACTGACGAAGGTGCACGCTACTTCGGTGAGTTTGCAATCGGTGTGAACCCATATGTTCTTGAACCGATGAAGGATACTTTATTTGATGAGAAGATTGCAGGCAGCTTCCACCTGACTCCAGGCATGTGTTACGAAGATGCTCCCAACGGCAACAAATCTGCCGTTCACTGGGATCTTGTAATGATTCAGCGTCCTGAATACGGTGGAGGAGAAATCTGGTTCGACGATGTTCTAATCCGCAAGGACGGCCTGTTCGTTGTTCCGGAACTGGAGGGACTGAATCCTGAGAATTTGAAATAGAGCTAATAAAAAAACAGTTGTCAGCGGGACAACTGTTTTTTTGCAATTATCTATACATCAACCTCAACCTGTATTGTTTTTCCTAAATCAATAGTACCTTCAATATATACAGCTTCCAGTTTACCCGCGTTTACAGAAATAGTTGCTGTAATTGAGCCGGCAGGCTGATGGAACTCGTAGCTTTTATCGCCGGATGTATCTTCCGGAAGTTCCAGATACTTTGCCACTGCAAGAGCAGTTGAGCCCGATCCGCAGCTTCCTTCGAAGTATGTAGAGTCTACATCTTTAACATAAACAACCGGTGTGAGGAAACCTGCCACTGTATCGTAGAACATTACTCCGGTAGCCGGAGCAGGGATAATGCTGTCAGCAAATTTTTTCGCAATTTTAAAGTTTTCCATGGACGGTTCCTTATCGTACAGAACAAGATGGACTATTCCTCCAAGGTCGACAAGTACTGAATTTTCAACCAGAGGAATTCCTGTGTTCGAAAGAGTTGATACGGAAACCGGCATTGGCATTTTCACCTTGGTGTAGTTTGTTTCTGTATTGATTTCAACAGCTAAAGGGTGACTGATACCGCTGACGTTTACAACGGCGGAGCCTGTTCCTTCCATGCCCTTGGCTTTTGCACTGAGCAGTCCGAACGCTCTGGACGCGTTGCCACAGAACTCAAGTCCACACATTTCCATAGTGTTATCATCAAGAACAAAACCAACTTGTTCTGCGCCAAACTCTTTATGGGCCAAAAGCTGGGTTGCGATCTTCTGATACTGAGAACGCTCAAACTTATCTAACACGAAAATTGTAATATTTCCAGCCGGATTTACAACCCTGATAGAAATATTCTGCTTCATATCAATTCCTCCCTAAATGGTATACTTATACATCCAATATACCACAAATACCATGAATTTACAAAATTAATTAAACATTTTCGTCGAGAATGATTTCTCTTTTTAGCGAGGCAGAAGAGGTGCCACAAAAATCTTGTTTTGTAAAGGTTTTGATGATATAATAAAAAAGATGTGGAGAGTTGTCAGAGTGGTCGATCGTGCGGCACTCGAAATGCCGTGCCCTTTACCGGGCCCCGGGTTCGAATCCCGGACTCTCCGCCATTTTTCTTTTTTGAACTTAATGGAGTTCTGATCTATCGGGTTTTGATTTATCAATGAAAGGAGAATTGCTTATGAGTATGCATATCAGCGCAAAACCGGGTGAAATTGCACCTAACGTGTTACTGCCGGGAGACCCTCTTCGAGCAAAATATATTGCGGAAAAGTTTCTCAATGATGCCGTATGTATTAATGAGATTCGTGGAATGTACGGATATACTGGCACTTACAAAGGACAGAGGGTTACTGTAATGGCAACTGGTATGGGTATTCCGTCAATGATGATATATGTAACAGAGCTCTGCAGAGAATACGGCTGTAAAAAGCTGGTCAGAATCGGAACCTGCGGTAATGTTTCAGACAGACTGAGGGTAGGTGATCTGGTGATTGCTTCAGCAATCAGCACAACATCAGGAATCAACCTGTACAACCTGCCGGGAACATTTGCACCAACTGCTGATTTTGAGCTGCTTCACAAGGCATATCACTGTGCCGTTGAAAGAGGAATCACTCCATTTGTCGGAAATACGTTGAGCAACGACTACTTATATGTTGACGATAAGCCGGAATACCTGAAAAAGTGGGCGGCTTACGGGGTCCTGGCATGTGAGCAGGAAGGTGCAGGCCTTTATTCTGTTGCTGCAAAAGAAGGCGTGAAAGCAGTTATGCTTGCTAACGTTGTCTGTGACTTTTTCCATCCTGACAGTGATTCAATGTCAGCTGAAGAAAAGGAAAGAGGACTGGATGATATGATACTGATCGCATTGGACACAGTAACGGATTAGTCTTAATTGGATAATATGCATGTAACCGTCAGAACATCAGCTGCATATGGTAATACATAGGCGCCGCCGGCTAACAGGAAGCTTCAGGCGCCGGTAAATAACCAAAGGAGCTGATATTTGGAAATGAACGCAATTACGTGGGCACTACTTGGCACCCTGTTTACTTTCTCAATAAGTACCTTGGGTGCCATGAATGTTTTTTTGATAAAAAAAGAGATAAGCAGCACGTTATCGTCTCTCTTTCTGGGCTTTGCCGGAGGAGTGATGATTGCAGCGTCAGTGTGGTCTCTGATTATTCCTGCAATTACAAGAGCTGAGGAACTTGAACAAATTGCACCGTTAATTGTTTCAGTTGGTTTTATTCTGGGGGTTTTGCTGCTGATGTATGCTGACGGCCGCTTCAAAACTTATTACATGAAGAGGCTCAGCCGGGGTGAGATCCGGTCAATTAAGGAGAGCACTATGATGCTTATTGCGGCTATTACTATTCATAATATTCCGGAGGGAATGGCCGTAGGATTAAGCTTTGCTCTTGCAATGTCTCAGCCTGATAACCCTGCTTTGTTCTCGGGAGCCGTTGCTATGGCCGTAGGGATTGGAATTCAAAACTATCCTGAGGGAACTGCTGTCGCTTTGCCGCTTCTGACTGACGGAGTACCGAAACGAAAAGCTTTCCTAATAGGAAGCGCATCGGCTGCAGTTGAACCTGTTTCAGGTGTTACAGCCGCAATTTTAGCCACATTTATTACGCCTCTGATGCCGCTGTTACTTTCTTTTGCGGCGGGCACAATGATTTACGTCGTTGTTCAGGAACTCCTTCCAGAAGCACAGAAATACGACGATGGGAAAATAACAACCCTGGGCTTCATCGCAGGCTTCCTGATAATGATGATCCTAGATGTTTCCCTGGCCTAATGCCATAGACATTCGACATATGATCCTGGCCTAATGCCCGAAGGGCGTTAGGCGGGAGTCTGTGACAGCACGATTTTGATATTTCCTCCATAAAAAAGCGTCGCACGAACCTTATAACCTTATAAATCAGTCCCTTGCGACGCGTTGCTTAAAATATGAAATTATCTCCGAGTCAGATCCAGCTGCATCTGAACATGAGGAATACCGTCCTCGATAAATTCTTCGGATGTTTCATGAAATCCTAGTTGTCCGTATAAATCTTTTGCATAAACCTGTGCTTCAATTGTAATAACATCAGCGTTGAGCCTGTCTACAGCTGTTTTGATAGCGGCCCGGACAATTTGAGTGCCCAAACCGCAGCGACGTTTTACTGCAATAACGCGTCCCAGGGAAACCTCCGGAAATGTAGCACCGGCAGGGAGGACACGGGCGTAGGCCTGGATACCGTCTTCATCACGAAGCCAAAGGTGATAGGCTGCCTTGTCGAAATCGTCAACATCCTGATAGATGCAGGTCTGCTCAACGACAAACACAGTGCATCGCAGTTTGTAGATTTCAAACAGCTCGTCTGCTGACAGCTCCGAAAAATGTTTAACAATAAGCTCCATAGATGACCTCCGCTATTTCAGAAATTCCAGGCTTCTTTCAAGAATGCCGTTCATGTGCGCAATAAGAGTGCCGTAGTTTGTGAAGGCCACTCCGTTATCTTCTGCAACATGCATTCTGGAGAGCATTTCTCTTTCATTTAACATACAGCCGCCGCAGTGAACCACAAGGGCATACTGCTTGAGTTCATCAGCTTCTGGGAACTGACCACCGCTGGTAAAACTGAAGTTCAGTTTCTTGCCGCAGTTGTTTTCTATCCATCTTGGCAACTTTACAGTGCCAATGTCTTCACATTGTCTGTGGTGTGTGCAGCCCTCAGATATCAAAACCCTGTCGCCCTCGTTCAGCCTGCTGAGGTATTCGGCTCCTTCTACTGCTGTGTTCAGAATTCCCTTCAGTCTTGCGAAAAGAATTGAGAAGGATGTAAGCTTTACTGACTCAGGAACAATTTCTTTTACCCTGGAAAAAGCCTGGCTGTCAGTAACTACAAGAGCAGGTGGCTCTTTCAAAGCATTCAGACACATCTGAAGTTCCTCAACCTGTGTAACCATACATACGGCATGTCCGTCAAGGATATCTCTGATTGCCTGAACCTGCGGCAGAATCATTCTGCCCTTTGGTGCAGATGAATCAATTGGTGTTACTAGAATTACCACATCCTGAGGATTCAATCTGTCTGCTATTATTTTCTTATCAACGGCAATTTCCTTTCCTATTGCCGCGATTTTTTCTTTCAGTTCGTTTATGCCTTCGCCGGTAGCAGCACTAACTGATAAAGCCTGATAGTCGGCTTTATCTAAAAAGGCAACGACAGATGATACATCTGCAATTTTGTCCTTTTTATTAATTGCCAGCAGGAAAGGCAGATTTCTCGATCTGAACAGCTCAATCAGCTCCTCATCGTCAGGTGCAAGGGTGAAAGCATCAGCATCTGCGCTGCCGTCAGAACCGTCGACTACGAGAACTGCAATATCGGTTTTACGAAGAATAGTCATGGCCTTTGCAACACGCATTTCGCCGATTACACCTTCGTCATCCAGCCCAGCTGTGTCAGTAATTACAACGGGTCCAAGGGGAAGAAGCTCCATTGCCTTAGAAACAGGGTCAGTTGTGGTTCCCGGCGTATCCGACACAATGGATAGATTCTGACCCGTTACAGCATTCACCAGGCTGGATTTGCCCGCATTTCTTCTTCCAAAGAAGGAAATATGAACACGGTTTCCACTTGGAGTGCTGTTCAGGTCACTGCCGCCAAGCGACTTAGAATCTGAAATCTCTCTTGCCATTTTCAATCTCCCTGATGTATTCTTCCGCAATTTTGCGTACTTTTTCCTTAGGTATATTTCCAAGTTCCTTCTCTATCAAAGCTTCTCCGGCCGCTCTTGTCTCTTCACTTGCATAGTCAACCAGATATTCCTTCAGCGTCATTAATGCATTTGGATGACAGCAGTTCAGT
>JAQYNQ010000104.1 GCA_028727785.1 Eubacteriaceae bacterium | reverse complement strand
AAGACCTGCACGTGATTATATTGTGGAACTACTCTGACGGTGCATTAGGGTGAAGCAACGGAAAACAATGTATGACGAAAACGGCTGTGATACTGATAGTATCGCGGTCTTTTTTTTTGGAAGGAAACAGAATGCCAAATATAGAAAAAGAAGTAAAAGTTAAGAGAAAAGGATTTGGGGACACCAGTACTTTTGCAGGATTTCACCCTGTAGTGGGACTTATGTACTACGTATTGGTAATAGGAATTACGATGTTTTCAATGTCTCCCTTTTTCCTGGGCCTTTCATTTGCAATGGGATTGACATATTCTTATTTGCTGAGGGGGACACAGATAGCGAAACAGAATATTATGATTGCAATTGCTACTTTAATAGCCATGACCATTCTGAATACGCTGTTTACACATAACGGAGAGACAGTACTGTTCTACATCAACGGTAACAGAATTACTCTGGAAGCCATGATTTACGCTATTGCAGCAGCAGTGATGATTTCAGCAGTTATAATATGGTTTTCAAGCTTCAATGCTGTAATGACATCTGACAAAATCATTTTTCTGTTCGGAAAATCAGTCCCTGTTTTCGGCCTCATTATATCCATGATTTTCAGATTCATACCTTTGCTGAAGAAACGTTTTGAGGAAATAAGCATGGGACAGAAATGCATGGGAAGGCAGATGGAGAAGGGACCCGTTAAGAAGATAAAGCAGCTGACTAAGGAAGTCTCTATTCTGACGGCATGGTCTCTCGAAGCATCCATTGAAAGTGCTGATTCCATGGCGGCAAGAGGCTATGGATTGAGAGGAAGAACAAGCTTTCATTTATTTAAAATCGTAGGAAGAGACATTGCGCTTATGGTGTTCATGGCAGTGACCGGAGCAATTGCTATATTCGGATGTGCTAAAGGGTATACGACGATGTATTACTATCCTAAGGTTGAAGGTGCATTGCCGGGACCGGGAGGAATAATAACCATAGCGGCTTTTGCGGCTTTGATGTCGGCACCGATAATAATTGATATTTACGGAGAATACAGATGGCAAAGATTGAAGTAAAAGATTTGAATTTTAAATATCCGCTGGCTGATAAACCGGCACTTAAGAATATCAGTTTTCAGGTGAATCTCTCTGAATTCATAGTTGTTTGCGGAAAGTCGGGCTGTGGCAAGAGCACACTGCTGCGACACCTGAAAAACAGCATGACTCCTTACGGAATCAGAACAGGAGAAATTCTTTACGGAGGAATTCCCATGGAAGATCTGGATCAGAGAAGGAGCACATCAGAAATCGGTTTCGTTCAGCAGAATCCTGATAACCAGCTGGTAACGGATAAGGTATGGCATGAGCTTGCCTTCGGTCTGGAAAATCTGGGATTACCTAACAAAACAATCAAGAGACGAGTTGCGGAGATGACAGGATACTTCGGGATTCAGGGATGGTTCAGAAGAGATGTAAGCACCCTTTCCGGAGGACAGAAGCAGCTTCTTAATCTTGCATCGGTTATGGTAATGCAGCCGGAGATTCTCATTCTGGATGAGCCGGCATCCCAGCTTGACCCAATTGCGGCGGAGGATTTTCTTCAGACAATATACAGAATAAACAGAGATCTGGGAACCACAATAATCATTTCCGAACACTGCCTTGAGAATGTTTTCCCTATGGCAGACAGGGTTATGGTAATGGACAAGGGGGAAATAATCGCCTTTGACAGTCCTGCAAGAATAGGCCATCACCTTGCAGACTTTGATAACGGCATGTGCCACCCTATGTATTACGGCATGCCTTCTGTTATGAGAATTTTCCAGCCAATGTGCGTCAGCAATGAGGACAGTCCCCTTACCATAAGAGAGGGCAGAATCAAGCTGGAGGAGGTTATTGAAGGACATCCTGAGCTTTTGGAAGGTATTCCGGCTGCTCACACATTACCTGATAATAAGACAAACACGAAGGAAACCTCGGGAAAAGACATATTATCTCTCAAAAACCTGTGGTTCAGATATAACAAGGAAAGCGGAGATGTGCTAAGAGGACTGTCCCTTAAAGTAAAAGAAGGAACCTGGCACTGTCTCCTTGGAGGAAACGGAACCGGAAAGAGCACAACCCTTAAACTTATCAGCGGGATTATGAAAGCTCAGCGGGGAAGCGTAGTGGTTGACGGCATTAAAGTGGGAAGTGCAGGCTATGAGGATAAGCTTTTTGACAGGTGCCTTGCGTTTCTGCCCCAAAACCCACAGGCTTTGTTTACGGAGATTACAGTTGAGGAGGAGCTTTTTGAGGGTATGCTTACTCTGTCTCTTTCCGACGAAGAAAAAGTACATAATGTTGAAAAAATGCTTCAGCTTATGGAAATCACCCATTTGCGTAAGGCGAACCCATATGATCTTTCAGGAGGGGAGCAGCAGAGACTGGCATTAGGTAAAATACTGCTGCTTGAACCTAGAGTACTGCTGTTAGATGAACCTACCAAGGGGCTTGATCCATTCTTCAAGATTACCCTGGCAGGAATTCTGAGAAAACTTGTAGATGCAGGGGTAACTATTTTCATGGTAAGCCACGACATCGAGTTTTGTGCTCAATACGCAGATAGATGCTCTATGTTCTTTGACGGGGAAATCGTGTCAGAGGAAACGCCGAAGAATTTCTTTGCCGGCAACAGCTTCTATACAACTGCGGCTAACAAAGTTACGAGAAAGTGGAGAACCGATCTGGTAACATGTGAGGAGGTGTCTCAGTGGATTCAAACGGAAGAGAACTGACCCGCAGAGAAGCCATGGAACGAAAGAGACTGTATATTGCATCGCTGATGATTTTTATCGGAATACCGGTGGTCATCGCTTTAGGCGTGCTGGTGCTTCCCAAGGAACTTTACATGCTTTTGAGCATCGTAGTTCTTTGCATGACAATGGCACCATTCTTTATGGTATTTGAGTCCAGAAAACCGAAGGCCAGAGAAATTGTACTGCTGGCCATGGTAAGTGCGTTGACAGCGGGTGCACATATATTCCTTCATATTGTTTTACCTGTGCAAATCGGAACTGCGCTGGTTATCATCGGAGGAATATCCTTAGGACCTGAGGCAGGCTTTCTGATTGGGGCATTATCCAGATTCGTATGCAACTTCTATATGGGACAGGGACCCTGGACCCCATGGCAGATGTTCTGCTGGGGACTTCTGGGATTTCTTGCCGGACTAGCCTTTAACAGGGGCAATATGGACAGCCTGAAATCCAGAAGCTTCAAGGTAATTGTAGGACCTGTTCTGACAATAGCCTTCGCCCTTCTTGTGGCCTATGCAAGCTATATGATTTATCCGGGAGAGGACGAATCCTTTTTCGGCTGGAGACTTTATGCATTTGGAGCTGTCGGCCTTATTGCCGGAGTAGTCGTACAGAAAAAGAGACTTCCCATTGACGGCCTGACTATTTCGCTGTTTACCTTTTTCACATCATTTATCATATACGGCGGAATAATGAATGCTGCAAGTCTGATAATGACGATGAATGCCAACACAGGAGAAACGTTAAGTCTGGACGCCTTAAGGGCGCTGTACATCTCGGGTTTACCATATGACATGCTGCATGCGGGAACTGCAGCAATCTGCGTCTTCCTGTTTGGAGAGAGTATCATAACCAAGCTGGAACGCATCAAAATCAAATACGGAATATATAAGTAAGAGGTATTTATGGATAGCAGTTTTGAAAAGAGAGTAAAAGAAAAAAAGAGAAAGAGAATAGCAGCTGCCATTTTAGTAGTTGTGATTGCTGCTGTAATTTTGTTTACATTCAAGATTCAGGGAACGGGTGAGGGTTCAGGCGGCCTGTTTGGCTTAGGCGAAAAAAGCGTTACAGTGGAAATCAGATGCGATGCCCTTTCCGAGGATCTATCAAAGTTATCAAAGCCGGAACTGAAGAAGTACATTCCCGAGGACGGAGTAATATTGGAAGAAACAAAATGTACTATTGAAGAAGGTGAAACCGTCTTTGACGTAGTTGACAGAGTGTGCAGGGAAAAGAACATTCAGATTGAGTATTCCTACACTCCCGGGTATGATTCATATTATGTAGAAGGAATCAACTATCTTTACGAAAAGGATGGCGGAAAGACCAGTGGATGGACCTATACTGTAAACGACGAAACTCCAAGCTATGGCTGCTCACAGTACAAGCTGTCTGGGGGAGAGAAGATTCAGTGGGTGTTTGTTTTAGATTATTAAACGATGGAGGAACCAGGATATGAATGATAAAATTGAATTGATAAAGAAAGAAATCGGCAAAGCCATCGTTGGAAAAGACGCCATAGTTGAGAAGGTACTGACGGCAATGTTGGCCGACGGTCATGTTTTGCTGGAAGATATTCCGGGAGTAGGTAAAACAACCTTGGCTCTGGCTTTCAGCAAAGCTATGGGAATGAAGTTCAATCGTGTGCAGTTTACTCCGGACGTAGTTCCTTCGGACATCACCGGTTTCTCAATGTATAATAAGGAAACACAGAAGTTTGAATATGTTGCCGGTGCGGTTATGTGCAATTTCTTCCTTGCCGATGAAATAAACAGAACATCAAGCAAAACACAATCTGCATTGCTTGAAGTGATGCAGGAGGGTCGCGTAACTGTTGACGGTGAAACTCATCAGCTGCCGCAGCCTTTCATTGTTATGGCAACGCAGAACCCTCTTGGAACTGCAGGAACACAACCGCTTCCAGAGGCTCAGCTGGACAGATTTATGATTAAGCTGTCAATGGGTTATCCTGACTTTCAGGCTCAGATTGATATCCTGAAAGATAGAGAAATCGTCGATCCTCTTACAACAATAAACGAGGTTGTTACCGGGGAAGAGGTTATGGAAATGAAGGATAAGGTGAAATCCGTGTATGTAGACGATAAAATCTACACATATATTACCACTTTGGTTGAAGCAACAAGAAATTATCCGCTAATTAGACTTGGAGTCAGCCCAAGAGGTGCACTTGCTCTTCGCAACATGGCAAAGGCTAAGGCTTTTGTTGAAGGAAGAGATTATGTTGTACCGGAAGATATAAGTGAGCTGTTTGACGATATCTGCAGACATCGTCTGATTCTTCACCCTAAAGCTGCTTTATCCAACTCAGGTGCAGACGAAATCCTCAATGAAATACTGGAAGTAAATAAAGCACCAAAGATTGATTAGTAAACGGAGAGAGTGATAGCTTTGAAAAAGGAAAAAATCATTTATTCTGTTGTATTCACACTCTGCATAATCGGATATTTTGCTACGGATATTTCTTATGCCGGACTGGTTGGTATTGCCATGATATTCTATGCAGGTCTGGCATTGGCACTGGTAGGAGGGTCAACAGACAACGTCAAAATTACCCTGTCCGGTGAAAAGGAAGGCCGGAAGGAAATGGAAGCAAAGCTCTGCCTTACTGTTGAAAATAAAGGCATGATGCCCATCGTGAATGGACGATGCAACCTTGAAGCGGTTAATAAGCTGACAGGTGAAGAGGCTACTCTGAGTAAGAACCTCTCCCTGATGCCGAAATCATCATCCACCATAGATTTTTCCATATTACCACAATACTGCGGCTGTGTTGAAGTAAGCGCATATGAGGTTATTATATCTGACCCTCTCGGCATATTTCAAAGGAAACAGAGCCTTCATGAGGAAACTTCATGCTATGTTTTCCCTTCAATGAATCAGCTTCCACTTGATAGTGACAGCCTTGACAGATACAATATGGAAAGCTACAAGTATTCAGCCAATCAGAAGGGCAGCGATATAAGTGAAACCTTTGGCATCAAAGATTATATGCCGGGGGACAGCCCTAAGGCGATTCACTGGAAGCTCTCCTGCAAAATGGATGACATAGTGGTGCGCGAGCTGAGCCATCCGGTAGAAAACAGCCTTATGATTATCTGCGACAAAAGTCTGTCTCAAGGTCAGCAGCTGAGTGAGGCGACAAAGGACAAAATGACCGGATTGTTTGTGTCATTATCGGCAACAGCGATTAAGCACGAACTTCACCATGCAATCGGATGGTACAACTATGATATTGAACAGTTCCAGGTGTTTAGAATTGATAATCTGGATGATATATATAACGCGCTTCCCGGACTTCTTGGCAGTCCTTACAGAGAAGATCCCCTTTCTACTGTAGGAAGATATGTTGAATCAGACGCTGAAAAAAACTTCAGCACATATCTGTACTTCAGTGAAAGTGAGAATGCAGAGAATGATACGGAAAGACTTCTGAATTATGGACAAGTTGAAATTTACAGAACAGAAAACTTTGAATAAAAAGAACGAGATACTGCCGCAGCTTGCTCTATCCGTATTTTTTGCCTATGGAATATTGAGATGGCTGGCAGACTCCCTGGATTTTTCTCTGAAAATATGGGAAATTCCTGCAGGAGGAGTCGGAAGCGGGCTTATATATACCTGGAATGCGGTGGCAGATGTTCTTGGAAAGAACAATTATATTTTGCTGGAGAAATTGAGCGGAGCCGGTGACGGAAACGGTCTTTTCTTAGCTGTAATCTTTTTACTGCTTGTGCCGCTGGTATATTATCTGATAAAAAGTAACAGACTCTGGCCGGTAGTAGTACTGTTGATAATCCTTATGCTGCCTCAGGCAGTGTTAGCACTTAAGGTGAAGAAAACCACGGTGGCAATTCTGCTTGCAGGCTTTCTGATGGTCATAAGCTTTATTAAGTGGTCAGGAAAAGGATTTTGGAAAGGTGCCGTCTTCATAGCCGCAGTTGCAATTCTGACTCTTGGAGTGGCAAGCGCACCGGGAGTGAACAAGGCCATCGCCAAACCAAAGGCAGTTCAGGAAATAAACACAGCAATACAGCAGATGGTCCATGAATTTTACTATGGGACAAATCCGCTTAAGAGTGGTGATCTGACACAGAGACAGCGAGATGACAGCAGCGATGTGGCACTTGAAATCGTAATGGAAAAACCGCAATCCATGTATCTTCGTGGATTCATCGGTGAACAGTATATGAAAAACCGCTGGCAGTCTTTGCCGGAATCTGCACATTTTGAAAACAGAGAACTTTTCTACTGGCTGAAACAAGATGGATTTAATCCGCTTGGCCAGCTGGGACAGGCTAATTCAATAACCGCTTCTGATAAAGAAAAGGACAGTGTAAAAGAAGGAAGCTCTGTAGAAATAAAGGTAAAAGACGCAGACAAAAGATATGCTTATGTCCCTTATGAAATTACCTCAGAAGGGATACAGGACAGTAAAAACCGAAGCGGAAGCTTCATCACACCATCCAGTGGTTCACGATTGAAAAGCTACAGTTACACTACCCTGGATAACTCCGTAAGGAAGTGGACCGACATAGCGTCAAGAGTGTTCACTCAGGCAGACATAGCCGGCATATCAGGGGATGATACTAAGAAAAGTAATGCCTCGCAGCTTGGCCGGTATCTGATTGATGAGAGCCATTACAACGCTCTTGTATATGATAAATACACCTATCTCAGCGAAGAAGAGTACCTGCTGTTAAAGAATAATATAGGAAAAGCAGGGAATCAGTCCAAAGGTCATATCGACTATAAGACTGCAATAAGAGCTGTCAGAAAGTATTTAAGCGATAAGTTTATTTATACGGAAAAACTGGGAAACAGGAATGATGATAAGACGACTGAAGACGTTCTGAAGAAATTCCTGGAAAGCAAGAAGGGTTACGACATCCATTATGCTACAGCAGCAACCATGATGTTCAGGTACTATGGCATACCGGCAAGGTATGTGGAAGGCTATCTGGTAACTCCCGATGATGTGAAGAATGCGGAGGCTTCTCAGCCAATCAGTATTTCCAGGAAAAACGCTCATGCATGGGTTGAAATTTATATTGACGGAACAGGTTTCGTGCCAATTGAAGTCTGCCCTTCCTACGAAGGCATAATGGAAGAAGCTGATATGTCAATCGGTATATCCAATAACACTTTGATCAGGCCCCTTGACAGCAATAAGAATAATCAGCACAACAGCTTAACAATAGAAGAAGCAGAAGAAGAGCGCTCGGCAAGTCTTCCGATAGGCCTTATTATAATAACACTTCTTCTGATAATGCTTCTGGTTTTAGCTGTCGGACTTCTCAGAAAGCTGGCAATGATAATTAGGGAAAGAATTAAGAGAAACAGGCTGTTTAAGAAAGGTGAGCCAAAGCTTGCCGTATGTGCAATATTCAAGTATCTGGAGGATAAAAAACTTCCGATTAACCATAAGGTAAGGGAATTAGGTAATAAAGCTGCCTACAGTCCCATAGAAATAAGTGAGGAAGAGCGAGGTCTTATGCTTACTGCTCTTAAAGAATCGAAAATGGAGAAAAAGAAAGATGAAAAGAGTAAGAAAAATCATCGCTTTATCTTTAATCGCCGTAATGATGCTGACGCTTAGCAGCTGCGGACAGGTAAAGCTTAGTGAAAACCTGGATAAGGTAAAGCAGGAAACAGTAGAATACATTGTACAGCAAGTGGAGGAGCCGGGAATTGCCTCTGTGGGAGGGGACTGGTTAATGAGAGCCCTTGCCATGAGCGGTTTAGATGTGGATGAAGACTTTGTTAGCCTGTACTATGACAATGTGAGAGCAAAGGTAAAGTCTGAAGAAGGAAAAATCCACGACAAATACTATTCTGATTATGCCAGAGCAACAATCGGAGTAGTGTCAATCGGCAAGGATCCAACGGATATTGAAGGTTATGATATTACCAAGTCTATGGACAACTACAAAGAAATCACTGACCAGGGAATGACAGCCGTTGCATATACGCTGGTTGCGGCAAATATTGCCGGAGTCAAGTTGGACAATGAAGAGGCATACTTGAATTATCTTAAGAAAGAAGTGAAAAGCTTCATTGATAGTGGGAAAAAGGATACAGACTATCTGTCAATGTCCCTTGTCGGTCTGTCACTGTACACTGACCGTGAAGATATCAAAGCCCTATCAGATCAGGGAGTCGAGCAACTCTCAAAACTACAGGATGAAGATGGCACTTTTGGCAGCTGCGAATCAACAGCTGAGGCAATTATTGCATTATCACAGTTAAAGATAGATGTATTTGAGGATTCCCGATTTGTTAAGAACGATGTGAGTCTTGGAGACAGCCTTATTATTTACAGAAATGATGAGGGCGGCTTTGCTCATACTCTTGAAACAGATGATAAAGAAACGGATCTGATGTCAACGGAAAGAGCTCTTCTGGCTATGGACAGCATGAGTCTGTTCAAAGAAGGCAAAGCACTATACGAGAGGAAATAGCAAATGAAAGTAAAAGAGTTTATTTCAAAAAACAGAATATTGATTATTATTGGGATAGCTCTTTTTGCAGTTATACTTGGCAGTGCCCTTTTCATCAAATCCGGTACTGAGGATCACGGAGCTTACCCTTTGGACGGAGTAAATGACAAACGTTCATATATTGCCCTTACCGGTGAGAAGTATAATTTAACTGAGGAACAGGAACAACAATATCTCCTGGAGGAGAAGAAGAGGGAAGAAAGAATTGAAGAAAAGAAACGGGACGAAAAGCCGGTCAAGGAGGAATATAAGCCTGACGACAAGGATAAGCCTGATGATATAATTGAAGATGGGGACAATACTTCAGATGAGCCCGGAGGTGAACCCACTGATGACCCTGCAGAAGAACCGGAGGATCCCGGAGAGAATTCAGGAGGAGACGATCCCGGGGAGGAAGAGCCGGAGACTCCTGCAGATGACCCGGGAGTCAGCGATGAAGAGGAATCGAAACGTCCAACAATCATATGCAGCTTGCGTGACGGAGAAACCATAGACGGAGCCTTCCTTAGCTTTACTGTTAAGGGTATTTCATATAAAAACATGGTTCTGGGTTCCGGAGATATAGCTGTAAAGCTGAACGGCAGCAAAATATACAGCTCCGGACAGAATAACGGTATCATAAGCTACAGAACCTCTGAAAACCTTAACGACGGCGAAAACGAAGTGGTTATAACAGCTGTTGACAAGGATGGAAATCAGGCAACTGCCAGATACAATGTCATCATAAACAAGGAAGGCCCTCGTGAGGAAGCCGGAACCATGCGTGTGACATTAAGCGCAGATGTTCTTAGCCTTGGAACCTTCTTTGATGTGGAAGTTCTTTTCTATGAAGGAGAAAATCTGCCGTATGTGGTAGATCGAGCCTTCCAACAGGCTGGAATGAGATACAGTCATGCGGGAAGATTTGACTACGGTTTTTATCTTGACAGGGTATATATGACGGGAATCACCGAGGGATACCGCATACCTGATGCAATACAGGAGAAGCTGGATCAGGAGGGAATTACCTCCATGGGATTTGATAATGATTCTCTCGGAGAGAAGGATTTCTATGAGCATTCCGGCTGGATGTATATGCTTGACGGAGTGTTTACAGATGGTTTTTCAACCAAACCGGCAGAAGACGGATCCGAGATTAATCTCATATTTACCTTGAACTATGGATATGAGTTTGACGGAACATGGTTTAACGGAAGCTGGTAGTAAACACTATTGACATGATTAAACTTCAATGATATAGTACATATGAAAGATAAATAGAGGATATGTTTTCCTGTTATCAGGGACTAAGATGGAATCAGGTGAGAGACCTGAGCGGTGCCGCCACTGTAAAGATGTTGCATAAAATTTATCCACTGCTGAAGCGGGAAGGTTTTTATGTGTAAAGTCTGAGCCAGGAGACATGCATATCGCTTTAATCACTTCCAACGGTACATTGGATGTGTGATTTTATTGAAACCACAAGGTGAAAAACGGACCAAGGTTTAGAAATAAGCCCTGGTCTTTTTGATTGTCACATTTATCAAGGTACTGCAGATTCATATAAAAAGGAGTTTTGAAAGGAGAAAAGTAATGAAGAAACATAACAGGCTGAAAAAAGGCTTATCGATGTTGCTGATACTTGCAATGGTATTAACAATGTCGCCTGTATCTGCTTTTGCATCAACTGATGTTTCGGGGAACGAGACAAGGGATGCTTACGTCGTGGATACAGAATGGTATAACTACCGTAACAATCAGGAGAATAACGGTATTACAGACAGCAAGACCCCTATCGACCCTGACACCACATCGTTGAAATGGGCAGGTCGCTTCGGAACAGGCTGGTCAGCTGCACCTACTCCACCCATTATTCTGAATGGAAAAATATATCTTGGAATGTCGAATAAGGTTATAGAATTAGACAAGGAAACCGGCAAGAAGCTTAGGGAAAGCGATGAGATGATAGGCAATGTGGGCTTCGCAATGAACCCTATAACCTATGCAGACGGGAAAATATTCGTTCAGATTCAGAACGGTATTGTTCAGGCACTGGATCTGAATACCCTGAAATGTGTATGGCATACTCCTAAGATCGGAGGGCAGACAGTTTCACCTATCAGCCACGTAACCGTTGACGGAAAAGGCTATGTTTACACAGGCACTTTCTCCGGTGAATCTAAGGACGGAAGCTACATCTGTTTCTCAACAGACGATTCTGACCTTACAGATGTGGATGAAACTAAAGGCGGAGGAAAAATCAAAGCTCTTAAGTGGAGATTTACTCCCGCAACCCAGAAGACAGAGGCAACAGTAAACGTAACAAGCGAGACATGCGATGAGGAACTGGCTGCAGCTGAAGACGTCGCCAAGAGAGGCTTCTACTGGGCAGGTGCATATGTGACTGAAAAGTATGTTGCTGTAGGCTCAGACAATGGTGCTAGAGAAGATGATCAGGGTGTTGGAGCAGTATTCTACACTCTCAATCCAATGACAGGAAAAGTAATCGATAGAATTAAAGGCATCAAAGGTGACATCCGTACAACAACAGTATATGACAATGGCTATCTGTATTTTGCAACTAAAGGCGGAATCCTGTACAAAGCAAGAGTAAGCGAAGACGGTCATCTGTCAGAAATAAGCAGTATCGATATTGCAGCAGCTACAGGAAATACCGGAGCTCAGGCAACTGCTTCCCCATTAGTATATGGAAATAAAATCTACATGGGGGTGAAGGGACCGGGCGGTCAGTTTGATGCAGATGGAGGACATTCATTCAAGGTAATTGACAACAGCGGAGCTCTAACACAGGATTCAATCATGTATGAGATGCCTATTCCGGGCTATCCACAGGCAGCGGCACTGGCCACAACCGCTTATGTGAACGAAGATTTTGATGCTGACGGAAACGCTGACGGAAGAGTATACATATACTTTACATATAACGCTCCTCCGGGTGGAATTTATTACTGCTATGATACAGCAGATCAGACCGAGTCCAAGGCAGACCAGACCGGTGCTCTGTATATTCCACCAGCAGACAAGCAGCAATACTGCATCAGTACAATCTGTGCAGACAGAGAAGGCACTCTTTACTACAAGAATGACAGCTGCTATCTGATGGCAATTGAAAAGAATTTTGCGAAGATAAACAACATTACAGTAACCGCTGAAGAAGGTAATGAAATCAAATGGGATAAGGGTTTTGATTCTACAATCACAGAATACGAATTAACATACCCTGTGGAGAACCAGAAGGCAAAGATTTCCTTAGACCTTGCTGAGGGAATCAGCGCTACAATCGACGGTGAAAAGTACACCGGAGAGGTAGAGATTGATACACCTAAGGAAACTAAAACCGTTACGATTATAGCAAGCAGCAGTGACGATGAAAAGGATTATACTAAGGAATACACCTTAAAATTCAGAGCATTAAGTGATGATTCAAGTCTTGGCGGACTTAAGGTCGGTACATCAAACTCCTTTGGATCATTCCTGGAAGTGGCACCGGTATTTGATTCGGCCACCGACGAGTACTTTGCAGATACCAGAACATCACAGTCCTTCTGGAGAGTATGGCTGAAGAAGTCAGATGCAAACGCTACAATAGAGGTTACCGGTGACAGCAACGTAAGCAGAATCACTACAGCTGCCGGAAACTCAACAACAGATGGTCACGACAGATGGAACGTATATAAGGTTGATCCTGATAAGAGTGCAGTTCTGGATGTTAAAGTAACCGCTGAAGACGGCAGAACATTTTCCGATTACAAGGTAACTCTGTATGGAAACGAGAGTACTGAAGTGACTGTTTCATCACAGTTAGACAATGCATTCATTGCTCCGGTAAAATCTCTGGAGGTAAGCTCATATCTGGCAGAAAGCTACGGATATGAGGACAAAGTAAAAGATGGAACTTCTACTTTGGACGCTTTAGTTGCAGAACATAAGGAAGTATTCGGAGATGACTTCACCAAGTCAACCAGTGGAGAATATCTGAATGTAAGCGGCGGATATATTACAAAAATGTTCGGTGAAGAAACTACTTCAACGGGATTTGCTGTAAACGGCAAGTATCCAAAGGCTGAAAACGGAGTAGGAACGAACGTCAATGCTACCAGAGTTGAAGATAGAGATTGGGTTCAGTTCTTCTTCTATCAGGATTTAAAAGGATGGTCAGATAACATCTGCGAAATCAGTATTAATGAAGATAATCTGATTGCCGGAACAGCCATAGAGGCAAAACTTACAGGCTACAGCTATGCATGGTACGGACATGAAACAGATGAAAACATAGCGGCTCAGATTAATCCGATTTCAAATGCACAGTTTGCATTAATCGACGAAAACGGAGCAGTTACTCCTATTGAAGGTGCTGTTACCGATGAAGACGGATGTGCTACCTTCAGTATAGATGCTGCCGGTACATATCTTCTGACTGCTTATACAGAGCCAAGTGAAGACAATGGTCTGTCACCTTTAATCATGCCTGTTAAGAAGATTACGGTTGATAGCCACAACTTTACTGAAGAAGTTGTGAAGGATGAAGCATTGGCTTCACCGGCAACCTGTGAGAACGATGCTGTGTATTTCAAGAGCTGTGAATGCGGAGCAATCAGCACGACTGATACCTTCATTGCAGAAGGCACTGCATTAGGACACAGCTTCACAAAATATGTGCCTGACGGAAATGCAACCTGTACAACAGACGGAACAAAGACTGCAGTGTGTGACAGAGAAGGCTGTGACGTAAAAGATACTGTTACGGATACAGGTTCAGCAGGCCACAGAATGGGTCATGATGAAATAAAGAATATTACACCTGCAACAACATCAGCTGCAGGCTCATATGAAAAAGTTACTGTATGTGATGATTGTGGCGAAGTAATTGATACAAAGACGATCGCAGTTCCAAAGATCGGAACTGTCAACCTGAGCAAGGAAAAACTTACATACACCGGTTCAGGACAGGTACCTACATTAACCGTAAAGGATGCAGATGGCAATATATTGAAGAAAGATACTGACTATACAGTAAGCGGTCTTGTGAAGAAGACAAGTGTCGGAAGATACAAGGTAACAGTTACCTTCAAAGGCAAATACAAAGGAACTAAGGATTTGTACTTTACAATAGTTCCGAAAGCACCTGCATCAGCAAAAGCAGCACTGACATCATACTATGGCACTTCCAGCTATGACGATGTTAAGTTCTCATGGGCTAAGGTAGAAAATGCAAGTGGCTATACCGTATATTACAAGAAAGCATCTGAACCGACATCAGCTTACAGATTGCTGAAGAGTACAACCGGCACATATGTTTACAAGAAGGATCTTGCTGATGGAGTAGGATACACATTTAAAGTTGTACCTTACTATAAGGATAGCAAAGGCAACAAACATGAGAGTGTAACAGGAAAGACAGCAACTGTATACACACTGAAGAAGCTGTCTGCACCAACCCTTTCAAGAAGCGGAAGCAAGGTAAAGGTAAAGTGGGTCAATATCAGCGGAGAAAGCGGATATCAGATATCCAGATCCACATCCAAGAGAGGAACCAATATTGTATCCACATACGCTACAACATCAGGAACCTACAAGTTGATAAGCGCAACAAAAGGTAAGACTTATTACTATAAGGTAAGAGCCTACAAGACAGTTGACGGCAAGAAGATATACGGACCTTGGTCATATGTAAAGGCTTTTAAGCGTTAATGATTAATAATTTGATTAGAGCTGAGAATTTTGGCGGGATTAGCTGAAGTTCTCAGCTTTTTTAGGGGTCTCCAAAGTTTCTTGGGGTTTATCCAAAGTTTTTTCTTTTTAAGGCCTAATCCTAATATTTAACCCAAAACAAAAGAAAAGCCCCTTGGATAATGATAAATCCAAGAGACTTTGTCAACAGTTTGGTCGGAGATCCATAAGGCTCTCCGATTTTTATTTTTGACTCATTCCTTGACACAATAACCGCCCCGAATTAGAATTAATCTATAAGTGTTATTAGAAGAAATAGTTTATTTCAGGTAGGAGGAGTTATGGGATACGTTGTTTTGTATCTGGGAGCTATGGTTCTCGGATATTTTGTTGGAAGCAGATTGCGATTTAAGGCTGAAAAGTTCCGGTTTCTTGGCAAAGTGCAGTCCGTCTGCATTTTCTTTATGGTTTTTATTATGGGAATACGGATGGGATCAAATGAAGAGATAATAATGAACCTGGGATCTATCGGAGTTAAAGCTTTCATAATAACCGTGGCCATATTCGCTACAAGTGCACTTTCAGTTACTGTAGCCAGAAAGTTTATGAAAATAGACAAATGGGGCTTACCTGAAAATGGTGAAGTCCGTGAGATAAATATGGAGGAATCCAATGAAAATGAAGAGGAAGCAAGTCAGAATGGAAATCATAAGACAACAATTCTGATAGTTGTTGCTGTAATTGCAGGGCTGGCAGCGGGATACTTAATTGTTAGACCACTGATTGATGACATGGAAACCTTCTACAGCATATGCAGTTCAGTGATGACAGTAGTCTTGACTATAATGTGCTTCGTTATCGGGATGGATATGGGTCTTGCAGGCCAGGTTATGTCTCAGATGAAGAACGCCGGGATAAAGGTTATGATATTTCCCGTTGCAATACTTATAGGCACGACTCTTACAGGAATAGCAGCAGGCCTGCTGATTCCGGGCATATCAGTCAAGGTGGGACTGGCAGTATGCTACGGATACGGATGGTATTCATTTGCACCTATTGCAATTGCCAGCGAAGGATATATTACCGCAAGTGCAATTTCATTCATGCACAATGTTTTTCGGGAACTTATCGGAATCATACTTATTCCCGTTCTTGCAAACAAAATCGGATACATTGAAGTTTGCAGCTTTCCGGGAACCGCTGCCGCAGACATTGCAATGCCTGTTATAAGCAGGTCCACCAGACCGGATCTTATTGTGTATTCTGTTGCAATGGGAATAATATTCACCTTTTATGTACCTATTCTGGTACCACTGGTAATCGGGTTATAATAAACTGGAGGAAAAAATGGCAAAGAAACAGATTGACAAACTGTGTAAAATGATTAAATCTGTTTTGACAGATAAGGAATTTCTTAAGGATATAGGGCTCAGTGCTTCGGAAATGTGGGAAATCATGCCGGAGACTGATATTCAGAAGCTGTGTTCAGACCTGCTTACGGGCGATGGTCACGCTGACTCATATGGAAGATTTTCCCCGAAACAGGTAGCAGAAGCCATGAGCATGACACTGGCCGGAATGGGAGAAACACCTGAAGAGGGCTGGCCTGTTCATTCGTATAAGTATGTTCTGAACAGACTGTTTCCTCATTTAAATATTGATATTCAGGCCAGACGATATGCCGGAGGGCGCACTCTGTATCTGAAGATGCTTCAGACTCTGTTTAAGTTTGAGCGCAGGGAAATGCCCTTTGACCCTACACTTGATATTGTGCTTCTGGATAGCAATATTGTGGAAAAATACGGCTGCAACAGAGAGTATAACCGGTTCTACAAGGTTGCAAAGAACAACTATATATACGAATTCATGCGAATCGGTGTGGAGATAACGCCGTTCAACACCCTTGGGCATATTGCAGGAGTGCACCATGTGGCCATGTATATGGCAAAACAGCTGTCAAAACTGTCAGTGCCATGTGACCTTGGTCTTGTCTCCGGTGCAGCTGCCTGCCATGACATAGGAAAATACGGCTGCAGGAAGGACGAGGAGCGGAGAGTTCCGTATCTTCATTACTATTACACAGACATTTGTACTGAAAGATTCAATCTTCCGCTTATAGGACATATTGCGGCTAATCACTCAACCTGGGATCTTGAACTGGAAAACCTTTCAGTTGAATCACTACTTCTTATTTATGCCGATTTCAGGGTAAAGAGCAGCAGAGATGAAAAGGGCAAAGAGCAGGTACACTTCTATACGCTGAAGGATGCATTTCAGGTTATTCTGGACAAGCTGGACAATGTGGACGAGGCCAAGGAGCTGAGATACCGTAAAGTATACAATAAACTCAAGGACTTTGAAGATTATATGATCAGTCTTGGAGTGTCCACAGAGATAGAAGGAACCGCTTCGGAATATGATATTCCGCCTGTGGAGAAGAAACCGGCGTTATCTATGGCGGCACTCAGCAGAAACCAGATTGTAGATGCCATAAAGAACACTGCCGTTGATCATAATATCAGGCTCATGAACACCTTCTACAGAGAGGAGGAGTTCGCCAATCTTCTGGAAGTGGCCAGAAGTGAGACTCAGTGGAGAAGCCTGAGAACATATATTGCTGTTCTGGGAGAATACTCCACATACATGACAGAAAAACAGAAACTTATGACTTTAAGATTTCTTTATGAAATGCTGACACACAGAGAAAGTGACATAAGATATCAGGCGGGAGAAATCTTTGGTCAGATTATTGCAAATTTCAATATAGAATACAGAAAAGAACTTCCTCAGGGTGTAACTCTCTCAAAGAAAAGAATTACAAATATGTACCTGTGGAGGAAGACTGTGGAATCCATGCTTAATCCGGATTACAAGCTGACAGACGAGCACAAAAAGAGAATCGGATATTCTCTGAAGAACGTGGTAAGAGCTCTTCTGGCAAGCTGTAAGCCGGAAGACAAGTCAAAATATTTAGATTTAGTGGTAAGATGCTTTAACAGACGAGAGCTGACTCACATGAACAAGTCAGCTCTGCTTCGCGTGCTTACAGCGACTAAACCGGAGGACTATACGGGAAAGCAGCGCAAAGCTGCTGTTGCCTTTGCCAACAAGATGATGAAGGAAGATGCTGTAGGACTGAGAGTTGAAGGGGCAAAGGTTCGCGAACACTTTGGACTGGACAGCCGGCGAACATATCTTGCGAAGCTGGAGGTTTTGACAGGCAGAGAAAAGCTGATCAGCGAGGAATCCCTGGCAGAAATGTACCGTGATAACCTGAAGGCAAAAACTCACTGGTCACTTAAAGCTTCTAACATCACTGCAATGCTGGCATATATCGAAGAAAATCATGATGAGGCCACCACACTGCATGTAGCAACTCATCTGGCCAATCTGATAAAAGTCAGTGAGACGATTACTGTCAGAAGGACTGCCGGAGAGGGGCTTCTTTCAATAATCGACAGGCTGCAGCCTGAGCAGAGAAATGAGATTGCCGTAGAACTGGGCAAGGGCCTGGAAATCGGCGACTACCAGTATACAAAATATATACCTAACTACCTTGGACAGATTATGCTCCATCTTCCTGTAAGAGAACTGGACGAGCTTATCAGCGATCTGGAAATCTTTTTAAATGAAACTAATGCAATGGTTGCGTCAACGGTTCTGCATACTTTTGGTGTAATTCTTGAACATTACGATATTTACCATGAAACTTACGGCAGTGAAGAAAGTGAAGAGGATACTTATGCGAGAAAGATGAGGCTTCTTAATGACCTGATGAAAGGTATGGGAAACTACATCACTGAAATCAGTCAGGAGGCTCTCTGGACTATCGGTGTTAATATTTTCGCTTCACCTGAACTTGGTCTGATGGATAAGTATGACATTTTCAGAATCTGCAGCAAAAAGCTTATGACATTATATGAAAACAAGCGGGAAATCGATCTGGACTTCTTTAACAATGCTGCAGCGTTCAAGCATATGTATGAGTTTATCTGTGCATATGAGATAGAAGTAGGCAGATTCCGGATTCCGGAGCCTGAAAAGGCAGCCTTCTTCCCGGGAACCTTCGACCCGTTCAGCTTAAGTCATAAGGCCATTGCAAAGGAAATATCGCGGCAGGGTTTTGAGGTTTATCTGGCACTTGACGAGTTCAGCTGGTCCAAAAAGACTCAGCCAAGACTTCAGCGCCGTAAAATAATCAGCATTTCTGTTGCTGATGAGGAAAATATTTTCCTTGTTCCTGACAATATCTCAATCAACATTGCCAACTCAGAGGATATTGCAATGCTGAAGAGTATTTTCCGGGGAAAAGAATTATACTTTGTTGCGGGAAGTGATGTAATCAAGAATGCCTCATGCTACAAGCTGGAACCCGGCGAAAATACAATACACAGTCTGAACCATCTTATTTTCAAGAGGGAATCAAATGAGGTGAATCAGGGTCTGGCAGTGGAAGCGGATGAACCGTATCCTATAGCCGGCGACATAAAGAATCTTACCCTGGAAAAAATCTACGAGGATATCAGCTCTACAAGAATCCGTGAGAACATTGACCTGAACCGTGACATATCCAATCTGATTGATCCAGTTGCCCAGAATTACATTTTGGACAGAGGTCTATACATGAGAGAGCCTGCATACAAGTATGTGCTTCAGGCCAAGGACATATCTATTGAAGGCCTTGAAAACAGAGACTCATCGTTAATCAACGATATGGAAAAAGAGCTGGAGAGAAGAGGCTACAACATAAGGAAAATAAGAGAATATCTTGACAGGGATGATGTTCTGTCTCTGGCAATAAGAGACGGATCCAGAAATAACAAGGTAGTTGCCATTGCAGCGGCAAAGCGCCTGGACAGTTTCGACCTTCTCAATGAATTTGGCAGTCAGGAAACAGCAGAATACGTAAGAGCACAGGCTGCGGGAGCAATTGCAGTAATAGGCGGATTCTTCTGTAGCAGAAAAACAGGACTTTCATGTATAGAGCAGACCCTTCTTGTTGAAATGCTTTCAGAGTTAATAAAAAAAGACTATACCTATGTGGTATACAATCCATGCGAGAAGGCGGGCTTAAGCAAGAGAACCGCGGAAATTATGACACGTCAGGGATTTATTAATATCGGAAAGCCTAAGGGCACACCTATACTTGCAGCAAACATGAAGATGCCGGTTATAATATTTAAAAATGTGTCCACCGCTATCAAAGCTCCGTTAAATGAAAATCCACGGGTTTTGCGCATAGTTGAGGAAGCTCACAACAGACTTCTCGGTGAAATAAATAAACTGTATCCGGGACACCTGATTCTTTCTTTTAATTCAGGAATAATGCATCACAAAATGATAAGACTGATTACCAGACTGAACAATGTGCCTGCAGAGCCTAGAGAAAAAAAGCTTTACGGACCTAACATGGCTGTGCCTTTCGGAAGATTTCTGGAGGATAATGTTGTACCAAATACAGTAACCAAGTCTCTTCATACAGAAAAATACTACAACAGAGAAATCACAAACTTCACCGTTGAGGAGAGCAGAAATTATTCTCCTATTGCAGATCAGGTCAAGATGATTAAATCCTTCAACCGCCCGGTAATTCTGGTGGATGATCTGCTTTACAAGGGATATAGAATGAATAAAATTGACCCTATTCTGAAAGAACACGATGTAAATGTTGCTGATACAGTTGTGGGGGTTTTGACCGGAAGAGGAAAAGACCTTATGACTGTGAAAAAACGCAAGGTGGACAGCGCATACTATGTACCGAATATCAGAATGTGGCTGGATGAAAATTCTCTCTATCCATATCTGGGCGGCGACAGCATCAAGGATCCTGCTGAAAATGTTAATGACAAAAAGGCGATTCCGGCAATGAACATGATTATGCCGTATGCCGTGCCTACCTTTATGGGTCCGCTGTCAGGCAGCAGCATGTACGACTACTCCATGACCTGCCTTACAAATGCAAGGGATATTCTCCGTGTTCTGGAAGAAGAGTATCAAAACGTGTTCGAGAAGAAGCTGACCCTCAAAAGGCTGGGAGAGGTTGTCACATCTCCAAAGATTATTGAAGTGGGCAGACATCTCATAAGTGACGAGAGCATTGCTCCGTCAACTCACGTGGAAAGAGATATAGAACAGCTGATAAGAATAAAGGAACTGTTTAAATGAGTATAAAAAATGTAACAGAATTGTATGAGAATATGGAAGAGCTTATTCTGCCTAAGCCTCTAAAAGAGACAGGAAACAGAGTGAATCTTCTTGCCCTGGGGGATGTAGGTGCAAACCTTCTTCTGGGATTGAAGCTTATGGGTGCACCGGTCATAGACAGAATAGGAATCTTCGATGTTGATCCAAAAGTTGCGTCTCGCTATGAAATAGAAATGAATCAGATAGGAATGCCTTTCAGCGACGATTTGCCGGTAGTGGAGGTAGTTCCTGAGGATGAGCTGTTTGACTGCGATATGTTTGTGTTCTGTGCAAGCAGGGGGGTTCCCAGGATAGGAACTGCGGGGGATGTGCGCATGATGCAGCTTGATGCCAACAGAGAAATTGTGGAGTATTATGGGAAACTGGCAGAGAAAGCTGATTTCCAGGGAATATTTGCAGTAGTGTCTGACCCTGTGGATCCGTTATGCAAGGCAGCTCTCTTGTCGTCAGGGCTGAAGCCGGGTCAGGTAAAGGGATATGGCCTTGGAGTAATGAACAGAAGAGCTGTGTATCATGCAAAAAAAGATGACAGATTTGCATCGTATCTGGATGATGGCAGAGTATTCGGCCCACATGGTGCAGATCTTGTAGTTGCAAACAGCATTTCCTGCTACGATGATGAAATTAGCCGCGAGCTGACTAAGCTGACAACAGAAAGCAATCTGAAGGTGAGAGAACTGGGCTTCAAACCTTTCATTGCTCCGGCAATTTCTTCAGGTGCATTTTCACTGCTGGCAACATTAAAGGGCGAGTGGAATTACAGTTCTCTGTGGATGGGCCGAAGTGGTGACGGGGCCTTCCTCGGCATCAGGAACAGAATCTGCGGTGACAGAATCGAGTTTGAAAATCAGGGACTTCCAGAGAAACTCTTTGACAGAATAAAATATGCCTACGAAAACCTTAGAGCCCTCTAAGGCTGCAGAAAGGAAAGAATGATGTGTAAAGGCAGATTGATTATCGGATGCTTCCTGGACATGGAGAACTTTCTTGACTCCAGGCTGGCAGAATGCATCGGAACCATTAAAGACCGAATTGAGATGCGCCAGAACGGAACAATTACTGATGCAGAAGGGGTAATTGACTTAATCGAAGGAGATGAATCCTTTGCTCAGCTTATTATCGCCGTTGAGCTGGATGAATTCGGACTTAACGAAGACATGGAACGATTCATCAGAGAATTGCGTTACATGGAAGATGAAAAGCCTCTTGAAGGGGTAGTATGCGGAATAATTGTTGACGGGAAAGGCGAGCTTTACACTAAGGATGCAGGCAGACAACTTGCCTTTGCAATGTCTAGAGCCGGTGGAATTCTTCCGGGGAAACCTTTTGTGGAGGCTACAGGCAATCTCCGAAACTTTGATATTATAGCCCAGAATATGAATGCAAGATCTAATCTCGAAGCATATAAAAGGAGCTGCGACGATCTGATTACAAGAGTCAGGAATTTTGAAATCAGTGATTACCTGATTAAAATGCCCCGCATTCTTGCGATTCATGCAAGCAGCAGAAAAACCTCCAACAGCCTGGCACTGTGGTCAATGGTAAGAGAAAACCTTGAAGGAAAGGCTGAAATTGAAGAAATTCAGATACGCAACGGAGAAATATGGGACTGCCGGGGCTGCAAATTCGAGCAGTGCCTTCACCACGGTGAAAAAGGAACCTGCTTCTACGGCGGACACATGGTTGAAAAAGTGTATCCTGCAGTGCTGAAATGCGACATTATTGTTTTCATCTGTCCTAACTACAACGATTCGGTAAGTGCGGACATTATGGCTGTAATCAATAGACTGACCGCCTTATTCAGAACTAATGATTTCAGTAAAAAGAGAATGTATGCAATTGTAGTATCAGGATACAGTGGAGGTGACCTGGTTGCAAAGCAGATTATGGGCGCAATAAACCTTAACAAAAACTTTATGCTGCCCGGTGACTTTGTGCTTCTTGCAACAGCCAATACTCCCGGCAGCATAAATGAAATACCTGATATTGAAGAGAAGGCCGCAGCCTTCGCTAAAAGGATATTATTAGAATATTGATATTTAATGGGAAGCTTTCAGATAGCTTTCCATTTCTTCTTTTGGAACCATACTTCCGCCTGTAGCCCAAAGGATATGAGTACTGTTTTCCAGTTTGTCTGCCAGATTATGCTTTGCAATGTATTCTTCACTGTTCATAAACTGAAGAGGACCGGAGAAGCTTGCACAGGCAGACGGCTCGATAAAGATGTCTTCGGAATCTGCCAGCTTGGACAGATAAGGATACAGATTGTGGTCTTCCATGGTGTAGCAGCCGTCAAGGAGTGTCTCCATAATTGAGCCAACCAGACGTGAGGCACGACCAACTGCAAGACCGTCAGCAGCGGTCTTTCCATCCAGACCGATATCTGCAACACAGATTTCATCATGAAGTCCTGTAATCAGTCCAAGAGTCATGCAAGGGGCATGGGTAGGTTCTGCAAACATTATATGTATGTTCTCGCCAAAAACTTCCTTCAGGCCAAATGTAACTCCACCGGGAGCACCGCCTACACCGCAAGGAATATAAACGAAAACAGGATGATTTTCATCACATAGAATGCCATTTTCTTCAAACTGAGAAACAATCCTCTTTGCTGCAACAGAATAACCGAGGAACAGGTCGCTTGAACCTTCATCGTCAACAAAGTGACAGAACGGATCTTTGGCAGCTTCTTTTCTTCCTTCTGCAACAGCTTTCTGATAATCATCTTCATACTCTACTACTGTTACGCCTCTGGATCTGAGCAGATCCTTTTTCCATTGTCTGGCATCAGCAGACATATGAACAGTTACCTTGAATCCCAGCTTGGCGCTGATTATTCCGATTGAAAGGCCCAGATTCCCCGTTGAACCTACAGCGACACTGTATTTTGAGAAAAGCTCTTTGAAGCTGTCTTCAATAAGGATTGAATAGTCGTCCTCAGCTGTCAGCATTCCTGCATCCATAGCGACTTTTTCTGCGAACTTTAAAACTTCATAGATTCCGCCTCTTGCCTTAATGGAACCCGAAACTGCAAGATGACTGTCACATTTCAGAAACAGTCTTCCGGGAAGACTGATGCCGGCATCTTCCTCCATCTTAACTTTCATATTCGGAATTTCTTTAAGCGGTGATTCAATAATCCCCTGTGTAGCCTCTGTTTCCGGGAATGCAGCCATAATATACGGTGCGAAGCGCTTTAACCTGCTTTCTGCATCGTTAATGTCTGCCATGGAAAAAGGCAGCTCACTGTGCTCTCCTCCGCGAGGATTGATCCAGAGAATTTCTTTGCATTGCTCCATGTCACTGATGATAGGAGTACGTGTAAAATCTTTTGACATGTCAATAATCCTTCCTTAAATAATCATTGTCTTTTAGCTTATTATACATAAAAACAAAGTAAAATGAAATACTTAGTGCTGTTCGACAATGTTTTTTGAAAAAGTGTTCAAATTCAAAAAAAGTGTCAAATTTCAGGTTGACATACTCTTACTAAACCAATATACTTTAAGTCATGACTCACTAAATTTTGAGCCAATGGAAATATTTGCATTTATTATTTAAAAAGGAGAAAACTCAATCATGAAAGCAATTATCAAGTTCATTCCGGTAATCGTTCTGGCAGGTTTAATGATTTCCGGACAGGATGCTCTGGTTGCTGCGCCGGTAGCTGCAATTGCGGCTGTTGTTATTGCGCGCTTAACTGATGGCATCAAATTCCAGCAGTGTGTCACAGCTGCTACTAAGAGTGTAAGCAATATCACTGTTGCACTTTTCATTCTGATGTTTGCCTATGCTATGGCAAGTGCATTCATGTCAACAGGTGTAGGAGCATCCGTTGTAAACCTGGCACTGAGCCTTGGTGTTACAGCTAAGACTACAGCTGTTATCGGACTTTGCGTAACCGCAATTCTGTCCGTTGCAACAGGTACATCATGGGGAACATTCGCAGCATGTGCACCTATCTTCTTATGGTTAGTAAACATTGTTGACCCTAACTGCGTCGAAACAGGAAGCCTTCTTCTTACTACTTGTGCTATCGCAGGTGGTGCTTGCTTCGGTGACAACATCGGTCTTATCTCAGATACTACAATCGTATCTTCCGGTATCCAGGGAGTACAGGTAGTAGACAGAATCAGAACACAGGGTGTTTGGTCAGGGGCATGCTTAGTTTTAGCTGCTGTTGCATTCATCGTTGCCGGTACTATAATGGGTCTTCCTAGCGAAACAGCTTCTGCTGCAGGCGTAATGGACAGAATCCCTCAGAGCGCTATTGACTACTTACTGGAAGAAAGACCAGCTGCAGTAGATCTTCTGACTCAGGTTCAGAACGGCGTTCCTCTATACATGATTATTCCTCTGATCATCGTAATCGCATTAGCAATTATGGGCGTTAACACATTTGCTTGTATCGGTTCCGGTATCGTTTCCGCTTACATCTTCGGATTATTTGCAGGAACTACTACATTCTTCGGTGCTGGCGAGGACGGAACTCAGCACTTTGCAGGACTTCAGGATTACGTAGACATGTGCATGGACGGATTCGCAGATGCAGGTTCATGGGTAGTAGTAATGATGATGTGGGTTGCTGCATTCGGCGGAATCATGGGCGAAATGAAAGCATTCGAACCGCTTGCAAAGCTGATTGTAATGATTTCAAGAAACGTAAGACAGCTTATGTTCTGCAACGGACTTCTTTGTGTGGCAGGTAACGCAATCCTTTCTGACGAAATGGCACAGATCGTTACAGTTGGACCTATTATCAAGGGCATCACAGAAGAAAACGTTGAAGGTTCAGAAGAAGACATGTATAAGCTAGCTCTAAGAAACGCTACATTCGGAGACGCTATGGGTGTATTCGGATCACAGCTGATTCCATGGCACGTATACCTTGGATTCTATGTAGGAATCGCTGCAAACGTATTCCCACTTTACGAATTTGCTAACACAGACTTCATCAAGTTCAACTTCATGGCAATGATCGCAGTTGCATCACTGTTACTGTTAACTCTGACAGGAGCAGACAAGTTCATTCCTCTGTTCAAGATGCCAAGAGAACCACAGGTTCAGTTAAAGAAGAAGGCAGAAAGCAGAGAAGCTGCATAATATATAGCAATCATAAACTTGCAATATAATTTCCATTAAAAAACCTCGGGGAATAATTCCTCGAGGTTTTTTATG
>JAQYNQ010000103.1 GCA_028727785.1 Eubacteriaceae bacterium | reverse complement strand
ACATGGCGCCTACTCAGTCTCACGCGCCATGTTTCCACTTGAATTTGCATCCAACATGGCGCCTCCTCAGTCTCCGCGCCATGTTTCCCCTTGAATTTCCATCCAACATGGCACCTCCTCAATCTCCGCGCCATGTTTCCCCTTGAATTACCATCCAACATGGCGCCTCCCTAGTCTCACGCGCCATGTTTGCCCTTGAATCTGCATCGATCATGGCGCCTCCTCAGTCTACGCGCCATGTTTCCGCCTAAAATGATATGGAACATGGCACTTGGCCTATTCAGATGCCTTGTTACCCCATATCTTCATTAGATTAGTATTGCTTTAGCCAAATCCATATCTATGTTGTACCGAGCATCCTTGACGAATATAACAAGGTTGTTTTTCTTTCTGTTTAACACAGTTATTTTCTCCCCTGAATAGCATCCCAGAGAAAACAGGAATTTAACCAGATCAGCGTCCTCGCTTGTAATCTCTCTGATGTCATACTCTCTATCCAGTTCAGCCTCTACTAATGGCATAAAGCGCCTCCTTCCATACATCTCACACATTAGTTTCACAAGTTAGTTCTATAATCATTACTTTAGTTCGTCATTACGAACTAAAGTAACATAGTTATATTAACCTGACTGAAGTTCGTTGTCAAGAACTTTCTTCCTGATCTTCCTGGTCTTCCTGATCTCTGAAATGTCTGTCCCTATCCCTAACGAATTTTGTTCCATTTCTCAGGGGAATATGGTATGTTATTACTAGAATGAAAAGAGAGGTGCCATATTATGGGAGTAACAAATATGTCTGTTGAAGATTATCTGGAAACTATTTTAATACTTAGCAAGAGGCTTCCCGTTGTTCGTGCTGTGGACATTGTTGCTGAGTTGAACTATAGCAAATCAAGTGTCAGTGCAGCACTGAAAAACCTGAAAGCAAAAGAATATATCACCGTAGAAAGCCATGGGTATATCAACCTGACAGAAACAGGTAAATCTATCGCCATGTCTATTTATGAGCGTCACGAATGGTTTGCAAAGTGGCTGATCAGCCTGGGAGTGGATGAGTCGACAGCAAACGCTGATGCATGCCGCATGGAGCATGCAATCAGCTCAGTGAGTTTTGATGCAATAAAGAAAAGCATAAATCTATAAAGAATTACTTAAGAGGGAAGCAGATGTCAATTTCCATATAGCCGCTTTCCTCCACCCTTCTGTAAATATCGAAAACAGGTCTTTCATCGATACGGTTTCCCGTTCTGGCGAGCCATCTGCAGAAAGCCTCCTGGTATACCATGAACAGCAGCTGCGGAAAACCTTTGTAGTGATAAACCGCGTATTTGCCGCCTTCAAAGGTGTGTGTCAGGATGTCCGGATTCTCCGCCAGGGCAGGGTGACCCGGGGCAATCGTCTGACAAAGCTCATACATGCAGCTGTTTTCATCTGTAATCGTAGGATCGTCTACTGTGGATTCCAGATACAGGGTTTCGGTCGAAGATAAGTGCTCATACTTTTTTATAAACCTGCACCATTCCTCCGGCAAATCATGATAGTTTCCTCGCTTCCGCTCGTAAATGACAAAAAAACTGCCTAGTTCCTCAATGGTTATGAGGTCCTCTTTCTTCTCCAGCTCCTCAATGGAAATTCCGTAAGAAAAAGAGCTTTCCTCCGCGATCTTTTCACTGACGTCCCTGAAATACTTAGGCGTAATGTTCATGTGCTTCTTAAAAACCGTTGCAAAATTTGACGCGGAATACCCGTAGTCAACACCGATTTCAGTAATGCTCTTGTCCTTTTCGACTTTCAGCCTCCAGGCGCTGCGCTCTATTCGCGTCCTTTTGATAAACTGATACAGCGCTTCATCAGTGTGCTCCTTGAACATCCTCATAACATGATATTTCGAATAGGAGCAGTGCCTTGCAACATCTTCCACCGTGATGTCTTCATCAATATTTTCAAATATATAGTCAATAGCCTTATTTATCACGGCATTTTCAATTTTCCCCACAGAATAGAGATGTAACACTTATCGGACTTCTTAATTCGTGCGGTCTTTATTCGTACGGTCTTTTCTATTGCTCTTACTGCTCCGCCAGTCTTGCTGCTCCACCAGTCCTACTGCTCCGCCGGTCTTGCTGCTCCGCTGTTCTTACTGCTCCTCCGGTCTTGCTGCTCCGCCAGTCTTATTGCTCCGCCAGTCTTATTGCTCCGCAGTTTTTTCGCCCTGATATTTCTCAAGGAGCACCAGGTTCACTCCCGATATTCCATTGAAAACAGTAGGTACAATTCCGATTTCCTTATATCCCAGTTTTTTATACATTGCTCTGGCCACTTTATTTCTTGCGTTTGTGTCCATTCTAAGTTCACAGCAGCCATTCTCTAGCGCATATTTTTCATAGTACTCTACGAAAGCCTTGCCATAGCCTCTACCCGCTGCTTCAGGAGAAACAACCAGTGTATGCAATACGCAGACCTGACTTTCAGGAGCATCATATTCCCATTTACCTTCAGCATAACAGTCCACCTGGGTTTTGTTAATTATGGCGGCCCCGTAGACTCTGCCTTCATCTTCCAGCACGAACAGCTCGTTTCTCTTCAGTGCTGATTCGGCTGTACCACGCACCGGATATACTCCGCGGGCCCAGCCTATGGTCTGCTCGCCATTTTCTTCCTTTGTATGGACTGCATCGTATATTTTCTCCACTTCATCTATATCGTCAGCTGTTGCTTTTCTTATAATCATTTTTCCTTTATCCCCCTGTCCTCGAGCGGCCTGCCATTCATCTAGCCATCCCTCTCTTGTAAGTTTTGTAAAATGCTCAGTTCTCACATCTCCCATGAGTTCGCAAGCTTTGTTTTCCTCTGTGTGGTGGTAAACAAAACCGCATTTTTCCTGACATCTTCTCGATTTTTCGTTGCCGTCATAATAGCCGCACCACATGGCACTGCATCCAAGGTCAAGGAACGCGTGCTCCTGCATCTTCCTCACAGCCTCGGGAATCAAGCCCTTTCCCCAGAACGGAACTCCGATCCAGTAACCGATTTCCATTTCATCTTCGCTTGTCTCTGCGTGTGACTGTGCCGGTGGGATCAATCCAATGCTTCCGATTGCACGGTTGTCCTCTTTCAGACACACTGCGTAGGTTTCTTCCGCCATCAAAACCTGTTGGATGATTTCTCTGCTGTTTTCTACGCTTGTATGTACGGGCCATCCTGCAATCGGGCCAACGGCAGGATCACTGGCATACTCGAATAAGCTTTCTGCATCTTCTTCTGTCCACGGACGAAGAATTAATCTCTCTGTCTCAAAAATCATATTTCAATTTTCCTTTTCTTCTTTTCTGTAATGTGTCGTTGAAATAAGCGTCAGGGGCATCATCTGCCCCTGTGCTTATTCTTTCTTTTTTGCTGTTTCAGTTCAAACCTGCGCTGAGCCTCAGCCTGCTTCGCATCGCGGCTGCGGGCCTTGCGCTCCTGTTTGTTTTGTTCTCGCTGTAGTTGTAAAGCTTGCTGAGATTTGGTGCCGACACCGGGCGTATCCATTGCCTTTCGGATTTCTCGCTGAATTCTCTTCGAATTCTTCTTTGCTTCTTTTACAACGACATCCACAGCCGGGCTGAACTGCAGGCTGTAATAGTTTTTCAGAAATAATTCGTACAGTTCGGAGTTTTTTGGTTCCGCACCCAGTGTCACTTTTGCTACTGACAGCTTTCCATTTTCGTATCGCTGAAAAACTGCAACCCAGAATGGATCCTCAAAAAAAACCGTGACGGCCGGGCTACCTACCGGCTCTGGCATGCTTGTGCACACGTTGCGTTTTTATCTTTGCGGTTATTACTTCATTATATCTAACGCACGTTTGCAATGTCAATGCTTTTAATCTGCCACTAGTCGCATCGAGCATTGCAATTGCATCGAGCTGAGCTCGAGCTCTGCTCATCATGGGTCGAGCTCCGCTCCTTGAGGCGGCCCGGCGCCATGAGGTTCGAGCTCCGCTCCTTGAGGCGGCCAGGCACCATGAATAATGAGTGAATATTGTTTAGGCGCCCGATGAAGCGCGTTATTCTGTATTTGGGCCACCAAAATGTCCCGGCTAGATTATTATTATGGAAATGGGCCGTGAAACTTCATGGTTTCACAGCCCGTTGCTGCTGATGATGTGAATCCATCTTCAAACAGCGGATCTATTATGCTTTCGTTTAAACGACATTCAAAAGAAAACCGCCATTCAAAGGTTTTGATGGTGAATTCAGGAAAAACTGTGCAATAAAAATAATTTATTACGTATATAAATTCATATACTGTCCCATGACATCAGAGCAGATAAGGCTGAAGCGTCCCAAACCAAATAGTTTTGAAATACCAGGCCATTTTCGCGTCCCAATCAGTTCAAACTCGGCTAAAGCGGCCGTTTCACATAACATAATTCAGGCTGACACAAATTTCTGTGGGTTTTGATGGGATGGGATGCCTGTGAATTTATATACATGGCACGATTTTCTGGAATTGCAGAAAAGAGCCCAAAAAACAGGCACGTTTTTTGTAAGATACTAATTCTGGCCCAGGTTTTTTTTGCGAAACCTTTTGGAATGGAAAAATTTGTAAGGAGAAGCGTGTTTTATTAATAAAATCATCAGGGAAAAAATTCCAGACACGTATCATCCTAATCACGTGCATGTGA
>JAQYNQ010000102.1 GCA_028727785.1 Eubacteriaceae bacterium | reverse complement strand
GTCATACATTGTTTTCCATTGCTTCACCCTAATGCACCGTCAGAGTAGTTCCACAATATAATCACGTGCAGGTCTTCTGGCTTAGAGTCATAATTCAACTACAATCCTTCTCGTTAAACAATGGACGCATCACGATGCTTTATCAGTCAAAGCACCCTAGCACATAGTCGAACTCGTCATATACAGCGGCGGGACCGCGCAGGACTCCCACCTGCTTCCCTATTATTCTCATATCATCGCAATGAACTATGAAAAACACGCGAAAAGTTGTATTCATTTTGCCTAGATAATATGTTATTCCATTTTTTCTTTATTGTCAAGCATTCATTTGAAGTTGAAATCCTTGTAATCTTTGTAAAATCAACCCTTTGCAAGGATTTCATCAAGCTGTCTAAAGGTAGTTAATATTCTGTCCTTATCGCCACATTCTATTGTATAGGTCACATCATTTCTATGGCTGAACAAGCTCAGGATATACTCCCACGGAACGGTTCCCTGCCCCATAGCGAGGTGAAGATCATCATCTCCCGAGTTGTCGTGGACATGGATGTGGTTAATCCGATTTCTCAGTCCATCCGCCCATTCCTTAGCTGTTGCATGGGAATAGCAGTTAGCGTGTCCCGCATCAAAGCATAATCCGAAGTCACTGCGATTTACCCTTTCTGTAACCTCTGCGAAAGGCTCCCACTTTCTGTCGAATACATTTTCCATCAAAACTTCCACATTCTGATTCTGTCCCTCTTCCATAAGCTCAAGGTAAAAGTCTGCCATACGTTCTGCCCATCCGATCAGGTAGTATGCGTCAGGATAGAAGCAGCTGTGGTAGACGATTTTCTTTGCACCCAATGCCTTCGCCCCTTCCAGAGCCTGAGAATATCTCTTCATTGTTACTTTCCTGATATCATCATCAAAGGTCATCGGGTTTAAATCAAGAAAAGGTCCGTGAATAATCAGATCATCTGTTCCTATATACTTTAGTCTTTTCTCGTAGGATTTAATGGTTTCATCTAAACGGTCCAGATTATACGCAATGGAGAAGTCAATGCTCTCCACACCTGCGCCTGTCTTTTCAACCAGTTCTTTCATTTCCTCATCCGGAATCAGATGGCTAATATATATCATGATTTCATTCTCTCCTAATACGATATTGTCATATTTTGCGACAATAGACATTGTATCATATTTCTCCGCGAAAAACCCTGCCTTCCATAATTTCAGGAAGGCAGGGTTATCAAATCAAAATATATTCTATTTATTGCTCAGGTAGTCATCAATTCCCTTGGCAGCAGTTTTTCCTGCTCCCATAGCCTTGATAACTGTAGCAGCACCTGTTACAGCGTCCCCACCTGCGAAGATGCCTTCACGATTAGTAGCTGCAGCAGCGTCTGTTCCGATACCGCCCTTAGCATTTGCTTCCAGCTTATCAGTTGTATCTAAGATTAAAGTGTTCAGCTTAGTTCCGATTGACATGATTACCATATCTACAGGAATTTCGAAGTTTGAACCTTCAACCGGAATAGGTCTTCTTCTGCCTGAAGCATCAGGTTCACCCAGTTCCATCTTAATGCACTCGATAGCTCTTACATTACCGTTTTCATCGCCTAGAATCTGTACAGGGTTGTTAAGAACCTTGAATTCTACGCCTTCTTCCATAGCGTGATGAACTTCTTCAGCTCTTGCAGGAAGCTCTTCTAAGCTACGACGATAAATTACGTATACTTCACTTGCACCCATACGCTTTGCGCATCTTGCAGCGTCCATAGCTACGTTACCGCCACCAACGATAGCGATTCTGTCAGCGTGCTGGATTGGTGTATCGTACTCAGGAAGGTAAGCCTTCATAAGGTTGATACGTGTCAGATATTCGTTTGCTGAGCAAACTCCGATGTAGTTTTCACCAGGAATGTTCATGAAGGATGGAAGACCTGCACCTGTTCCGATGAATACAGATTCAAAACCTTCTTCCTTCATCAGTTCGTCAACTGTGATTGCACGACCGACTACAGCGTCTGTTACAAACTTAACACCCTTAGCTTCAAGTTTTGCTACTTCAGCAGCTACGATTTCCTTAGGAAGACGGAACTGCGGAATACCATAAACTAATACACCACCGGATTTATGCAATGCTTCGTAAACAGTTACTTCGTAACCTTTGTTTACAAGATCGCCTGCACATGCAAGACCTGCAGGACCTGCACCGATAATAGCAACCTTGTGGCCATTTGATTCTACCGGCTGAATTTCAGCATCTCCAAAGTTTGCTGCATGCCAGTCAGCAACGAATCTTTCCAGACGACCGATAGCAACCGGCTCGCCCTTCTTGCCGTGAACACACTGTCCCTGGCACTGGTTTTCCTGTGGACATACACGTCCGCATACTGCAGGAAGTGAACTGTCTTCGGAAATAATATTGTAAGCTGCTTCGAAATCGCCTTCAGCAACCTTAGCGATAAAATCAGGAATCTTAATGTTTACAGGACAACCTGAAACACAAGGCTTTTTGCGGCAGTTTAAGCAGCGCATCGCTTCATTGATTGCCATTTCTTCTGTATATCCTTCAGCAACCTCCAGGAAGTTCTTGTTACGAACGTCCGGAGCCTGTTCAGGCATTGGATTCTGTTTTCTAACCAGATTAATCATTGTAACGAACACCTCCTGTTAATCTGCAAACGTGTGCTCTGTCTTCTGCTTCCTGGTCTTTGTAGTAGTTTGATCTCTTAATAAGGTCATCCCAGTCTACTAAAGCACCATCGAATTCAGGACCGTCTACACATACGAACTTGTCTTCTCCACCGATTTTGCATCTGCATCCGCCGCACATTCCTGTACCGTCGATCATATATGCTGTTAATGATGCAACAGATGGAATGTCATATTTTGCAGCGATTTCACATACAAATTTCATCATGATAGGAGGACCTACAGCTACGATTTCATCGTACTTGTTTCCTTCCTGGATAAGCTGTTCAAGCTTAGCAGTAGTAAACATTTTTTCACCGTAAGTACCATCGTCTGTTACAACGTAAAGATTGTCGACACCTTCTCTGAATTCATCTTCAAGAATTACTAAATCCTTAGTTCTGAATCCTTCGATCATATCAACTTCAATGCCGTGGTCATGCATACCTGTAGCAAGAGGGTACGCTAAAGCATTACCTGTACCTCCTCCTACTACGCAAACCTTTTTAAGGCCATCCATTTCAGTCGCCTTTCCTAAAGGACCAACGATATCTGCGAAACAGTCACCTACTTCTAACTGGTCCATAAGCATTGTAGTTCTGCCAACAGCAGCATAGATAAGATCTATAGTGCCGTCTTCTTCATTGTGACCTGCCATAGTAAGAGGAATCCTCTCACCATATTCATCTGTACGAAGAATGATAAACTGACCAGGTCTTGCCTTTCTTGCAACTAGCGGAGCATAAATCTTAAGCCACACCATGTTGTCGTTAAGTCTTCTTTTATAAGTTACTTCAAACCTTTTCACGCTTACATCCCCCTTCCTTAGTTATCAAAACTCTTCTTCTGATTTTTCAGATGTTCGTATCTTTCCTTAGCAACTTCTTCCGCAGCTGTGAACAGTTCTTCTGCTCTTTCTGGGAACTTAAGCTGTAATGAGTTGTAACGAACTTCGCCCATAATGAAGTCTCTGTAGCTTCCAGTTGGAGTAGCGCTGTCGATTGATAGCGGATTCTTTCCTTCAGCTGCAAGAGCAGGGTTGTATCTTAGCAGATTCCAGTAACCTGAACGTACTGCGTTCTTCATTTCAAGCATAGCCTTGTTCATGCCGGCCTTAACGCCGTGGTTGATACAAGGGGCGTATGCGATAATCAGTGATGGTCCGTCGTAAGCTTCTGCTTCTCTGATTGCCTTCAGAGTCTGTTCCGGATTTGCACCCATAGCAACCTGTGCTACGTATACATATCCGTAAGCCATAGCGATCTGAGCCAGGTCTTTCTTCTTAACTGCCTTACCGGAAGCTGCGAACTTAGCAACTGCTCCGATAGGAGTTGCCTTTGATGACTGACCACCTGTGTTGGAGTAAACTTCTGTGTCGAATACGAATACGTTTACATTTTCGCCTGATGCGATAACGTGGTCAAGTCCGCCGTAACCGATGTCGTATGCCCATCCGTCACCACCGAAGATCCACATTGATGGCTTGATCAGCATATCTTTATTCTCGATTACGTACTTAGCTGTTTCGTTAGTATCTGCAATCTTTTCGCATGCTTCAAGAAGGATTGCACCTGTTTCTTCAGCTGCTTCAGCATCATCCATGGAAGCAAGCCATGCTCTTGCAGGAATTCCAACAACATCAACAAGTTTTTCAACTGCTGACTTCATTTCCTGTCTGCGGGCTCTGATGGATGTTGCCATACCAAGACCGAATTCAGCATTATCTTCGAATAGGGAGTTAGCCCATGCAGGACCTCTTCCCTGCTTGTTTACTGTATAAGGTGAGCTTGGTGCACTGCAGCCCCAGATTGATGAACATCCTGTTGCGTTTGCAATGAACATTCTGTCACCGAATAACTGAGTAATCAGCTTAGCATATGGAGATTCTCCACATCCCGGACAAGCGCCTGAGAATTCCATTAATGGCTGCTTGAACTGTGATCCCTTTACAGTGTCAGTCTTGAACGGTACTTCTTTTTCAGTTACTTCGTTGAATAAGTAGTTGAATTTTTCCTGTGAAGGAAGAACAACTGTGTCTTCTGCAGGTACCATTTCAAGAGCTTTCTTTCTTGCAGGACATACCTGAGCACATGATCCGCAGCCTGTGCAGTCAAGAGTTGAAATACCAAGAGTAAAGAACTTACCCTTTACACCCTTCATTGCCAGGTAGTCTCCATTAATAGGATCAACTTCAGTTTCATCCAGTACAAATGGTCTTACTACACCGTGAGGACAAACGTATGAACACCAGTTACACTGCATACAGTTTGCCTTGTTCCATACAGGAACGTCTGTAGCAATACCTCTCTTTTCAAATGCTGCTGTACCTGATGGAACCATACCGTTAGCAGTATCAAGGAATGTTGAAACAGGAACAGCATCACCTGTTAATGTATTTGTAGGAACAAGTATACCATTCAGATAATCTGTATGAGCCTTGTCACGTCCAACCAGCTTAGCAGCCGGAGCATCGTCTTCTACATCTGCCCAGCTTGCAGGGTATTCTACCTTATGAACGTTGTTTACACCTGCATCTACTGCTGCTTCATTCATTGCTACAATGTTAGCACCCTTCTTGCCGTATGACTTCTGAATCATTTCCTTCATGTACTTTACAGCATCATCGATAGGAATAATGTCTGCAAGCTTGAAGAATGCTGCCTGAAGAACGGAGTTAGTTCTTCTTGCGCCCAGACCGATTTCCTTAGCGATTGAAACGGCGTCACAAGTGTAGAACTTGATGTTGTTCTTGGCAATGTATCTCTTAACCTTTGCAGGTAAGTGTTCTTCTAGTTCCTCATCTGACCATACGCAGTTTAACAGGAAGTATCCGCCCGGTTTTACGTCTTCAACCATTTCATATCTTGTCAGGTATGCAGAGTTGTGACATGCTACGAAGTCAGCCTGCTTTACATAGTATGTTGACTTGATTGGTTCATCTCCGAATCTTAAGTGGGAAATAGTAACACCACCGGATTTCTTGGAGTCGTACTGGAAGTAAGCCTGTACTTTCTTGTCAGTGTGGTCACCGATAATCTTGACGCTGTTCTTGTTGGCACCAACTGTACCGTCAGCACCCAGACCCCAGAACTTGCATGCCTTAGTTCCCTTAGGAGCAACATCCGGATTTTCTGTTACAGGAAGTGATAATCCTGTTACGTCGTCTACGATGGAAATAGTGAATTCTTTCTTAGGGTTTTCACTCCACAGGTTTTCATATACAGCTAACAGATCTCCCGGCTGAGTATCCTTAGAACCTAATCCGTAACGTCCGCCAACGATCAGACAATCTTCAAATTTGGTTCCGCGAAGTGCTGAGCAAACGTCTAAGTACAGAGGTTCGCCTACGCCACCAGGTTCCTTTGTTCTGTCCAGAACTGCAATCTTCTTAACAGTTTCAGGCATAACGTCCAGCATATATTTTACGGAGAAAGGTCTGTACAGGTGAACTTCAAGAACACCAACCTTCTTGCCCTTGCTTCCGTTTAAGTAATCAACTAATTCTTCGATAGCATCACAGACTGAACCCATTGCTACGATAATTTCAGTTGCATCAGGTGCACCATAGTAGTTGAATGGTTTGTAATCAGTTCCGATTTTTGCATTAACCTTCTGCATATATTCGTTAACGATATCTGCAGTTTCAAGGTATGCTGTATTGCTTGCCTCTCTGTGCTGGAAGAAAGTTTCAGGCTGTTCTGCTGAACCTAACAGATGAGGGTGTGCAGGGTGGATTACACCGGCCTTGTATGCTTTTACAGCATCCCAGTCAACCATTTCCTTCAGGTCATCATAATCCCATACTTCGATCTTCTGGTTTTCGTGTGAAGTTCTGAAACCATCGAAGAAGTGAAGCATTGGAAGCTTACCTGCAATTGTTGCAAGGTGAGCAACAGCAGCCAGATCCATAGCCTGCTGTACGCTGTTTGATGCAAGCATAGCAAAACCTGTCTGACGGCAAGCCATAACGTCGGAATGGTCACCGAAAATTGACAGTGCATGTGTTGCAAGAGCACGTGCAGCAACGTGGAATACTGTAGGTGTATGTTCACCTGCTAATTTATACATGTTCGGAATCATCAGAAGTAATCCCTGTGATGCTGTAAATGTTGAAGTATATGCACCGGCAGTTATTGAACCGTGTACAGCACCTGCAGCACCTGCTTCTGATTCCATTTCAATAATTCTAACTTTTTCGCCGAAGATATTCTCTCTATCCTGAGAAACCCATTCGTCCATATTTTCAGCCATTGGTGAGGATGGTGTGATTGGGTAGATAGCAGCAACTTCAGAAAATGCATAAGCAACATGAGCTGCAGCGGCGTTTCCGTCCATAGTCTTTAATTTTCTCACCTTAATCACTCTCCTTCCCTGATTTTTAGAGCTTCTCTCTGTAAGTAGTTATACTCAGGAACAACTCTTTCTTTAATGATGTCTCTTGAACATACATACTGACAAACATTGCAGTTTTCACAGATTTCAGGATCAACTACAGCATGTGCACCTTCCGCGTAAATTGCTCCGTTAGGGCAGTTTGCCTTACAGTCTCCGCAGGCGATGCATGCACTGTCACAGACAGCAGCCTTATCCTCGTAGTCTGCAGTTGATGAACATGGAACCATCTTTGCTCCCTTATAAGGAACGATAGTGATCAGTCCCTTAGGACACGCATATGTACAATCCTTACATCCTACGCACTTGTCAGGATCAACCTTTGCTGTTCCGTCAACAACTTCAATTGCACCATAACGGCATACTCTTGTGCAGTTACCCTGTCCTGTACATCCTGTTGTACACAGTCCGTACTCCTTAGGGTCTACATTGTCAACTACAGCCTGACAGTCAGTGTATCCAAGTGATTTGTAAACCTCGGAAGGCTTCTTGCCTCCGCTGCATCTTACAAATGCAACCTTTTCCTTAAGCTTTGTCAGATCGTGAAGTGTATCCACGATAATCTTTTTCTTACATTTTACAGTACAAGCTTCACAGCCTACGCACTTGTCGTAGTCGATAACAGCGTGGTTGTCAATAATTTCGATTGCGCTCTGTGGACAAGCTCTTACGCAGTCACCACAGGCAATACATCCGAAACCGCATGTCTTTCTTGTTAAGTCGTCATCTTCTTCCTTTGAGGAACAAGGGATGAAGTTTGTTGCCTCTCTAGGAATCATGCGAATGATTGTCTGAGGACACACATTTGCGTTTGCACAAGCTCCGCAGCCTGTACATTTGCTGCTGATCACAGAAACATCTCCGTCAGCAACTGACATGGCATCAAACTTACATACATCGATACAAGAGCCGATTCCTACGCATCCGCTCTTACATTCTCCTCGCTGGAAGCCTGCTTCAACAGCATCCTTACAGCTTTTGCATCCTGCAGCGGCAAGTCTTGCCTTACCTGCAGCGTCTCCGCTGCAAGCGATGAATGCAATTTCATCTTTTGCTTCAGCTGTCTCAGCACCGATTGCCGCTGCAATTGCATCAACAGCTTCCTGGTTACAAGCCGGACATAAAGCCACTTTGCCTTCGCTGACGATTGCGTCCGCACATTCTGCACAAGTAGCCTTGCCACATCCACCGTAGCCTGCACAATCAACGCCCGGCAACAATTCAAGTACTTTTGCAACAAGATCTGCAGGCGCACTGCACTTAGTGTTCATAACCATACTCCTCCTTAAAAAAAATATCGTTCTCTCCTGCTACCAACATGCTTTTCTACACAAAAAATAGCAAGTATACAAGATACTTACTATTTTACTCCTATGGTTTAGTTATGTCAAATAAAGTCGCCCAATGTGTGTTATTTTTTTATCAAATTTTTCCTGCACTCTTTCTATATCTCATGAATGAACAGACCGCTCCTCAGCTTAGGTTCAAACCATGTGGATTTCGGTGGCATTAAAAGACCTGCATCAGCAACGTCAAAGAGTTCATGGATAGATGTCGGATACATTGCAAATGCTGCCAGGCAGTCCTCACTGCATCTCTTTTCAAGCTCGTCCAGACCTCTGATTCCTCCAACGAAGTCAATTCTCGCATCAGTTTTCGGATCCTGAATATCCAGCACCGGCGCTAGAAGAATATTCTGCAGTAGGGACACATCCAGTCGTCCCACAGGATCAGAAGGAACGTCTTCAGCCTTAAAACTGCACATATACCACTGTCCGCCGAGGAACATAGAGAATTTTCCTGCCTTTTCTGGCTTTCTCTCTTCTCTTTCCACAGCATTCACCTGGAAAAGTTCCTTCATTTTGCCAAGGAATTCCTCGTCGCTCATACCGTTAAGGTCTTTCACAACTCTGTTGTAGTCCATAATCATCAGTTCTTCGTCAGGGAACAAAACTGACAGGAAGTAGTTGAACTCCTCAGTTCCGTCATATCCCGGATTTTCTTCACGACGCTTGAAGCCAACCTTGACAGCAGATGCTGCTCTGTGATGTCCGTCAGCAATATATATTTCGTTTATACCATCAAATGCACCCTGAATTGCCGCAATATCTGCATCCTCACTGATAATCCATACCCTGTGAGAAATTCCGTCAGGTGCCACGAAATCATTTACAGGAGCGGTAGCCTTTACCTTTGCAATTACGTCTCTGATGACAGCATTTGCTCTGTACGCAAGGTAAATAGGTCCTGTCTGTGCATTACATTTGTCTACATGAGTAATACGGTCAAGTTCCTTGTCAGAACGAGTATTCTCATGCTTCTTTATTACACCGTCCTTATAGTCATCGATGGATGCACAGGCAACGATTCCTGTCTGTGTTCTTCCATCCATAGTCAGCTCATAAATATAGTAGCACGCCTTGCTGTCTCTTACGAAATCACCTTTATCTACCATCTCCCAGAGAGTATCATGAGCTCTTTTGTATACTTCAGGATCATATGTATCAACAGAGTCATCGAACTGTGTTTCGGCTCTGTCAATTTTCAGGAATGATTCAGGTTCTCTCTCAACTTCTGCCTTCGCTTCCTGACGATTATATACATCGTATGGTAACGCTGCTATTCTGTGGGCCTTCTCATCACATGGACGGATTGCCGCAAATGGTCTGATAACTGCCATTATTTAATAACCCTCACTTTTAGTACGCCTTCAACAGCATTTAATGCTTCAACTACTGCTTCATCTGCAGGTGTGTCTAAATCTAATAATGAATATGCATATTCCCCACGGCTCTTGTTAGTCATGTGAGCAATATTGATGCCTGCACCACCTACAACAGTTGCAAGACGGGAAATCATATTCTGAATGTTCTTGTGAAGAACAGCAATACGACCTTCAGAAGTACATACGCCTGCATCACATGCAGGATAGTTTACGGAGTTTCTGATATTTCCGTTTTCTATGTAGTCGATTAATTCTTCTACTGCCATAACAGCACAGTTGTCTTCTGATTCTTCAGTTGATGCTCCAAGATGAGGAATTACAATGCATCCCTTCTTACCTGCAGTCTTTGTGCTTGGGAAGTCAACAACATAGTTCTTAACCTTGCCTGATTCAAGAGCGGCAACCATATCATCCTCAGCAACAAGAGAATCTCTTGAGAAGTTCAGAAATACAACGCCATCTTTCATCATATCGATAGCTTCCTTGTTTACCATCTCTCTGGTGCTGTCCATTAGTGGCACATGAATTGTAATGTAGTCACATTCTCTGTAAATATCTTCTACAGCAAGAACGTGATTTACTGACTTATCCATTGACCATGCAGCTTTAACAGAAACAAACGGGTCATATCCGTAAACCTTCATGCCCAGTGCACATGCAGCATTTGCCACCTTTACACCAATAGCACCAAGACCGATAACACCAAGCTTCTTACCGCTGATTTCGTTACCGGCAAAGGCCTTCTTTGCCTTTTCTGTTGTCTTTGCAATGTTCTCATCTGCCTGGTTTTCCTTAACCCACTCGATACCACCGACAATGTCACGAGAAGCCAGCAGCATTCCTGCAATTACAAGCTCCTTTACACCGTTTGCGTTAGCACCCGGAGTGTTGAAAACAACTATGCCCTTTTCTGCACACTTTTCAAGCGGAATATTGTTTACACCTGCACCTGCACGAGCAATAGCCTCCAGAGTATCAGGCAGTTCAAGGTCATGCATGGCAGCACTTCTTACAAGAGCAGCCTGTGCATCCTTTAACTCTTCCACTTTTTCGTATTTATCATCAAATAATCCTAATCCACACTGTGCGATAGGATTAAGGCAAGTATATTTTACCATTTTTCTATCCTCACTATTTCTATTAATATTACATGTTTTCTTCTTCGAACTTCTTCATAAATTCTACAAGCTTTTCTACGCCTTCAATCGGCATAGCGTTGTAGATTGATGCTCTCATTCCGCCTACTGTTCTGTGACCCTTCAGATTTTCAAAACCCGCAGCCTTTGCTTCAGCAACAAATTTTGCGTCTAAGTCCTTGTCTCCTGTTACGAAAGGTACATTCATCAGTGAGCGGTCTTCTTTTCTTACAGTTCCCTTGAACAGCTTGCTCTGGTCTAAGAAATCATACAGAATTGCAGCTTTCTTTTCATTGTGAGCCTTCATTGCTTCCAGTCCGCCCATGTTCTTGATCCACTTGAATACCTTACCGCAGATATAAATTCCGTAGCAAGGAGGAGTGTTATATAATGAACCTTTATCAGCCTGAACCTTAAAGTTCATCATAGTTGGAACGAATTCAGGAAGATCTTCTCTTAAAAGGTCCTCTCTGATAATTACAATCTGAACGCCTGCAGGTCCGATGTTCTTCTGAACACCACCCCAGATAACACCATATTTTTCGACATCTATCGGTTCTGATAAGAAACAGGAAGACACGTCTGCAACCAGAACTTTGCCCTTTGTATTTGGAAGTTCATGGTACACTGTTCCGTAAATAGTGTTATTCTGGCAGATATAAACATAGTCTGCGTCTTCACTGATTGGAAGATCTGAACAATCAGGAATGTATGTGAAAGTTTCATCTGCAGATGAAGCAATGGCATTAACCTTTCCATACTTCTTTGCCTCTTCATATGCTTTCTTTGCCCACTGTCCTGTAATGATATAATCGGCAACGCCGTTTTTCATCAGGTTCATAGGAATAGATGCGAAGTGAAGAGAGGCACCTCCCTGAAGGAACAAAACTTTGTAGTTGTCAGGAATGTTCATCAAATCTCGTAAATCAGCCTCCGCTTCGTCTATAATTTGCTGGAATGCTGAAGAGCGATGACTCATTTCCATAACTGACATGCCAGTTCCACGATAGTCAAACATTTCTTCTTGTGCTTCTTTTAATACTACTTCCGGTAATACTGCCGGACCAGCTGAAAAATTATAAACTCTTCCCATTTCTCTGTTCTCCTTAAAAAAAATATTACAACTTTTAGTATAACACGTCAAAATCAAAAGGCAACCCTTTTTATTGCTTTATAATGATAAAGTGTTAAAAAATTATCATTTTTTGTTAAGGAGACAAAAATTTGCGAGTTTTGTTTAATTATATTAACCCCCGGGTATATAAAACACCAAATGGCCGGATTGACAATTTGTAGTCAAAGCTATATTATTTAGTTAATAACTGATAATAGAGGAGGAAAGAATTATGGATCAGAAATTCTATATTTGCGAACACTGTGGAAATATTATTGCAAAGGTTAAGGATGCAGGAGTTCCTGTAATGTGCTGCGGTCAGAAAATGACTGAAATCGTACCGGGAACAACTGACGCGGCTGTAGAAAAGCACGTTCCTTCATATGTTGTTGAAGGAAATAAGGTAATTGTAAATGTTGGCGAAGTTGAACATCCAATGATTGAAGAACATTTTATTGAATGGGTTTCACTTCAGACTAAGCAGGGTAACCAGAGAAAGGTTCTTAACCCGGGCGAAGCTCCAAAGGTATGCTTTGCAATCTGCGAAGATGACGAAGTGGAAGCAGTTTACGCTTACTGCAACCTTCACGGGCTTTGGAAGAAATAATTAAGGTTTCAGATATCTGACAAAGAAGGATTGATATGGATAATAAAGCATTATATAAATTGAGTTACGGAGTGTTCCTTCTTACAACGAAGACAGACTCCAAAGTAAACGGATGCATTACTAACACATGCATCCAGGTGGCAAATTCACCTACAAGGGTGGCCATTGCCGTTCTTAATACAAACTATACATGTGACCTGATTAAAGAAAGCGGAATCTTTACAGTCAGCCTTCTTGATGACACATGCAAGTTTGAAACAATCAAGCATTTCGGAATGCAGTCAGGAAGAGATGTGAATAAATTTGAATACCTGGATCTGCCGAAGGATCTTAACGGAGTTCCGTATCTGGGATGGCAGACATGCGCAGTAATCAGCTGCAAGGTGGTAGAACAGCACGAGCTGGGAAGTCACACATTATTTATCGGTGAAATCGAAGACGCACAGCAGCTCAGCGACAATGCACCTCTGACTTATGCTGATTATCAGAACAATGTAAAACCAAAGCCTGCAGCAAAGCCTGCACCGACAGATAAGAAGATTGTTGGCTGGAGATGCAAAATCTGCAGTTACGTATATGAAGGCAGTGAACTTCCTGCTGATTACCAGTGTCCACTTTGCGGACATGGTCCGGATGACTTCGAGCCTATATATGAATAGAAATTTAACAGCGCATAATCAAAAGGGGCTGTCGCATTAACGAAAAGTATTCGTTAGGGCGGCGTCCCTTTACTTATTTTTTGCCGCTTTCAGGCACGCAGCAGGCACCTTTGCTCATTTCGTGCCGCTTTCAGGCACGCAGCAGGCACCTTTGCTCATTTCGTGCCGCTTTCAGGCATGCAGCAGGCACGATTTTTCGAAATCCAAAGAAAGAGCCCGGATTTTGGCTTCGATTTTTCTGAAATTCGCAAAATGGCCCAGCCACAAGCTGTCGAAAAACATAAATATTTACTAGCGTGAATATTTACATACGCAATCCATTGATCCATCGCCTTCGACCTCTGAAATCCCATCTGTTACCGGAAAACTCACATATATTTTACATGTATGTGATGGTTATAATATATATTTGTCATTTTTTTACTGTTGTTTTCCTTTATAAAGCATTCCTCTCATTGCAAATCCACACCTTATGACGAGAAAACCCGGGCCAGAATCAGCATTTGAAAAAATTCGTGCCTGTTTTTTGGGCTTTTTTTTCAGTTTCAAAAAAATCGTGCCATGTATATAAATTCATCGTCATGAGAAACTCAATTACCTATAAAAATGAAGGCTGTCACATTAGTGAACTGATATACTTCCTTTATGAGAGACAGTGGAACAAAAACACTGTTGATCATAAAGGGAGCGGTTCAAACCACTAATGGGACAGCCCCTTGTTGTTTCTTTTATTCTCTTATTTTTTCTTGTATCCTGCGGTAAAGCTTTTCATCCAGCGGCGGCAGTGAATGCGTACTACTTGCAGAAGCAGCAAGAATGCTTATCTCCCCTCCGGCGTATCCAAAATGCCTTGCAAAAGGACCCTGGTGAAATGCCAGACTCTGAATACGTCTGTACGGAACCCAGGTAACAACTCTTGTGAATGCTCCGGTAACTGCTACCAGTGTGCTGTCACCTACATGAATACCTTCTGTTTTCATTCTCAGGGCAATAGCCACAATGTACACCACAATCAATACAGCAGCCGCAGCTGCCACTAGAGAAGAAGCGATGGCCGGTAGATTAAGTTCCGGAATAATATATAAAATTGTTGTGGCAACAATTATAGCTTCAACGACAATCATAAAGATAAGCGGATATATTTCAGAAAATAGTGAACATGGTCTTCTCATCTCTATTTCCGGTTCCTCGATAATATATTCCGGCAGCAGCAAAGCTAATCTTCCGAGAATATCATCTTTTCTCTCCGACAACATCAGCAGTGAGTTTTCACTTTTTTCATCCCCTACTCCAATGCAGATAACTTCCACGCTCTGACGCCTGCAAAGCCGAGAAATCAGACGTGCTTTAACTTTGACTGAATTAATCTTATCTACAGGAAGCACATACTGTCTTTTTCTAAGCAATCCATAGGATAAAAGTATTCTGTCCTCAACTCTTTTTGCTCTGAATCCATAGTATCGGAAGAAGTCTCTAACCAGACTGTACAGGCATGTTCCAATAAACCATAATACAGTTATTATTCCTCCCAAAAGCGGTGCCAGTGTCTTCACAGTCAGACCATCCTCAATAACGTATCCCAGCCACACTGTTCCTCCTGCCAGAGTTATAATCAATATTGCAGCTACAGTCAGACTCATGGAATACAGGCAATGCATTGCAATATGTCCCGGAGCATACGCTACATCAAAACTCTCTACAGCTCCTTCAAACTGCTTTCTTTGGTTTTTGCTTTCTCCGTCCAGCTGTTCCAGTATGTAATTGCGGAATTCTTTTGCATCGGAAAGTTTCAGTACAATTTTAATGTCCGTTTCGTTTGCTGTACTCTGTGAATTTGTGTCAATCTTAACTTTGCATGTTCCAATGATTCGCTCAAACACATTCTGTTCCAGATTGATATTTGAGATGTTCTTTATACTGAAGTTCCTTCTTATTGTCCTCAATGTCAGTCGTTCAATAAGCAGCGTGTCATTTTCTATTGAAATCCAGGTTTTCAGGTAAATAATAACCTGATATCCTGTAAAAACAACGCACAGCAATGTCAGAATTCCGACTCCGATTATTGTATCTTTAAGGTCAACTGCATTGCCGGCTTCCTGAAACAGTTCCACAAAATCATTCGCATTAAAAACAAGAATCGCAATAATACCGACAATAAGAGTTCCTAGATTTTCTATTATCAGACTGGGATGACAACGAAATCTGTTATTCTTCATCAGTCATCGCCTCCGATTCGTTAAGCGTCTCTACCGGTTTTGATGTCTCTTCTCGGGATGCAATCACCATTTCATTTATACGATTCTTCAACCTCTCTGCAATAGCCTCTGCAACCTCTTTATCCAGATATGAGATTTCCAGGTCGCTTCCGGCTGTGATAACTTTTACCTGATTCAGTCCAAAAGCTCTATAGATTGGTCCGGAAGAAACTTCTATCTTGTGAAGCCGTTCCATCGGAATTATTTCTGTACTTATAATAAGGAAACCTTTGCGAACCTCAAGCTCTGCGTCTGTAAGCCGGTACTTGTAAACAGCGTAGCGAACAGCAGGTGAAATCATGGTGTAAACAAGCATTAAAATCACCAGTGCTATTACAATATAGTTTACAAACTTTGGCCACACACTATGAAGTCCAATATATGAGCCACCTGCCGCAGCCCCAAGAATAACGAACCAGATTATGCTCTTTATGTACATGCAGGTACGAGCTTTCGTATTCAGCCTTTTGTACTCGTTGTTCATTTTCTAGTCCCTCCACTTTTATCAGATTTAATCTATGAATAATTTTATCACAGAAGCCTGGTATAGGGTAGTGCTAATCTATGGTTCGCCCTATGCGTTTTCCATGTGTTGCCTATGCAGCGACGGCCCAGACAGTGAATAATGATGTTTATTGGACCATACGTCCTATGAAATGAAAAGGCCTGTAATTGGGACGCGAAAATGCTCCTTTTTGATGAATTCTTAAAATATAGGCCGTGAAACCTCATTGTTTCACAGGGGCCTGCGGTATAAACGTCAGAGAAATGTCGCAAGATGGATTATTTTTAGGACATAGCCTCCTGAATACGATCTGTACGTTAAATCAAGGAAGTTCGTGCTGATAATTTTGAATCGGTATGCATAATTATTCAAAGAAAGAGCGATGCCATAAGAACTCAAAATATTTAAACGTCCCGATACGGATTATTCAATAAAATGAGGCCGTTTCCGCGTCCCAATCAGCTTGAGAGACTTAAC
>JAQYNQ010000101.1 GCA_028727785.1 Eubacteriaceae bacterium | reverse complement strand
ACTGGGAGCAGGATAAACCTTTAGGTTTCCCGGGAGAGGACGTGCGGTTGGAGAATCTTTCGACGCGTCTTGAGACGCCTGCAGGTAGAGGCCCCTTATAGGGGCATAATAAAACTACCGGCTGAGCCGGTAGTCATTATTGTTCTTGTATGTTACTACAGATTACTTTACGTACTGCTTTAATTCATCAACCTTGTTCAGTTCTTCCCAAGGAAGCTTAACATCAGTTCTTCCGAAATGACCATATGCTGCAGTCTGTCTGTAGATTGGTCTTCTTAAATCCAGGTTTCTGATAATTGCAGCAGGAGTAAGCTCGAAGTGTTTGCTTACGATTTCTGCAATTTCTTCATCAGGAAGTTTACCTGTTCCGAAAGTATCAACCATGATTGAAACAGGTTCAGCGATACCGATTGCGTATGCCAGCTGGATTTCGCATCTGTCAGCAAGGCCTGCAGCAACGATGTTCTTTGCAGCATGTCTTGCAGCATAAGTTGCTGAACGGTCTACTTTTGTAGGATCCTTTCCTGAGAATGCTCCACCGCCGTGGCGAGCGTATCCGCCGTAAGTATCTACAATAATCTTTCTTCCTGTTAAACCGGAGTCTCCGTGAGGTCCACCGATTACGAATCTTCCTGTTGGGTTAACAAAATACTTAGTATCCTCGTCAAGAAGTTCTGCAGGAATGATTGGCTTGATGACATTTTCAATCAGATCAGCCTTAATCTGTTCCTGAGTTGCGTCAGGATCGTGCTGAGTTGAAATAAGAACTGTGTCGATTCTCTTAACCTTGTCTCCATCATATTCAACGGTTACCTGAGTCTTTCCGTCCGGTCTCAGATAAGGCAGAGTGCCGTCTTTTCTCACCTTTGTAAGCTGAAGCGCCAGCTTGTGAGCCAGAGAGATTGGCATTGGCATCAGTTCAGGTGTTTCATTGCAGGCATAGCCGAACATGATTCCCTGGTCTCCGGCACCGCCTACTTCATCGTTAGTTCCAAGAGCAATGTCAGCAGACTGTTCGTCAATTGCAGTAAGGATTGCACATGTCTGACCGTCAAAACCATATTTTGCTCTGTCATATCCGATATCAGTAATTACCTTTCTTACAACCTTTGGAATATCTATATAGCAGCTTGTGCTGATTTCGCCCATTACCATTGCATAGCCTGTAGTTGTTGTAGTTTCACAGGCAACTCTTCCGTATGGGTCCTGCTCAAGAATAGCATCAAGAATTGCGTCGGAAATCTGGTCGCAGATTTTGTCAGGATGCCCTTCAGTTACTGATTCAGAAGTGAATAGCTTTTTCATTTTCTTCCCCTTTCCTAATTATGCGCCGCAGATGGCACTAATAACACTGATTACTGAGCCGTTCAGGCTCTGATTGCATTGCAAATCGCATTAAAAAAACCTTTCCTGCAAAGAAAAGGTTGGACTTCGATATAATCTTAATCGTTCCTCATCTTCCAGGCCGTTGTCCTGTAGGATTTAGCACCTTTTCTGCCATATACAGGCTGTACGCGTCTGTCACACGCACTATCCATATAAGGCACATAGGTTGCCGGGCGTCACAGGGCCTATTCCCTCAGCCACTCTTAATAAGGATTTGCTTAATATATTATACTTTTGCAGCATAATATTGTCAACCCGGATTTTTGCATCTTAGAGCGTAAGGAATATTGAAATTTTTCAAAAATAAGATATACTTGAATCAACTAGAAAATGTTTTCGGGAGTGTGTGATTTGGAAAAAGAAAGATTCACCCTTATTGAGGGTGGTATGACCCCCAAAAGAATATCTGACTGCAAAAAAAGGCTGGAGCTATGTCACGTTACCAACACACGCCTGATGGGCGTTCTGGCAATGTATATGAGATTTGAGCTTGAAGATATGCCGTATCCGTGCATTCACCAGTTCTTCTATTTTGATGCGGAAGAATTCGGTTTTGAGAGCTACAAAAGCGTAAAAGGAAATGACATGCACAGAGTGTATGAAATCGGCGGAGGAATGATGGGAGGTCTGGGCGGCACTCCTGTGAACCTGAACCTGAAGGAAGCTGTTCATCTACTGAAGCACTTTGTCAATTTTAACCGGGAAAGACGTCTGCCGATGCCTGAGGGAATCAGTGAATACGGATTTCTGCTGAACATGGATGACGAACTTTCCGAGCCGGACAGATATATTCTTAATGGAAAAATCTGCGTGAGACCTCAGAACGACTATGAAACTGTCAACTATTTTCTCATGAGATGCTTTGGAAAGGATTTTGAAGGAGCTGACCTGATAGCTAAGCCCGGTTTGTCCCGCGACCTTTTTCCTGATTTTAAGATGGGAACCTTATGCAAGAATTCAATCGATGAGGGCAGGGAACCGGGAGAGTATATCTGCGAGTCCCTGGTAGAGTTTGACAACGCGTATCATCTGACTGTCACAAAAGTAACGGTATCCGGCAGAAGAGTCAGCGACTACGAAAAGGTTAATCAACTTACAGTTTCAGCCATGGAGGCTGCCATGATGCTTTCGCGTCCGGAGCTTGTAAATGTGTACAGCTTGCCAATGGACAACAGTTTTACAGTGGACCGGTCGTTATCAAAACTCACAGAGGGCGCAATGATCAGCGATTATCCCGGTGGAAAGCTGTTTATGATATTCCATTCGCACAATGACCATGTGGCAAAGAAGGAGTACAGACTTAACGAGGATGTGCTTGGACTATATTATGTATCCGATAGACAGCTTATCTGCGCGGCCTATTCCAAGGAGAACATCTGGGTGCTGGAGAAGGATCTGGCCAAAGCTTCAATTCGAGACAGGCTTAAACCTGTTGCCAGATACGAATTCCTGGAACCGGTCGTATATGAGTATATAAACAGCGGCTTTGAAAGTTTTGATGAATTTGTTGCAATAATAAGTCAGAACGAGGAATAACAAGGGAGGTTAATTTATGAAGTATGAGATTATAGGCAATACTATGCCGGCTGTAGAGGTCACTTTTGACAGGGCGGGCGAGGCCATGTACACCCAGTCCGGTGGAATGGCATGGATGTCAGCTGGTGTAAGCATGGAGACAAACACAAGGGGTGGAGTCCTCAGAGGTCTTGGTCGTATGTTTGCCGGAGAGTCCATGTTCATGGCTACATATACAGCCGGAAGACCCGGCTCGAGCATTGCGTTTTCAGCCACATTCCCCGGCGAAATTCTGCCGGTAAGAGTTGAGGAGACAGGTGGTCTGGTTTGCCAGAAGGGTGCCTTTCTTGCTGCTGAAGACAGTGTAAAGCTGGACACAATTCTTACGAAAAAGCTGTCATCCGGATTCTTCGGAGGCGAAGGCTTCATCCTTCAGGGCTTAAGCGGAAGAGGAACTGCATTTCTTGAAATCGATGGAAACAAGGTTGTAAAGAATCTTGGAGCAGGGGAGACAATCTACGTGGATACCGGTAACGTGGTAGCTTTCCAGAGCTCTGTAAAATATGAAATAGAAACAGTAAAGGGTTTTGCGAATATTTTCCTGGGTGGAGAAGGTCTTTTCCTGACCAAACTTACCGGACCGGGACAGGTTATTTTGCAGACCCAGAACATAGGCGAATTTGCAGGCAGAATAGCAGGGATGATTCCGACAGGTGGAAATTAAATGATTGTGATGAAAAGCGAGTAGATGGCGAATCTGCTCGTTTTTGTTTGGTGCCATATTTTCGGTGGTAAACCAGAGGTTTATTGATTATTGTATAACGAAACACTATATTATTATTATAACCAGTAAACCCATAGAATTAATAACAGTTAATTAACAGGATACTATCGGAGGCATTATGGATCAGGTGAAAATAGGAAAATACATTGCTGAAAAAAAAAGAAGTAAGAATATGACGCAGAAGTCTCTTGCAGAGCAGTTGATGGTGTCAGATAAAGCAGTAAGTAAATGGGAACGCGGAATCTGTTTGCCAAATGCTGAATTACTCTTGCCGTTATCAGAAATTTTGGGTGTCAGCATTAGGGAAAACCTGTCAGCTTCTGATGATTGTAATGCATTATCGAATGATAGCTTACAGAGCGATACTGTCGTTGCCGGAGCAGTTCAGCTTTACGGGAGGGAGGCCCGGAAGAAGGAAAGACGCAAGGCGTTTATTGTGTCTTCAGTTATTATTGTGGTAGCTTTTGTTATTGGAATTTTGCCATTGTATGCCAAATACAGTTCAAGCAGGTACAGTGAGCAGGCACAGGGTGCGTGGGCTTTGGCGAGCGCGTCTGTCATTGATCTGCTTGATTTGGTTTGTGATATTAAAGAAGATGGCTATCTTATTGACACGGTATCCTCTCGCAATCTTGATTTTGCGGTAAACAGCAGCATTGAGGATTTGCTTAAATTCACTGATGAGACGAAAGACGGTGAAACAGTGAACACATTAAGCAAAGAGGCTGAAAAATCATACATGATTCTTGCTCGATTGTCGCGCCATGTTCTCCCTTGAAATAGCATCAAATCATGGCGCATGCTCGACTGTCGCGCCATGTTCTCCCTTGAAATTGCACCAATCATGGCGCTTGGATTGGCCAGACGCCATGTTTGCCTCT
>JAQYNQ010000100.1 GCA_028727785.1 Eubacteriaceae bacterium | reverse complement strand
ATTACCTGCTGAAGAGCTTGCTGCTCTGGAAAACCCATCTCTTGGAGGAGTACTGGAAGCAGTAGTTGGACCATGGGGAGCTACACTGGTTAACCTTGCAGTAATTATTTCTGTAGGCGGAGCGATGTTCTCATACACTATTCTGTGTGTAGACAGTGCATTTGGACCTGCAGAGTGCGGAGCATTCCCTGCAGTTCTGGCAAAGAAGAACAAGTATGGTGCACCTACATGGGCTGTAATTATTACTGCTATTATCATTCAGGTGTTCATTGTAATAATCTACTTCAATGATGCAACATTCCAGGCATGCTATGCTTTATCCACATCGGCAATCATGGTGCCGTATGTATTCTCGGCATTCTATTATCTGAAAGTGGTTGTAAAGGGAGAGGATAAAGAAATAGAAGGCGGAAAGAGATTCCTTCCTTGGCTGTTTGCAATAATCGGTTCAGTTTACGGAGTATGGCTATTGTATGCATCAGGTGTTACATACATATTTGTTGCTACTCTGTTATATGCTCCGGGAACAATCATGTATCTGTATAACAGAAAGAAGCAGGGCAAGAAGATGTTTGACAGCACAATAGATGTCGTTGTATGCATTGCTCTTGTTATCGCGGCAATCGCAGCTATCGTAATGACTGTGAACGGAACCCTCGCCTGGTTCTAATACCTTACACATTTATACCTTAAATCATTGGGGCATGTCGCATTAGTGGTTCGTTCACTAATGCGACATGGCCTTTTTTTTATTATGTAGGACATATCAAGAAGAGTACCTTGCCAAGGTCGCCCCCTAATGAGTGACACGTGTGCAAAGGAATCTCTGATTCCGTATTTCACACTCTTCTTCTGGGAAAATTGAGTCTCTATGGTTATGTTCTGTGCAGAATTTTTTTCTGATGTTGGCTCGCGCCATGTTTGCCTCTAAAATAGCATCCAACATGGCGCGCGGTTCGGTCAAGTGCCATGTTTGCCTCTGAATTAGTATCAATCATGGCGTGCGATTCGGTCAAGTGCCATGTTTGCCTCTAAATTAGCATTAATCATGGCGCGCGGCTTGGTCAAGTGCCATGTTTGCCTCTGAAATAGCATCCAACATGGCGCGCGGATTGGTTCAGGCGCCATGTTTGCCTCTGAAATAGCATCCAACATGGCGCGCGGTTCGGTCAAGTGCCATGTTTGCCTCTGGAATAGCATCCATCATGGCGCGCGGATTGGTTCAGGTGCCATGTTTTCCTCTGAATTAGTATCAATCATGGCGCGCGGTTCGGTCAAATGCCATGTTTGCCTCTGAAATAGCATCCAACATGGCGCGCGGATTAGTTCAGGTGCCATGTTTGCCTCTGAAATAGCATCCAACATGGCGCGGGCTCAACTCGAGGCGCCATGTTTGCCTTTGAAACGACATCAATCATGGCGCGCCGCTCTAACGGTTATAAAAAAAGTTAATGCGACATGCACTCTTGTATACAGACGCTTTACTTATATTGGTCGGTGTGCTAAAATAATAAAATGTCCAATATCAATGGGAGATAGAAATGGGAAAAATGATTCGAATTGAAAACTTAACTTTTGAATATTCACACACTGACGAAGGAGAAGAGCAGAACCAATCGCAGGTTGTATTAAAGAATCTGAACCTTGAGATAGAGAAAGGTTCATTTACTGCAATACTTGGACGTAACGGTTCAGGAAAATCAACTCTTGCAAAGAACATGAACGGCCTGCTGCTTCCATCAGGAGGCGCTGTGTATGTGAAAAACTGGAGTACTCAGGATCCTGAACACATTTGGGACGTGAGACAGGCTGCAGGAATGGTGTTCCAGAACCCTGACAATCAGCTTGTTTCATCAATTGTAGAAGACGATGTAGCCTTCGGTCCGGAAAATCTGGGCATAGATCCGATTGAAATAAGGGCTAGAGTTGATAAGTCCCTGGACGCGGTAAATATGGGCAGATTCAGAAAAAAATCTCCACATATGCTTTCCGGTGGTCAGAAACAGCGTATTGCAATAGCAGGAGTTGTCGCTATGAAACCGGAATGTATTATCTTTGATGAAGCAACTGCTATGCTTGACCCGAAAGGACGTGATGAAATCATGCAGATTGTAAAGGAACTGCATGATGAGGGTATTACCGTAGTCTGTATAACACACTTCATGGATGAAGCTGTCAGGGCTGACCGTATCGTCGTCCTTGAAGAAGGAGAAATTCTTATTGACGGAACTCCCCGGGAAGTTTTTTGTCAGGAAGAGTTACTGGCAAAGGCAAACCTTGACCTGCCACTGGCGGTTAACCTTGCCAGTAGGCTAAGAAAAAGAGGTATAGATGTTCCTGATAATATTATTAACGTTGAAGGATTGGTAGACTATATATGTCAATACAAGTAAGAAATTTAACACACATATACTCCCAGGGCATGCCTGACGAGCAGGTTGCACTGGACAACATAAGTTTTGATATAAATGATGGAGAGATTGTAGGTGTAATTGGTCATACAGGCTCAGGAAAATCCACCATGCTGCAGCACCTTAACGGTCTGCTTAAACCCAGCAGTGGCAGCATTGTTGTGGGTGGAGTTGATATTACTGCAAAAGGCGTAGCAATGCGAGACATCAGGAAACGTGTAGGCCTGGTTTTCCAGTATCCTGAGTATCAGCTGTTTGAGGAGACTGTTGAGAAGGATGTGGCCTTTGGACCTAAAAACCTGGGGCTTGATGATGAAGAAATAGCAATGCGTGTTAAGGATGCCATTACACAGGTTGGTCTAAACTATGAGAAAATAAAGGACCGTTCCCCATTTGAACTGTCAGGCGGGCAGAAGAGACGAGTTGCCATTGCCGGCGTCATTGCCATGAAACCTGAAGTTCTGATTCTGGATGAACCTACCGCAGGGCTTGATCCGGGCGCACACAAAGAAATTCTGAAGCTTATTGAAAAAGTTCATGAAGAGTCCGGCAATATTATTATCTTTGTGTCTCATAACATGGCCGATGTTGCGAAGCTATCGGACAAAGTCCTTGTTATGAGTGACGGCAACCTGGTATTATCGGGGACACCTAAGGAGGTTTTCTCCCAGCATGACAAGCTTAAATCGATCGGTCTTGCCGTTCCGCCTGTAACAGCTTTGATGCAGGAACTGCACCACAGAGGTCTGGACATCAACCCGGACAAGTTGAACCTTGATGAGGCGGAAGAAGAATTAGTTAATTATCTGCAAAGGAAATAAATTTAATGATAAGAGATATCACACTTGGACAATATTACTCCGGCGATTCAGCCATTCACAGACTTGACGCCAGATTGAAAATAGTAGCATCAGTGCTGTTTATCATAGAGCTTTTTGTTGTAAACAGTTTAATTGGTTTTGCTGTTTGCGGTGTATGCCTGGGACTTGTAGTATCAGCATCGAAGGTACCGATTAAGTTTATAATGAGAGGGATGAAGCCCATTCTGTTAATTCTTATTTTTACATTCTGCCTTAACATCTTCATGATGCCGGGCAATGTGCTCGTAAGAATAGGTTTTCTTAAAATCACCGACCAGGGGCTTTACACTGCGGTGTTTATGGCTATCAGACTGATCATGCTGATCATTGGTACTTCTCTGCTGACTTTTACAACAAAACCCATTAATCTTACTGATGGAATAGAAAGTCTGCTGACTCCGCTGGGAAAGATTGGCGTACCTACCCACGAACTGGCAATGATGATGTCGATTGCCTTAAGATTTATTCCTACACTTCTTGAAGAAACTGATAAAATCATGAAGGCTCAGCAGGCACGAGGCGCAGACTTTGAAAGCGGAAATCTGATTGCAAGAGCAAAAGCCCTTGTGCCAATATTGGTACCACTGTTTGTAAGTGCTTTTAGAATTGCGCAGGATCTTGCAATGGCTATGGAAGCCAGATGCTATAAAGGTGGAAAAGGCAGAACCAGACTTCACCAGATGAAGTTTGGCAAAATAGATTATATTGCCGTGTTTATACTGCTTCTATTTCTGGCAGCAGTGATTTGTATGAGAATTTTTCTCTAGAATAGGATATACAGAGGATGAGACAGAGAAGAATAAAGAATTTAGAGGAAAAGCTTGCGGAATGCAGCTCATATATTACAGAAAATCCAAAAGAGATGAAAGGGCACTGGCATGAGGTTTTCGGCAACGACAGGCCGATATACTTAGAACTTGGATGTGGAAAAGGTCAGTTTATCAGAGCACATGCCGAAAGGAATCCGGAAAACAATTATATTGCCGTTGAGGGAGCTTTGAGCGTTGTTCTTAGAGCTCTGGAGAAGGCCAGAGATGCTGAACTGGGCAATATTACCTTTATTCTTGAGTTTGTTCAGGATCTGCGAGATTACTTTGAGGATGGAGAACTTGCAGGCATCTACCTGAACTTCAGTGACCCATGGCCAAAGGACAGGCATGCAAAGAGAAGACTGACATCAAGACAGTTCTTTGCAAGATATGATAATATCCTTAAGAAATCGGGAAGAGTTGAATTTAAGACAGATAACAGAGATTTGTTTGATTTTTCGGTTGAAGAGGTTAAAGAGGCAGGCTGGAATCTTAAGGCTGTAACATATGATTTACATAATGATGCTTCGATGAATGAAGGAAATGTCTGTACAGAATATGAACTTAAATTTTCTGAGCAGGGCAATCCTATATGTAAGCTTATAGCAGACAGATAAGCTGATAATTCACAAAAAGGTCATAAAAAATTCTTTAATTGAATACAATTAAGGTATATAATATCCACTGTTGTCGTCGGAGGCACGCACATGAGGAGAAGAAATTGCTTTTTATA
>JAQYNQ010000099.1 GCA_028727785.1 Eubacteriaceae bacterium | reverse complement strand
AAAATGGCAAAACAGAAATTTGAAAGAACAAAACCGCATATTAATATCGGAACAATCGGTCACGTTGACCATGGTAAGACAACTCTTACAGCTGCTATCACAACAACTCTTTACAACAGATATCAGTTAGGAGAAAAGGTAGCATTCGACCAGATCGACAAGGCTCCGGAAGAAAAAGAAAGAGGTATCACTATCTCAACTGCACACGTTGAATATGAAACACCAAACAGACACTACGCTCACGTAGACTGCCCAGGCCACGCTGACTATGTAAAGAACATGATCACAGGTGCTGCACAGATGGACGGAGCAATCCTTGTAGTAGCTGCAACAGACGGACCAATGCCACAGACAAGAGAACACATCCTGTTATCAAGACAGGTAGGTGTACCATACATCGTAGTATTCCTGAACAAGTGCGACATGGTTGACGACGAAGAATTACTAGACTTAGTAGAAATGGAAGTAAGAGAACTTCTAGACGAATATGAATTCCCAGGAGATGACACACCAATCATCAGAGGATCCGCACTAGGTGCATTAGAAAACCCAGAAGGACCATGGGGAGACAAGATTGTTGAACTGTTCGAAGAAATCGACAGCTACATTCCAGAACCAGACAGAGCAAACGACAAGCCATTCCTGATGCCTGTAGAAGACGTATTCTCAATCACAGGAAGAGGTACAGTAGCAACAGGAAGAGTAGAAAGAGGAGTTCTGAAGGTTGGTGAAGAAGTAGAAATCATCGGTCTGACAGAAGAAAAGAGAAAGGTAGTAGTAACTGGACTGGAAATGTTCAGAAAGATATTAGACCAGGCAGAAACTGGAGATAACGTAGGAGCACTTCTAAGAGGAGTACAGAGAAACGAAATCGAAAGAGGACAGGTACTGGCTAAACCGGGAACAATTCACCCACACACAAAGTTCAAGGGACAGGTTTACGTATTAAAGAAGGAAGAAGGCGGAAGACATACACCATTCTTCAATGGATACAGACCACAGTTCTACTTCAGAACAACAGACGTAACTGGAGACTTACAGTTACCAGAAGGAACAGAAATGTGCATGCCTGGAGATAACGTAGTAATGGAAATCTCTCTAATTACACCAATCGCTATCGAAGAAGGACTAAGATTCGCTATCAGAGAAGGCGGAAGAACAGTAGGTTCCGGAGTTGTAACTGAAATCATCGAATAATTAAAGATTTCAAGTAAGACTTATATAGAAAAGACGGGTTCGTAAGAGCCCGTCTTTTCTATAAGTCTGTATTGTATTATATTATTCTAAATTGTATCATATTCAGCGTTAGATGCCCTCCAGTGTACCTGGGACAGAAATTCTGACACCCGGTCAGGGTCATTCTTCTTAAACAGTTCAAGCAATTCAAGATGTTCCTTGTTTGTCTCCTGCAGCACCGCTGCAATTTTGCCTGTTGAATCATCTAAATAAGACTTCTTGAGAATCTTCTTCTTATATTTATCGATGCATTCGACAAGTGCCTTATTACCACATTTGTTAATGTAAATCTGATGGAACAGATTCTGATGTTCATGATACATCTCAAAATTAGAAGTCTTAATTGCAAGATTCATCGTCTCAATGTAGAAGGCCATATCTCTAAGATCCTTTTCGCTGAGATGAGGAAGAGCCTTGCTTGCCGCCAGGCCGTCCAGACAGCCTATAATCTCATATAGTTCAGCAATATCTTCAGCATCCATTTTCTTTACAACAAAACCTTTTCTGGCTCTGTTTTCAATCACATCTTCAGCGGCAAGCTGGATAAGAGCTTCTCTTACAGGTGTTCGACTGATATTAAGTTCACTGCAGATCTGGTTCTCGTTAATTTTCTCTTCAGCAACAAGCCTGCCTTCGCGTATAAGTAAAGCTATATAATCATAAACATGATCTTTTAGTGATTTAAAATCTGTGTTCATAGATCCAATTCCTCTGTTTTCTGTAAAATACAGATTAATAATACTATAAAATAAAGCTATTGACAATAATAAAATATAATATATAATATACAATATATTAAAGATAAATATTGTATATTATGATGTAGGAGGATAGTACAATGAAAAAATTTAATCATGTAATCGTTAGAAGACCTTGTAAAGCTATGGTTGAAGGCATCACATCAGGATTATATCCAGGAAAGCCTGACTATGAACTGGCATTAAAAGAACATGATGATTACATTGAAGCACTTAAGAAATGTGACGTAGATGTAACAGTACTTGAAGCTGACGAAAGATATCCTGATTCATGCTTCGTAGAAGATCCTGCACTTATCACAAGAGCATGTGCCATCATCACAAACCCAGGTGCCGAATCAAGAAATGGTGAAAAAGATGAAATTATCGGCGCAGTAAGAAAATTCTTCGATGATGATCATATTGAATATATTAAAGCTCCCGGCACACTTGAAGGTGGAGACGTTATGATGTGCGGAGACCACTTCTATGTAGGTAGATCAGCAAGAACTAATGAAGAAGGTATCAGACAGCTTACAGAAATTCTTGCAAAATACGGAATGACATGTTCAGAAGTTAAACTTGAAGAAGTTCTTCATTTAAAGACCGGTGTAAACTATCTTGAAGATAATAATATGCTTGTTAGTGGCGAATTCGTTGACAAAGAAGATTTCGCAAGCTACAACAAGGTTGTAATTCCTGAAGAAGAAGCTTATGCAGCAAACTGCATATGGGTTAACGATACAGTAATCGTTCCTGAAGGATATCCTGCAGTATTAAAGGCAGTTCAGGACTTAGGATATAAGACTTTAACTGTTGATACATCAGAATACAGAAAACTTGACGGTGGATTAAGCTGCTTATCATTAAGATTCTAAGACAAAGAGAAGACGTATAAAAAAAACCCCCTTAGGAGGAACAATATGGAAAATAAGGAAAAAACATTAGGCATACTACCTTTAGCCATGTTTGCCATCGGTACTACCCTGGCCAGCGGAGTATACACCCTATCAGGCGATTTCGCTGCCAGTGGAGCATATACTCTTGCTACACTGATCGGCTGGGCAATCTGCGGAGTGGGAATGTTTGGACTGACAATGTGCTTTTTCAAACTGTCCGTAGTAAAAAAAGAACTGACAAGTGGAATATATACCTATGCAAGAGAAGGATTCGGAGAATATATCGGATTTAACTCAGCATGGGGTTACTGGATGAGTGCTATTCTGGCACAGTTATCTTTCATCACATTGCTGTTTGGTACACTTGGAAGCTACTCCAGCCTGTTTGGAGACGGAAGCAACTTTTTCTCATGTGCGGTTGCCACTGTTGTAATATGGGTACTGTCACTATTGGTACTTAAAGGTGTTAATCAGGCTGTAATAATCAATACTATAGTTGTTATAGCGAAGATTATTCCAATAGTAGTTGTTGTCGTGGCAATTATTCTAGGTGGTGCCTTCAGCTGGGATACTTTCACACAGAACTTTGGAGGTACAGGTGAACTGTCACTGATGGAACAGGTAAAAGGTACAGTATATACAACAGTATGGATCTTTATCGGAATAGAAGGTGCAGTTGTAATTTCAGGAAGAGGAAGAAATACAAAAATAGCAGGACAGGCAACAATTATTTCTTTCACATCACTGTTTGCCCTTTACTTCCTGATTTCATTCCTGTCAATGGGTGTATTACCTGCTGAAGAGCTTGCTGCTCTGGAAAATCCATCCCTTGGCGGAGTATTAGAAGCAGTTGTGGGACCATGGGGAGCAACACTGGTTAATCTTGCAGTAATCATTTCTGTAGGAGGAGCAATGTTCTCATACACAATTCTGTGTGTAGACAGTGCCTTCGGAC
>JAQYNQ010000098.1 GCA_028727785.1 Eubacteriaceae bacterium | reverse complement strand
TGACATTCTGGTTAACAATGCCGCTAATGTAGGTCTGAAAGACGGAAGAGTAGATGAACTGACTCTGGAAATGTGGGATGCTATTATGAAGAGTGACCTTAGGGGAACATTCTATGCTGTACAAAGTGTAATCCCTCACATGCAGAATAATCCTGACGGAGGCTCTATTATTAATATCGGATCTATGGCATCATGCGGAGGAGATCTTGGCTCTACAGCTTATGCATGTGCAAAATCTGCAGTAAACACTCTGACGCAGTACACAGCTCTTCAGCACGGAAAAGAAAGAATACGCTGCAACTGCGTTCGTCCCGGTCTGATTGTTACTCCGGAAAACGAAGCACGTGTACCACAGGCTTTAAAAGATATATTCTTAAACAATATCGCTGTAGACAGATACGGCTGTCCTGAAGATATCGGCCATATGTGTGTATACCTGGCTTCTGACGAAAGCGAATATGTAACAGGCCAGATATTAAATGTAGACGGTGGCCTTAATTCCCATGTTGCAACAGTAGGAGAATTCCGCAAGATGAGTTCACGTACATGGTAAGACATTAAGACAGAACATTAAAAATAAACCCGGGGCAAGGCTTAAGCTTGCTTCGGGTTATTGTTACAGCAGCGGACTCAAAACGCGCAGAATACTGTCTATCATCAGACCGATGAAGCCGCGTCGTCTTCCCTTGTCTTTTAGCTCTACAAGTTTTGATCGGCCCATGGTCTCCAGGCAGTCAGCCTTAAGATCCTGCAGACACTTGCATCCAACCATAAGAGTTGCACATTCAAAGTGCAGGAACAGACTTCTGTAATCCATGTTGATTGTTCCCACCACGCCAACCTTATCGTCTGCAATAAAGCTTTTTGCGTGAACGAATCCGGGTGTAAATTCGTAAATCTTTACGCCGGCATTAATCAGTGGTGTGTAGTAGGAACGTGTCAGCCTGTATATAAGCTTTTTGTCCGGAATTCCCGGTGTGACAATCCGAACATCAACTCCACGCTTTGCAGCCAGGGTGAGTGCGGTCATCATTTCATTATCTATAACAAGATAAGGCGTGAAGATATACACGTATTCCCTCGCACAGTTGATTATTTCCATATATACATTTTCACCCAGATTTTCATCGTCAAGAGGTGTATCTCCATAAGGTTGAACCATGCCCTGTTCCAGACGCAGGAATTCTGCATTTGTGGAAGGTCTGAATCTGTCATAGTCTTCTTCGGTATGCTTAAATGCGTTCCACATATTCAGGAACATTACAGTGAAATTCCACACCGCATCTCCCTGAATTCTGATACCTGTATCCTTCCAGTATCCGAACCTTTTTTCCACGTTAATATATTCGTCAGCAATGTTTATCCCGCCGGAATAAGCCACATTTCCGTCAACTACCACGATTTTCCTGTGGTCTCTGTTGTTGTAAATCAGCGAGGCAAATGGCTTCAGCGGATTGAAGTTGAGAACGGTTATGCCTGCATTTTTCAGTTCCGCAAGGAATCTTTTAGGCAGATTTCTTATGCTTCCCACGTCATCATATATTATTCTGACTTCGACGCCCTCTTTAACCTTTTCCTTCAGAATTTCAAAAATACCGTCCCACATTGTGCTCTTATTGATAATGAAAAACTCGATAAAAATGAATTTTTCCGCGCTTTTCAGGTCTTCAAGCATTTTCGCATACATTCGCTCCCCGCTTGGGAAATAGTCTACCTTTGTATTATTCCACGCCGGATATTTGCATACGTTGGACACATAGCCCATGGTTTCACGTATTCTTGTGTTTTCCACTTCATCAAAACCGGCAGTCTGTGCAAGGTCCTTCCAGTGTTTCTCTTCCTGAGGCTCCAGCTTTCTTTTCAGAGATTTAGCAGGACGCTTGTTTCCGAAGAAGAAATACATGGCTCCACCCAGAATAGGGAAGAGACAAATTAACATAATCCAGCCTGTTTTATAGGCCGGATTATCATCTCTCCATACGACAAAGAGCACCATGCTCAGTGCACCGAAAACAAGCAGGGACTGAACCCATTCCCCGTATTCAGTAAGCTTCAGAATATAGAAGGCTATTAATCCCATCTGAGCAAGTATTAGAGTCGCAGTGACAGTAAGCCTGCTGAGCATGAAGCTTAATGTCTTTTTTATGGTTTTCATTTCCTATAATCCCAATCCTTTGCAGACATTGATAAGGAAGTCCTGAACATTAGTTACGATCCCCTTTGCAGAAAGGCTTCCTCTGTCCCCAAGTTTATTTGCTGCGAAATCGGATGTATCAACCATGTAGAAGTATACAGGTCTGATTGTTCCATCTGAAAGCACTCTGTATGTCGGCGTCATGTTACCGGTTGCAATAGTATGAAGAACAGTTGCCATACCGATTACAGTTGTGGCTTTTCTTACATGGCTTCTGATTGTATCCTGGCCGATGTAAGTGTGTTCATATACTTCCGGAAGTGGACCGTCGTCACGGATTGAGCCGTTTAATACAAAAGGAACGCCATTCTTTACGCATGCATTAATGATTCCGCTGTTAATTTTTTCTTCCTCAATAAACTTGGCGATTGATCCGTATCTGTTTATTGTGTTAATAGTATCTAAGTGATTGTAATGTCCGTCCGGCTGAGGCATCTGATTTGTAATGTCAGTTCCAAGAGCAGTTCCTAGGAACCCTCCTTCAAGGTCATGAGTTGCAAGAGCATTTCCTGCCAGAATTGCATTTACATATCCGTTTTCTATAAGCTTTGCATAGCAGTTTCTCGCTTCAGCGTCAAAGGAACATGCAGGTCCGAGAACCCATACCACATAGCCGTCATTTTCCTTTTCATGCTTTAAAAGCTCTACAATCTGCTTGTAATCATAGCTGAAACCTGTTTCTCGGCTTCTGCTCTGTCTGAATGCAAAGGTTGCGCGCTTAGCAGCTTCAGGGACTTCGAAGCAGTCTGCGTGAACATATATACCGTCTTCGCAGTTTTCTGTTCTTCCTGTAACTACCATATCTCCCTGTCTAAGGTTTCTGAATTCCTTTACAAGAATTTTCCCGTTTTCATATACAGGTACACTGTCCATTCTGCTGTCTTCAGCAAGCAGCCATTTCCCTTCGACTTTGAAATACTCAGGATAAATAGAAGTAGCGTGGAAGTTGTCAGGAGCAGCTTTGTCAACAGGTGCGCCTACAAGTGTAGCATTAGGCGCATTGACAAACTTTTCCTGTGTGAAGTCAGGTGTAATATACTTAGGTAACTTAAACAATTCTATCAACTCCCATGTACTTTCTTAATGCTTCCGGAACAATTACACTACCGTCTTCCTGCTGATAGTTTTCCAGGATAGCTGCTACTGTTCTACCTACTGCAAGACCGGAACCGTTAAGTGTGTGAACGAATTCTGGCTTACCTTTTTCTCTTCTGAATCTGATGTTTGCTCTTCTTGCCTGGAAGTCTTCAAAGTTACTGCATGAAGAAATTTCAACATATCTTCCATAGCTTGGCATCCATACTTCGATATCATATGTCATTGCTGATGAGAAACCAAGGTCTCCTGAGCAAAGTCTTACTACTCTGTAAGGAAGGCCTAAAATCTTAAGTACTTCTTCTGCATCAGCTGTAAGTTTTTCCAGCTCATCATATGATGTTTCAGGAGCAACAAACTTTACTAATTCAACTTTATTGAACTGGTGCTGTCTGATAAGACCTCTTGTGTCTCTTCCTGCTGAACCTGCTTCTGCTCTGAAGCAAGGAGTGTATGCTGTATAGTAAACAGGAAGTTCTGCTTCATCCATGATTTCATTTGCTCTAAGATTTGTAACAGGAACTTCAGCAGTCGGAATCAGGAAGAAGTCCTTCTGAGGAACGTAGAACATATCTTCTTCAAACTTAGGAAGCTGACCTGTACCTGTCATAGCAGCTCGGTTTACCATGAAAGGAGGAAGAATTTCCACATAGTCCTGATCGATTGTGTGAAGATCAAGCATGAACTGGATAACAGCTCTCTCAAGTCTGGCACCTAGTCCCTTGTAAACAGTAAATCTTGCACCTGAAATCTTTGCAGCTCTTTCAAAATCAAGAATATCAAGATCTTCTCCAACATCCCAGTGAGCCTTTGGCTCGAAGTCGAATGCTGTAGGTTCTCCGATTTTTCTTATTTCCACATTTTCAGTATCGTCATTTCCAAACTGTACTTCCTTATATGGTGTATTTGGAATGCTTAATAGTGCATCCTGAAGATTAGTTTCAATTTCTGATAACTGTCCGTCTAATTCCTTGATTTTTCCGGATAATTCTTTCATTTCAGCCATAATTGCAGTTGTGTCTTCTCCGGCTTTCTTCATCTTTGGAATTTCCTTGGATACAACATTCTGCTTGTTCTTCATTGCCTCAACTTCTGCAAGAACGGCTCTTCTTTCTTCGTCCAGTTTCTTTACATTTTCGATTCCGAAGTCGCCTTTTCCTCTGAATTCAACTCTTTCTTTTACGCCTTCAAAATCCTCTCTAATACGTTTAATGTCTAACATTTCAGATTTATCTCCTCTTTTATAATTATAGTTTTTTAACATTATATTGTAATCTACCTGTTACAGCAGATTCTTCTTATATCTTGCATACAGGTCATTTAGTTCTGCAACCTTTTTCAGAATAGCCAGCTGAAGGTCAGAAGCCAGATCATATTCACCTTCGTCAAGTGCGTCCTTTGTTCTTGTAAGAAGACACTTGTCTGTAATTGTATCCTTTGCAAGTTCATGTCTTATTTTATCTATCTCCAGCCAGTTTTTGATATCAAAATCTGAGAAGTCATTATCGCTGTGTCTCTTCTTGCAGCCTCTGATAACATCCATTGTCTGAGGAATTATACGATCGTGAAGTTCTGTTTTCCACTGTGAAACTGTCTGAGCTGTGTATGACTTCAGTACAATTTCAGAGAAAACATTTCCTTCTGAGAATATTTTCATCTTTTCAGGATATTTTTCGAAAGCCTTAATGTTTTCCCATACAGTTGCAGGAGCATGTCCGAAATAGTGGTCTCTTTCATCCTGTGTGTAGTCATCGAAAACATTTGCCTCACTTCTGTATTCTCTGTCCTTTTCAAGGTAGAATACTTCTTCGCCGTGTTTCTTTGAGATTGCTTTTTCCAGTTCCTTTGTTCCCTTTTCCTGGCCTAAAACAGCTTTGATACCATCAAGAATTGCCATGTATGATGCGGCAATTACAAGGTATGTGTTGCTCTTAGGGTTTGGTGAACGCAGTTCGAATCTGGTTGAAAGCGGATTCTTTGGATCTCTGATCAGCCCCGCAAGAACAGTTCTGTTTCTCGAAGTTTCATTTACTGCCTTACCTAAAGATGTAACTATGCAGACAGGAGCTTCGTAACCCGGTTTCAGACGATTGAAAGCATCGCTTGTTGAGCTTACAAACGGATTGATTACTTCGTAGTTTTTCAGCAATCCCATCAGTGCGCCGTATCCCAGCGGATTCATGTAATCCTCTGTAAAATCTTTCGGCGCAAACATGCTTACGACTTTGCCGGATTTCAGTCTGGCAGCAAGTCCAAGGTGTGTATGCTCTCCGCTTCCTGCAACACCTTCAAAAGGCTTGGCCATGAATGTAACATCCAGGCCGTGCTGTGCAAAGATATCTCTGACAACATACTTAACCTGGTTTTCATTGTCTGCCGCCTGCATTGCATTTGCATATTTCCAGTCGATTTCAAGCTGTTCCATTACGTGATCATAATGTCCGGAGTTTCTCATTTTTGCTCTTACTCCGCCAACTTCCTTATGACCCATTTCAACTTCAAAACCGTATTTGTCCAGAATAATCAGTGTTTCTTCAAGGGCAGTTCTTACATCACCTGTAGTTCTCTTCCAATACTGTTCCTTCAGCGTCTGTGCTGTGAACAACTGCTCTCTGTCACCCTTATCGTCCGGTGTCTTTACCCAGAATTCAAGTTCTGTTGCACTTGTAATGATAAATGTTTCAATGTCATCCACACTGTCAATTCCGTCAATGTAGTCAAATACATACGGATGAGCTGCGAGCTGACTTCTGAGTTCTTTCTTGAAATGTTCCAGTGCATCTCTGAGAACAGCTCTTGATCCACACTCAAAATCATCATTATGTACAAGGAACGACGGGATTCTCAGTGTTCCCACAGGTAATCCTGTATCATAGGCTTCGTACTGGAAGTTGTAATCCACATACCAGTTCGCCTTCAGGTCAGGTATTATATCCACCTTTGCGTTATTTAACTTTGCGATCTTAGGGAGTGCAACACTGGATCCGTCAGTCTGTACTCCGGATGATAAAATCTTTTCTATGTCATTCTTAAACAGTTCCACAGGTATTTTTTCGTCTGTATCATGTCCACCGATATCTATTCCTACAAGCGATACAAACTTAACCTCAGGGTGTTCATCCAGTAATCTTATTATTTCCTCAGGAGAATGCTTATCCTCAGGTATTCTAAACAGCATTTTATCAAAATTGTATTCCAGCATCCTTGCCTCCCTTTTTTAACATAAATATTTGTTATTTATAAAATGGCAGTGCGCCAGGGCATAATGCCATGGCGCCGGCCGGTTTTAGCTCAATTTAATTTATACAAGCTTCTTAAGTGCTTCCTGAAGCTGATCCATGTACTTTCCGTATGCAGCCCAGTCTCCATCCTTAAGTGCATCCTGTGCGTTATCGTATGCATCATTTGCAACCTTGATCCAGTCAGCAGCTGATGTCGGTTCATCTGTGCCGCCGTTTTCATCATCTGTAATATCTGATGATGTGTCTTCGCCAAATAAGGATGCAAGAGCCTGACCTAATGTAGGTTCGTATGCAATCTTATCATTGTATGCAACGATAACTCTCTTAACTTCCGGAATAGCTGAATTTGCAGCTTCCAGATAGATCGGTTCTACATACAGAAGCGATGATTCTATTGGAATTACAAACAGGTTGCCTCTCTTGTAAGTAGTACCCTGTGAACTCCACAGTGAGAAGTCCTTAGAGATTTCTGTATTCTGGTTAATCTGTGCTTCAATCTGCATTGGACCGTAAACAGTCTTGCTCTTAGGCATAGTGTACAGCACCAGCTTGCCGTAATTGTCTCCGTCATTTCTTGCAACCATCAAACCGGTCATATTCTGCTTCTGCTGCGGTGTGAACGGAATGGAGTTAATAAACTCTGCGCTCTGCTCGCCAGGAAGCTTAACAATGTAGTAGTTTGATGTCATCTTCTTCTGTTCAGTTCCGTAGATTTCGTCTGCAATATCCCAGGCGTCTTCGTTCTGGTAGAATACCTTAACATCGTTCATGTGGTAACGGCCATAAACTCCTGCCTGAATGTTAAACAGCGTATTTGGATATCTGATATGGCTTCTCAGCTCCTCAGGCATCTTGTCTATGCTCTTAAACAGATCAGGATAAATCTTCTGGAATGTGTTCGCAATCGGATCTTTGTCGTCAACCAGATAGAAGTTAACGTCTCCGTTATATGCATCCACAACTACCTTGACTGAGTTTCTGATGTAGTTGATTCCGCCCATTTCACCGCTGTACGGTTCAGAATAAGGGTAGTATGAGCTTGTTGTATAAGCATCAACCATCCAGTAAATCTTGCCGTCGGCAACAACGGTATATGGGTCATTTTCATAACTTAGTCTAGGCATGATTTTTCTGACTCTTTCCATTACATTTCTGTTAATGATAATCTTAGAGTCACTCTTCAGGTTTGATGAAACCAGAATCTTCATACTTCCTTCTCTGATGCTGAAAAGCAGCTTATTCATCAGAGTCAGCTTGATGCCCGCATTTCCTTCATACTGGGTGTACTTGTTGGCATCTCCGTCAGGATAGTCGAATTCGTCTTCACTTGTGTTAACCATTATATAGTCGTTGGAAAGCTCGCCGAAATAGATTTCAGGTCTCTTAATCTGAATTTCATTGATATTTGATTCAGGCGGAATATTTCCAATCATTACGTCAGGCTGTCCGCTTGCTGTAACAGTATCTACTCTTGACAGTGCAACACCGTAACCGTGAGTATACTTCAGGTGTCTGTTCAGCCATGTATCCTGAATCTTTGTCTCGTCAATTTCTCTGGTTCCCAGATAAGTCTGAGTATACTTTCCGTTAACCATATATCTGTCTACGTCAACGTCGTTGAACTGATAGTACTTTCTGATACTCTGAGTCTGATTATAGAAAGTATTTACAGGTTCGTAGTCGTTAATACGAATATTTTTAATTGTCTCAGTATTTTCACTTAGATCTGCCGCTGTAAGCTTGTTGTCAGCAGCAAAGCTCTGAACAGAAACATCGTTAAGATCATAAGCATACTGAGTGTATTCTATATTACGTTCCAGATACTTGGATTCCTTATTTATTTCGTCAGGAGAAACGATAAAGTTCTGAACAAGCATTGAAGCTCCAACGCCTATAACCCCCACAACAATCATTAGTGCAGGAATTCTGAAAATCTTTCTTACTTCTCTCTTTCTGATGTGATGTGTAACAGTAATCGCGCCAATAAGAGCCATTACCATCAGAATTCTGTAAATCCATAAAGTAATGTTTACGTCTGTGAATCCGGCTCCATAAACTGCACCTGTATGTGCGTGCAGTAAATCGAACTGTTTCAGCAGGAAGTTGATTGCAATCATTACAAAGAAGATGATTCCAAGGACAGAAATCTGTCCGCTTGCAATGTTAAGCAGCTGACGGAAATTGTTATCATCAAGCTGTTTATGCCTTGGTCTCTGCTGCGGACGGTGATGTGAACGCTGCTTCCTGCCAAAGTTTCCGAACACCTTTCCGAAGTCTCCTCCCATACCCTGGAACGGACTTTCACCACCTGTGTATCTTTCTTCTTCATCAGAACCGTCAGATTCAGGTTCTTCAGCATCCTGCTGGAATACATCAGGACTGTGCATTGTCAGAAGCACTGTATAGTAAACAACAGTAATGATTACAACAAGAACAACAGCTCCAATAAGCATTTCATTCAGCTGTTTCAGAAATTCCAGTCTGAACACATAGAATGAAATGTCCAGATTGAACATCGGATCGTTAATACCAAAATCTGAACTGTTCACAAACTGAAGAATATTGAACCATAGTAGTGAAATTGCATAGAATGATGCTATGGCCGATGAAACAATAGAAATCAGCCATGTAATTCTATTCAGTTTCTTCAGATCGGTTGCTTCGTGAGAAGTTATCTTCTTGAAATACCCTCTCTTTAACAGTCTTAGATATAAATTAATAAACAGCGCCAGAATAATGAACATCGGAATACCGAATTTCAATTCTGTAAACAGCTGTGTGAAGAATACGCTTACGTATCCTACTTCCTTGAACCACATCCAGTCTGTAATAAAATTAACTAACAGCAGGAATGCACCTACTACCAGCACAAGGACCAGCAGCACAAGGCTGAATTTTTGCTGTCCTTTCCCTTGGCTTTTACTCAACTCTCTCTACCTCCTATAAAATAACAATATTCATGATTTCCATCATTTCATTATTAGGTTCCAGGTTTACAACCTGCAGTTCCTCAGTCTTTTCGCTCTCTTCGCTATTGACATAAACAACCTTAGTCAGAACATAGAAACCTGTTCCGTCAAATCTTATTTCGCCAATATCCAGAGATTCGATACTGTAAACAACCCCCTCTTCACGACTGAGCTCATCCAGCGATTCCTTCGCAGGCGATCTGCTTCCAACGTATGAATAGATTTCATCGCTGTTGTCATCCATTTTATCCACCCATGCGGAATAGTATCTGATAAGAGTAGACACTATTCCATCAAGATATGTAATCTCCTCATCATCTTTATCTGTGTACCATGGTGCGTTTTCGTATCGGTACGTTTCATCAAAACCCTCAAAGCCGTAATCCTTGCCTGCCTCAAAAGCAAGTCCTGCATCTTCCCTTACGGAAGCGATGTTTCTGTTTTCACTTGCATGTGCTTTAATTATGTTTGACAGTTCAGATGCTTCATCTGTCGGAGTTGCCGGTTCTTCTTTGCCGGAAATCATTCCGATTATTTTACTGTATCCTTTGTTTATAACCTTTGCAGGCTCTGAATCAGGCGCAAAGTACTGAATACCGATAAGTGCCAGCTGAATAACAACTATGATGCATAAAAGAATTGCAATTACCTTGAGGCATCCGCCTTTCTTAGTATCTTCATCATAATCATCGTCATCATCATTAAAGACATCCCCAAAAGTAAGCTTGCGTTCTTCGACTTCTTCACCTTTACTGGGTAACGAATCTTCCGCTTCCTTAACTGCGGCGGGTTCTTCTTCAGCAGTTTCAACCGGTTCAGCAATTTCAACCGGTTCAACAGTCTCAGCCGGCTCCTGAACACATGAATCCTCTTCATCTACCTCTACATCAGAAAATTCCGGTTCAACATAAACTCCTGCCGGTGCAGCCGCCAGCTGTACTCCCACATATACAGGTGCCGGTACAGTCCGGATTTCCGGCTCAGGAATTTCTTCAGCAGCCTCTTCAGGGGTTTCCTCCTCTGTCTGGATCGGGCCTGTTTCTTCCGTTTTACTCTCTTCCAGAATATCTTCAAGTTTCAGAAGCTCTTCCTCTTCAGTTCGGTTCAGCTTTTCCAGCCTTGCATATTCTCTGTCCAGAAGAGCCTGAAGTTCTGTCTTCTTTTGGTTGAACGTGTAAAATTTGTCAACATTGCTGGAATCTGTTCTGTTCCTTCCTGCAACAATTGTAGCTGCCGGAGGTTCTTCAGTTCCTGCCAGCGAACCCATATCCGCAAAAAGCTCATCTTCCAGCGACTGATATGGTTTGCTCTCTTCCTTTTCCTCAGGTTCGGATTTTCCCTCGTCCGGTTCTTTGAAAAGACTGTCAGGAATTTCGTATTCGGACTCATTTAACTCGGGAACGGTCTTCAGAAGTTCTTCAAATTCCCGTTCAGCTTCTTCCTGAGTTTCTGTCTTTGTTCTGTCACCCTCACTCTTTGCTTCCGCCTGAAGTCTTGCTTTTTCTTCTTCAGCAGCCTTCTTTGACTGTTCTATTTCTCTTTCTCTTGTTTTCGCCTCATATGCTGCTACCGTGTCCTTATCAAAGGACATTTCTGCAGAATCAAAAAGAGGTTTTCTCTCTCTTTCTCCTTTTTCCAGACCATAGATTTTTCTCTGGTTGTCCTCTAGAACTGATGACCAGTTGAAATCAACCTCCTCTGTCTTCTTGTTCGGGTCAGGGAAGCCGTCCAGATTCCAGTCGAAAACTTCTCTCTCATAGGTCTTGCGCTTCGGTGCAGGTGTTTCCTTTTCCTGTTCTATTCCGTATGATTTCATAAATGCAGGCACAAAAGGTTCAGGTTCTTTTTCAACCTTTACTCCGCAATTGCTGCAGAATTTAGCACCTGGATCCAGTGCCTTGCCACATTCTTTGCAATACATCTTCTCCTCCTGAAATAATTACTTTATCCGTGCTTCTAGTTCTTCTATAGTATAGGATCTGCCGTTTCTTGATACTGCAGAATCCAGACTTTCAAATTTAATGTTCTGCTGCTGAACATCCTCCTCTGTTGCATTATTTAGAGATTCAGCATCTGCTGCAGTTTCCGCTGCGCGCAGCGTCTCTGCTGTAACCGAAGATATTTCTTTCTCCTTCAGATTCTTCTCCTTCGGGCCATCATCTTCCGGGTGCGGTTTGACTTCTGCTACAGACTGCTGTACTGTGGAAACAGCCACTTTTACTGCTTCAGGCTGCTGCACACAATCGTTTTCTTCAGCAGAGCCGGCTATTTCCTGCCTGATACTTCGGTTATCAATATAAATAACTCCCGCTCCCTTGTTCTCTGTACTGTCGCAGGCTCCACCATCTTCTTTTCTCCCTGCCGTATGAAGCTCGACCTGTATTTCTCCGACGGTGTTATGTATTTCTGTTACAGTCTTATCTATCTGATCAAGCAGAGCTGACTTTCTATGCTGACTGACTATTATTTTTCCGGCCACAACAATCACCAGGATTACTGCCAGAAGTACCAGCAATGCCCATATTGTCTCCTGATTGTCACTTATAAATCCGCCTAATTTGCCAACCGCGTTCAAAGCCAGTTCCTCCCCATTATTATTCATTCCATTATACAATATTTCTATACTAATATCAAACTAAAACACCCAAGTTTTCCACTTTTTAAAAAGAAAAAGCAGGGATTACATTTGGCTTTCCCTGCTTCTCTTTTCTTTAGATTTTTCTCCGTTGCTTAGTTCGGAATAAAACTAGAATTCTTTCTTGTTATTGTTTTTGTTCTGATTCTTGTTGTTATTCTTGTTCTGGTTCTTCTGATTGTTGTTTTTGTTGTTGTTATTGTTGTTCTGGTTGTTGTTTTTGTTCTGATTATCCATTTTTCAATTCCCCCTTTTCACTTATTTTGCACCATCAGGTTCAAAATATGTTTGGGAATTTTTTAAAATGAAACCTCTCCTCCGTGATTGTCTGATGCCAGTCCGATATACGAACGTCCAGGATTCAGCCTTACAGCCTTCCCGTCTTTTCTTTTCAGTTTAATTTTGCCGTCTTTTATACTCCACCTGATTTCACGGATTGTGCCATTGGATGCATAGTATCCTGTTCCACTGTCGTATGAGTAATTCAGATATGAGGTGTAAGAACCTTTGTACGGCACAGTAATGTAAGTGGTATTATCCATCAAAACCACCACATTCTGGAAATTTACATCAGTTCCCCAGTCTCCGGTATGATATTTTTTATCTTCCGTATTGTATGTAAAAACTCGTGTATCAGTAGAATTGGAGAAGGTTACCTTCACTTTTTCAGCCTTCTTTGATCCTGCGTTTTTCACTTCAGTATTAAACAGAAGCTTAGTTCTCTGATTCTTCTTTGCAGTGGTTCTGATACCATTATCTTTCAGCGTCGAAGCCAGCTTATCTCCCACGAGAACGCCTGTGTGCTCTGATGAAGTTCCTCTGGAATAATCTCTTGTAAACAGCTTTCCACCCAGCATTCCGTCAATATCATCCACGCCTTCATTTATTATGGTGTCATATCCGCCCACGTATCCGTCTTTGCTGTGACTTCCTCCCCAGTGAATATATACGGCGTCAAAAAACTTGCTGAATTTCACATATGATGGGCGGGCAGATCTTACCGGACCTACCTTTGAAGGGACATTTTTATAGTCAGCGTACAGCCAGAGCATACGCGTAATTCCACCCTCAACTTCTGCCTCCATAGTGATATCCGGGGTTTCAATAGCCCATTGGGGTCTTGAGTCTGGATGATTCTCAACAACAACAGAAACAATTCTCTGAGAAAGTTTTGATGGCTGATAACCTGCCTCCCCGGTCAGCGGATTGCAGTACGTGGGTACAGGCATCTCCACCGGAATTACCTTTAGCTTTTTAGATTCTTTAGTACATCCGGCGCCGCACACTGTCACCGCAGCAATCAGTATCAGCGCTATGATTTTCTTTAGTGTATTTCTTGCCATTATGTTAAATTACCTCTGAATAGATTTCTTCACCGTCACCGTTTAAGTACACAATTTTCACATCAATCTTCTCCAGCCCCGATGATTCCTTCAGTGCAGCAGCTGCCTGCTGAAATTCGAGTCTCGAATTTTCCAGTTCCTTTGTGATGTCAAGTTTTACTTTTTTCAGGTCTTTGGTCTTATACACCTGTTCATACTTGTAGGTGTAAATCAGGCTGTTATCCTTCACCTCCACAGTCTGACCATCATTGCACTGGGCCTCAATGACCGCCTTCGCATCCTCATCATTTGCAACCATTTCCTCAAGAGTTGCAGACCCTCCCGAGCATGCAGTCAGCAGCATCAAAACAGCCATGGTCACACAAACTAAGGTTTTTTTAAATATTTCTGTCATTAATAGTTCCTCGTACTTTTATCGAATTTTGCCGACAACTGATGAGAAAATTTCATCAGCCAGTCTGTTGTATTTATCCAGCAGTTCATCTGCTTCTCTGTTCAGACGCTCTGCGGCTTCTCTATCTTTCATCATCTTTGTATTAATAAAAACATTCAAAGATGCGGCTCTCATTGCTGCTTTGCACGCAGTTGCCCCACAGCCCGCATCTGAGATTGCAATCTGCGAACCTTTCTTCTCAAGTTCTGCTATTACATCCAGTGCTTCGCCGCACTTTCTCATAATATCCATTGGGACAGAACATCCCAGGTTTAGGGCCTCTTCCATAATGGAGTCTCTGTCAGGATCATCCTTTGGTATACTGTACGCTTTTGCCAGTGGAGCAAACACCTCAGCATCTCCGTCTATCAGTGCCAGAAAATCCTCCCTTATTCTTTCTGCTTTTTCCATAAGCATCTTTATTTCATCTTCAACATCTGCATACTTTTTCTTTCCTACAGTCAGTTCTCCAACCATATTTCCAAGTGATATGCCAATAGAGCCTATCAGAGCGCTTGCACCTCCGCCGCCCGGTACGGACTCCCTGGATGCTAACACTGAAGTGAATTCACTAACGGTCATTTCAACGAACATATAAACCTCCCTTTTGTTTCACCTTTTTATTTTCCTGCAGCGCGTTTTGCAGCCTCTACCACGTGTGAAACCAGTACGCTTGTAGTAACTGTTCCGACACCTCCCGGCACAGGTGTAATAGCTTTAACTTCAGGTTCAACTGTCTGAAAATCAACGTCTCCTGTAATTCCGCCTTTTTCTTCATCCCAGTTAATGCCCACATCTATAATTACCTGCTTGGGATTTGTATACTCTACGCCCACTGAATGTATTCTGCCTGCGGCTGCTACAAGAATATCTGCTTTGCTTGCAATTTCAGCCGGATTCAATGTCTTTGTATGACATGTTACAACAGTAGCATTCTCGTGCATCAGCATCATGGATACAGGTCTGCCGATTACAAGTGATCTTCCGATTACTGCGGCTTTTTTAGTCTGGATATCTATGTTGTAGTACTTCAGGATTTCCATTACAGCCTGCGCTGTGCATGGTGGAAATCCAACTTTTGTGTTGGTAAAAACTCCTGCAAGGGATCCGTCTGTGCAGCCGTCGATGTCCTTAGCAGGGTTCAGCATCTGGCGTGCCTTTTCATTGTCCAGCTGAGCAGGAAGAGGTCTGAACATTAATATACCGTGAATCGAGTCATCACAATTAAGCGATTCTAGGGTTCTGTCAAATTCATCCTGTGAAACGTCCTCCTTTAGAACTACATTTTTAACTGTGACTCCCACCTTCTCGCAGCGCTTCATCGCACCTCTTTCATATGATAAATCATCGGGACGCTCACCGACTCTGAAAATGCATAAAGTAGGCTCTATGCCTTCAGATTTCAACTGGCTTATTTCTTCAATCATTTTATTATTCAGCGCTTCAACAACCGGTGCGCCTTTTAGAATCTGTGCCATTTTTCTCTATCCTTCCAAATTGTTATTTACTTATTCTACCCTATTTTTCTTAAAATCTCAAGATTGAAGCTACAGTAAAGGGGCTGTCGCATTAACGAAAAGTATTCGTTAGGGCGGCGCCCCTTACTTATTTCGTGCCGTTTTCAGGCGTGTGCCATGTTGGACATGATTTCAAGAGTAAACATGGCGCTTGAACCGAGCCCGCGCCATGATTGATGCTATTTCAGAGGAGAACATGGCGCCTGAGCCGAGCCCGCGCCATGATTGATGCTATTTCAGAGGCAAACATGGCACCTAGCCAATCCGCGCGCCATGATTGATGCTATTTCAGAGGCAAACATGGCGCCTGAGCCGAGCCCGCGCCATGTTTGATTCAATTTCAGGGACGAACATGGCGCCTGAGCCAATCCACGCGCCATGATTGCTGCTATTTCAGAGGAGAACATGGCACCTGAACCGAGCCCGCGCCATGATTGACGCGATTTCAAGGGCAAACATGGCGCGAAGAGCCAGCAAGGTACTCTTCTTGATATTCCGGGGCTGTCGCGTTAGCTAAAAATATAAAGCAAGATATAAAAATAATTTCTGCGAAAGGAAGTCTTCGATAGTGTCTTCGAAAGGACTAGCGTTGCACTGCCATGCTAGTGTGATTCATCCAACATGGCGCGTGATTCAGTTCTGCCGACATATCCATACATGGAATACCATCAAAATCAATATAGTTAGCTACATAAAAAAAAACACCGGAACTTCCGATGTCTTATGGAGGCGACACCCAGATTTGAACTGGGGAATAAAGGTTTTGCAGACCTCTGCCTTACCACTTGGCTATGTCGCCATACTAACAGGACATCCTCAGACGTCCCATCAAAAATAATTGGCTAGGGTAGCAGGATTCGAACCTGCGCATGACGGAATCAGAATCCGTTGCCTTACCGCTTGGCGATACCCCAATATGGGGTGGATAGTGGGATTCGAACCCACGTAT
>JAQYNQ010000097.1 GCA_028727785.1 Eubacteriaceae bacterium | reverse complement strand
CCATGATTGATGCTATTTCAGAGGCAAACATGGCGCCTGAGCCAATCCGCGCGCCATGATTGATGCTATTTCAGAGGCAAACATGGCGCCTGAGCCAATCCGCGCGCCATGATTGATGCTATTTCAGAGGAGAACATGGCGCCTGAGCCAATCCGCGCGCCATGATTGATGCTATTTCAGAGGCAAACATGGCGCCTGAGCCAATCCACGCGCCATGATTGACGCGATTTCAAGGGCAAACATGGCACCTGAACCGAGCCCGCGCCATGATTGACGCGATTTCAAGGGCAAACATGGCGCGTGCCTGTCCCATGCCTGAAACCGGCACAAAATGTGCAAAAGAGCCATTGTAACAGCTTCTTTGCTATTGCCACAGCTCCTTTGCTATAAAATTATAAAGTTTCAATTACATCCAGTTCACACTCTTCAAGCTGCTGGCGACTTCCTACTACGCACAGACCACTGTCATCGTAAACTTTGCCGATAGAAGCTGCAAGAGAAACAAGATCTGCAGGTTTTGTTGCCAGCATTTCTTTCAGAAGCTTTTCTCTGTACTCATAGGTAATTTCTGCCCAGTAGTGTGCGTCGGCCTTCATGCCCTTAAGTCTTGGAGTTGACAGAGGCATGACATCTGATACTGCACCGATAATGAATCCACTGATATCCACATCAGGCTGACTTGCAAATTTTTCAAGAAATCCTGCAGTCTGCCCATATGCTTTAATCGAGGAAGCTGCTGATGGGTCACGATATGAATGGCTTGTGGTTATACCATCCTGGCGAATTGTGAAACCTGTTCCATATGCACCCCCCTGAACACGCACTGCGTTCCATAAATGGGCAAAAGTAATTATCTTTGATGCAATTCTCATGCTGCCGCTGAAGCCTTTTTCTCCGAAATCAGGCAGTACGCCGCCGGCACATGCAAAGGAGATATCTGCAGGTATTACAATTCCTTCTCGTCTCTTTCCCCATGGTTTTATTACTGACTCTATTTTTTCTCTTGAACCGTTGCAGGGCAAAGCATCTGTCGCAAAGCGCACAGCCTGATGTAATATTTCATAGTTTCCTCCTGTCAGGGAAAGCGTCAGACGGTTGCTGCAGACAATTCGTTCAATCAGTGTCTTCAGCTGACTGCTCAGTTTTTCCCAGTCCCAGTTTTCATCATGATAAGATAACCATTTATAATATTCATAACCACCGGCACATTCGCCTGAAACCCCCGCTGCACAGTTCTGTGCAGAAATTCGCCCTGTTCCAAGGCCGGAGCCTGCCATTACAATATGCTGAAAACTTTTTGTCTTAAGCTGTTTCAGAAGATTTCTGGATGTTGTTTCATCATCAAGCATTGTATTTGTCAGGATTTCCATAACAAGCTCAAAGGCCCTGTGGAAATTCTTTTCCATAGTTCCGAAAACTACACCCATTTTTATCTTGCATTTTTCACGATTGTCTCTCACCATGCTGGTGGAAACATAGAAACTGAGTCCTCCAAACAACAGACGTATTTTATTGTCCAGTTCCTCTTCAGAATACTTTTCTGTTTTCATTTTTCCAAGAATGTCAGTCAGGAAAGAAAGCTGAGAAATCTCCTCTTCAGTAAGGTCATCAGCATCAAAGTACAATGCAAAGTTAGTAATTCCTGAGCAGTTGACATTGTGATAAAGAGTTTTGATACCGTTAACCCAGCCCTCTTCAGTAGGATAAATCTCCGGTTTAGGATTGATATCTGACAGGCTGAGCCTTGGAATAGTTGCAAGATCCTCCTCTGAGTCCGGTGTATTCTGCCACTGGGTCAGCAAAGCCTGCGCCCGGGCAATTTCTTCACGCCTGAAATCATCCCAGCCAGCCATTTCTGACTCAAGGCGCAAATTTTCTTTCGCTCTGCGCACTTCTCCTACCGTCTTGGAAGGAACCATAATTACCTTTGCTCTATGAGGGTTTTCCAGGAGCACTTCACGTATCAAAGCTTCAAAGTACCCTTTAGCCATCTTTTCTTTCAGGTTTGCAAACAGGTTTCCAACCTGAAGATATTCCATAGGATCTCCACCATATAGCCAGCTTTCAAGTATCTGCATCCCAAATACCAGTCCCTGAGGTGTCGTTCCGTAGTCTCTTTCTCTCATCTGATATTCAATGCTTGCCATGGAAGCTTCAATAAGTTCAGGAGCAATTCCGTCATTAGCAATTCTTTCAAGCTGGTTAAAAATCAGTTTTTCAACGTAAGCTTTGTGGGATTCTTCCAGATTTGCTACCTCAAGCTTCACCCATTCCTGCATCATTCCGTCATATACAGTCATGGTTACAGCTTCAGCCACTCCTTCTGACAGCACGTATTTGCTGAGGAGAGACTGGTTGCTTCCACAAAGTACATCTGCAAGAATGTGCATTGCCAGAGTCTTTTCCCGCTCATCAAAACAGGCAAATACTCGCCCCCACGCCACCTTTGTCTTTTTCTTTTCATCTTCATCTTCTCCCAGCTCGTATTCCACAAGCTGTACGCCGCCATCTACAGGCGCCTGCACTTGCGGGTTAGGGATTTTATGACCTCTTGTAAATTTATTCAGATATTCCTCATTGATAATTCTAAGAACATATTCTATGTCCATGTCTCCATCCAGTATTATCTGACCGTTTGAAGGTGAGTAGTGTTCTCTGTGACAATTGACAAACTGCTCATAGCTTAAGTCCGGAATCGCTGCGGGGTCTCCGCCCGATATGAATCTGTACGGAGAATCCGGGAATAATGCTCTGTTAAGAGCAGCCTCCTCAAGTTCATCAGCACCTGCAAGGGCTCCCTTCATTTCATTAAAAACTACACCTTTATAGCTTGCTTTTCCTTCTTCATCAAGGTGGTAATGCCACCCCTCCTGGTAGAAGATTTCCGGTTTTGTATAAATAAGCGGGCAGAAAACAGCATCTAAATAGACACGCATCAAGTTTATGAAATCCTTTTCGTTAGTACTGGATACGGGATAAAAGGTTTTGTCAGGAAAGGTCATAGCATTCAGGAAAGTGTTCATAGAGCACTTTAACAGTTCCACAAAAGGTTCTTTCACAGTATAGCGCTCTGAGCCCCCCAAAACTGAGTGTTCCAGAATATGAAAAACCCCCGTATCGTCTATAGGCAATGTTTTAAATGCTATACCAAAAGTCTTGTTTGCCTCATCTCTTTTCAGCCACAGCAACTGAAGTCCTGTCTTTTTGTGTGTCATCTCAATCATTTCAGCTGACAACTCCTCGACCGGTCTTATTCTTTCTATGGTGAATCCTTCGATTATATCTTTTATTTTCATTTTTCTATCCTCCCATTATCAGCAAAAAGAAGAGCGAGAATGCACATACTGCTTCCCGCTCCCGGTATTATCTTGAAAAAATCCTGTCCTTCTTCTTTACAGTTCCTCTTCCGTAGTTTTTACCTCTTATTGCTTTTACAATCAGTACAATTATCAGAATAATTACGGCAATTACCAGTAAAATAAGGGCACAGAGTGTTCTCATAATGCTATTTGGCTTCTTTATAATCGCAAGAATTCCCTTGCTGTCGTCAAGAACCTTTCTGCCCAATTCTCCTGAATATTTTTCCGGAACCTTATTACCCTTAAAGCTGTCAATATATGATGCCAGTGCGTACCATTCTTTCAGCTCTCTTCCGTCTTTCAGAGTAATAATATGTTCACTGAAATCCTCAATAGGGTTGCCATCTTTATCTTTTGGCTCAAGAGACAGAATTCCGAATGAAAGGCTCTCAACTGTTCCAAGCATCTGAGTTGTGTACAGATCGCCGACAACCCGGTACAACTTATTGTTCTCTATCTTAACATCGTTGCCTTCAGCATCCTGAAGTTTAATATCATATGCCCTGTTAAGGAAAATTCTGTTCGGATTGTATGTGTATGTAAGTCCACTGCAGTAAAGTCTTGCAGGTCCCATCAGTTCAGAAACGGAAATATCTATTTCCGCAATAGTTTTCAGCTCTTTCCCCGTCAGATAAATGCTGACAAGAGGATATCCGGGAACTCCATCCTCTCCAATTCCCAGAGACAGTACATTAAAAGCATCTGCTGCAGTAATCGGTCCGTTATCAAAACTTCCTCGGATTACACCATGCGGTGCAACTGCAACGTCCACAGGAACATAATCTTTACCTTCAGCTTCCTTTACGCCATATACATACGCATCAGCAATCAGATTGCCGAAAGGTTCCTCTCCCTGCTCTTCTCCGAACTCATCAATGCTTTTGAAGTTGACATCACTTGTAGCAAGCACCTGGTCCCATTTGTACCCATACTGTCCAAAGTATTTTTTACTTGCTGTCTTCTTGAAATCCTTGATCTTTTCTGAAGTTGAAGTGTCATCTTTAATCCGGTCGTCCAGTTCTACCAGACCATATCCTGCCAGTTCATACTTTCCGTCCACTTTCTTAAAGCTGACTTCGCCAAGATTGTCATTATACTGGCCACATGATGCAACTACTGTATTTCCTACAATAATTGGTTCATCCAGTGCTGTATGGCTGTGTCCGCTTACAATCAGATCTATTCCTTCAACTTCTTTTGCCAGAATCTCGTCCTCTGATTTCTCTGGATTATTAGCGTTGGTACCGCTGTGTGACAGGCATACGATAAGATCGATATTCTTTTCGTTTTTCTTTATTTTTGCCACTGTAGCCTTTGCTGTCTCTACAGGATCCAGGAACTTTGTTCCGCTTTCCGGTGCATAATCGTCGGCCTCTTTTCCGAAAATACCAAATACTGCTATTCTGGCATTTTCCTTCTTTATGACAATATAGTCATTTTCTTCAACATGGGCACCATATTTTTCAAATGCTGCCCGGAGATTTACTCCGTTTGTCTTCAATGATTCTTCTTTAATAGTTCCCTGCCAGTCAATATTTGATACTACAATTTCAGGCAGTTTGATCTGCAGCTTTGACTCAACTATTGGAGCGGGATCCCATCTCAGTGTCTGCTCATTCCATACACGTTCGGTTTCAGACTGATACTTCTTAACCGCATCCTCTCTTGCGCTTTCTTTAGCAGACTTTATCATCTTGGCAAGTCCTGAAGAACGGTAGTCAAATTCGTGGTTTCCAAGAGTTGTAGCATCGTATCCCAGCTGTCCCATCATGTACAGTTCACTTGCGTCTGTCATACTTATAGTCTGGAACGGCGTTCCCATAGAAAAATCTCCTGCGTCTAACAGAAAAGTCTGCTTATTTTCTTTCTTAAGCTTCTTTATCTCTGTTTTAATCTTTGGAAACTTCTCCAGATGAGAATGCATATCGTGGGTAAAAGCAATGGTTATAGTGCTCGACGATTTTTCCTTTGCAGCAAAAGCCTGACTTGGCAGCAGCAAAGTAACTATCATGCCTATTATCATTATTCTACAAAAAAATCTTTTCAATACAATTCACCTCTTTTGAATATTTTACCACAAATAATCTACTCGTAAATATAAAGAATATAAGTAACATATGATTAGGAGGTACTATGAACAATAATCTTTTTATTTTTATCGCTCTCTCGCTTCCCCTTATGACAAAACAGGTAAATACCGGTCAAAAAGGTTTATTTTCAGGTCTTTTTCTTGCTCTCTTCTTTTTCAGCAAAGAATTACCTTTTCTTTTCATGGTTCCTGTGACAGCTGCTTTATGGATTTTTTTCAGCCGGTTTAAAAAAACTGAGTCCGAAAAAATTAATAGCACAGCAACTGTTTCCCACGGTCCTGCTTTGCCTCTTTTTCTTTTTTTTGTTGTATCAATGGTGGCAGTATCGGCTATGAGCTCCAGTGCAGTTCATTTTCTTGACAAGCCATTTTTACTTATCTGGGGAGGAATCGGAGCAGTATCCTTCGGAATAATATGTGACCGCAAGGGTGCATACATCGCAGCCCTCTATCTCATCTTTCTGCAGGCAGTATTCGTATGCCTTACATCAGCAAATGCAGTGTCATACAGCCCGCACATATCATCAGCCCTTGCCTCATTCTGCACAGGCGGCCTGTTTACAGTGCTGCCCATGATTTCCAATCTATATCAGTGCCATCACCCATCAGTCAAGACAAACTTAATCCAATTATTTCTGGTATTTCCTCTTTGGACTCTGATAAGCTTTGCCTGTCATAAAGCCCAAGGCTCTCTTCTCAGCTCCGGTGACTTTCTTTCCGGCTTACTTATACTTTCAGCCCTTTCAATTACATTTCTCTGGGCTTCGTGGAAAAAACGCCTATTTCTGGTCACCAGTCGTCGTTTCAGAAGGGGTCACACTCCACTTTGAAGGATCGATTTCACTTTCTGCCAAACGTTCTTTAACGAATACTCTGAACAGAGCATATATTACAGAGCACAAAGGAATAAAAATCAGCATCCCCAGTACGCCCATAAGGTTTCCGCCTATTGTAATTGCTGCAAGTACCCATATTGAAGGCAGTCCTACTGAACCTCCCACAACATGAGGATAAATCAGGTTACCCTCAATCTGCTGAATAATAAGGAACATTACTACGAAAACAACAGCCTGCATAGGATTTTCCATAAGTATCAGAAGCGCACCTACAACACATCCGATAGTAGAGCCTACAATAGGAATCAGTGCAGTAAATGCTATTACTACTGAAATCAGCATTGCATAAGGCATTTTCAGAATTGTCATGGCAACAAAAAACATTACACCGATAATGCATGCCTCCAGACACTGTCCGGAAATGAATCCTGCAAAAGTGTTATTTGACAGGCGACATACGGCCAGTATTTTGTCAGTTCTCTTTTCTCCCAGACAAGCATACATTGCCTGCTTAAACTGACCGGCCAGTTTTTCCTTTGCCAGCAGAATGTATATTGCAAATATGAATCCAATTACAAAGTTTACAATTGCACCGACAATTGTAGTTGCAAGATTGATTCCACCATCTATCATATCAGTAGCTAACCCCTGAATCCATACTGATATTTTGGAGATGATCTCATCCCAGCTTATATTAAGTCCATCTATCAGACCGCTTATACTGTTCAGATATCCCATATTGGAATCAATCCATGCAATCATAGCAGCATAGGCTGTCGGTAATTTCTTTCCGATAGCTATCATAGTGGATCCCAGCTGAGGTACTATTATGGACATTACTACGACAAGCAGTCCGAATACTATTGCCAGAGTCATTATAAGCGAGACAGCTCTTTTTCCTTTTTTCAGCCGTCCGGCATCAGCAAAAAGCTTCTTCTCAATTTTGGACATTAAAACATTCAGGATGAATGCAAGCGCAGCACCCAGAATGAAAGGTGATACGATTCCCAAAATATAGCCTATGGCATGTATCACAATGGAAAAATTCTTCAGTCCAAGATAGAAGGCAATGCATGCAAATGCTATGATTATTACATTCTTGATATCCTTTTTAGTATATTTCAAAGCTTCCACCTCAAATCCCAATTTTCTGATTAATCGTCTATATATTATACCACAGACAATTCATTTACACACGCACAAAAAACAGGAGTTATAATATAAAACCGAAAAAAGCGAGACGCTATCGCGTCTCGCTCATATAAGTCAACTATCGTCAGTTAATCTTATTTAGTTGTTGCATCGTAAAGAGCTTCAGCGTTGTCCCATTCAGCAATGATTTCAGGGATAACTTTGTAAAGGTCTCCAACGATAGCGTAGTCAGCAACTTCCATGATAGGAGCATCTGGGTCCTTGTTGATAGCTACGATGCAGTTTGAAGTCTGCATACCGGCTAAGTGCTGAATAGCTCCGGAAATACCGCAAGCGAAGTAGATTTCAGGCTTTACAGTAGTACCAGTCTGTCCAACCTGATGTGAGTGGTCAATCCAGCCAGCATCTACGCAGGCACGAGATGAACCTACAACACCGCCAACTTTGTCAGCGAATTCCTTGATAAGTTCGAATCCGGAAGCATCACCCAGACCACGTCCACCTGAGCAGATGATCTTAGCGTCAGTTAGGGAAACCATTTCCTTCATTGACTTAACGATGTCCTTAATTTCGATTCTGATATCTTCAGCACTGATTTCTGGCTTAATGTTAACGATTTCACCAGTAGCGCCAACTTCTCTTTCCTGCTTCTGCATTACGCCAGGACGAACTGTTGACATCTGAGGTCTTGTCTTAGGGCAGATGATTGTAGCCATCAGGTTACCACCAAATGCCGGACGAGTCTGCTTGATTCCTGTTGAAGGATCGTTAGGGTCTAGAGTTGAAGTATCTAGAGTAGTGTTTGCCTTAGCAAATTCGATGTACTTTGATACCTTAACGTCCAGGTGAGTACAGTCAGCAGTCAGACCAGTGTTGCATCTTGCAGCAATTCTTGGAGCAAAGTCACGACCGATGTGAGTTGCACCGTAAAGAACGATTTCAGGCTTGTATTCGTCGATTGCCTGCTTTAATACCTTTGTATAAGCATCAGTTGTGTAGTTTTCAAGTAATGGATCCTGGATCAGGTAAACCTTTTCAGCACCATATTCAAAACATTCCTGAGCAAGGTGATCGATGTTGTTACCGATAAGAACTGCGCAGATTTCAGTATCATCGCTGATGTCCTTAGCTAATCTCTTACCTTCTCCGATAAGTTCTAATGCTACGTTCTGAATCTTGCCCTGTCTCTGTTCAGCAAATACCCAGATGTGCTTGTAATCGCTCAGGTCTACGTCTCCGCCCATCTGAACTTCGTTGATAGCACCAAACTTACATGCAGTCAAACACTGGTTACAGTTTGAGCACTTTGAGTTGATCTTAGCAACCTTTCCAAGCTTGTTTCCATCATATGGTTCAAATTCGAAGGCATCATATGGACATGATTTAAAACATAGTCCGCAGCCTATACATTTCTCTTTTAAAATTTCTACAGCCATTTTTATTCCTCCTCCAAATTAGATAATGTGCTTACCCTTAAGCTGAATTAACAAGTTCTTAGCCTGTTCATTTTCAGTGTCTCCTGCAACTTTCTGGCCAGGAGCCTTAGGAGCTGGTGTGAATGATCTGAATACGTTTGTAGGAGAAGCTTCCAGACCAACCTTAGTTAAGTCTACTTCGATGTCCTTTGCATTCCAGATCTTGATGTCCTTAGCACCGAAGATGCCCTTCATGTTCATGTATCTTGGCTCGTTAAGTTCCTTAATTGCTGTTAGCATGCAAGGAGTCTTGATTCCGATTAGTTCATAACCGTCTTCTAACTGTCTCTTAACAGTGATGTCCTTTAGGTTATCAGCGATTTCGAATTCTTCAACATATGTAACCTGAGGAAGATCTAACTTTTCTGCGATCTGAGGACCAACCTGAGCTGTGTCTCCGTCGATAGCCTGACGTCCAGCGAAGATCAGGTCAGCAGGACCGTTTTCTTTTTCCCATTTCTTGATTGCAGCTTCAAGAGTGTTTGAAGTTGCCCATGTGTCGGATCCACCAACTGCTCTGTCGGATACCAGGATACCTTCGTCTGCACCTTTAGCGATACATTCGAATAGAAGGTCAGTAGCCTGAGGTGGTCCCATTGAGATAACTGTAACAGTTACATCGTCATATTTATCTTTAATCTTTAATGCTTCTTCTAGAGCGTTGTTATCATCGTGGTTAAGGATTGATGGTACACCGTCTCTGATTAGAGTTCCTGTTTTAGGGTTAATTTTGATAACGTTAGTATCAGGAACCTGCTTTGCGCATACAATAATCTTAAATGCCATTTGTTTCTCCTCCTACCTTATTTCTTGAAAGTCTTACCAGCGATTACCATTCTCTGAACTTCGGAAGTACCTTCGTAAATTTCAGTAATCTTAGCGTCTCTCATCATTCTTTCTACTGGATAATCCTTAGTGTATCCGTAACCACCGTGGTACTGTACGCACTTAGTTGTAACAGCCATAGCAGTTTCTGCAGCGTATAGCTTAGCCATAGCAGCAGCTTCACCATAGTTCATGTGCTTATCCTTCATGTCAGCAGCTCTGTAAACTAGAAGTCTAGCAGCTTCAATTCTAGTCTTTAAGTCAGCCATTTCGAACTGAAGAGCCTGGAACTGTGATAATTTCTTACCAAACTGCTTTCTAGCGTTCATGTATTCTACAGTTACATCGAATGCACCCTGAGCGATACCTAGAGCCTGAGAAGCGATACCGATACGTCCACCGTCAAGAGTTGACATAGCAACCTTGAATCCATCGCCAACCTGTCCTAGAAGTCTGTCTTCAGGAATTACGCAGTTCTGGAAAATAAGTTCTGTAGTTGAAGATGCGCAGATACCCATCTTGTCTTCTGTCTTACCGATTGAGAAACCTTCGTCTCCCTTTTCAACGATAAATGCGGAAATTCCGTGGTTTCCTTTTGACTTGTCAGTCATAGCCATTACTACGAATACATCTGCATATCCACCGTTTGTGATGAATACCTTAGCTCCGTTCAGAATCCACTTTCCGTCAACTAATTCAGCTCTTGTCTGCTGTCCGGATGCGTCTGTACCAGCGTTTGGTTCAGTCAGACCGAAAGCACCAAGCTTCTTACCGGATAGAAGGTCAGGAAGATACTTCATCTTCTGTTCTTCATTACCCCAGTTGAAGATTGGCCAGCAGCAAAGTGAAGTATGTGCTGAGCAGATTACGCCTGTTGATGCGCAAACTCTTGATAATTCTTCTACTGTGATAGCGTATGAGATGTGATCGCCACCAGCTCCGCCGTATTCTGTAGGGAATGGAATACCCAGTAAACCGTACTTAGCCATCTTTTCTACTGTTTCAACTGGGAATCTGTGTTCCTGGTCGATTTCTGCAGCTAAAGGTTCAACTTCGTTAGTGGCGAATTCTCTAACCATTTTTCTTACGAATTCTTGTTCCTTCGTTAGTTGAAAGTTCATGTAAATGCCTCCTTGAAATAATAATAACGGTCCTCCTTGCAGAAGGATGTTTCTTAACCGTAATTTTACAGTCTGTCACATTGACAAAATTGTAACAGCATACACATATAGTAAACCATTTTTTGACCTTTTTTGCAAGTGTTTTTTGTGTATACATACTTATTTTCGCATATTTTTAAATGCAGCATCATTATAAAAACAAGCTTTTATATTTTCAATTGCTTTCTTTTCAATTCGCGATACCTGTACCTGTGATATTCCTAATATGTGAGAGACTTCAGTCTGTGTCATATCTCTGTAATATCTCAGCCCTATTACAGCACGCTGTCTCTCAGGTAACTTTTCAATTTCAAGCTTCACAGCCATATTGTCTATTTGCGTTTCTTCAAAACCTCCGCTGATATTATCTTTTTCTCCACTGTTAATCTCCGGATTATCCAGACTGACCATACCGGTCAAAGCAGTTTCGGCCGAAATAATGTCCAGAACCTGCTCTACAGTGGTGTTCATGGCCTCTGCAAGCTGTCCGACTCTAATACTCTGACCTGTTTCCGTCAGGTAATCGTCCCTGATTTTTTTCATAATACTAATCTGGTTTTTCACGCCTCTACCGGCTTTGATTCTGCCGTTGTCGCGGAAAAACTGCCTCATTTCCCCCAATATAATCGGCACGGCGTATGTAGAGAACATGACATCATAACCGGGGTCGAATTTATACACAGCCTTCATTAAACCCACATAGCCTATCTGCACAAAATCCTCATATTCTGTTTCTGGGGACGAAAACTTGTGGGCAAGCTTCTTCACGAGCCCGGAATTTTGCACAATCAGAGTTTCCTTGGCCTCTTCATCGCCCTCCTTGGCAAGAGCTATGAGCCTGTATGTCTCTTCCTTGGGGATCGGCGTAAAACTAGTGGACATTACAGATGTCCAGATTCTTTATCAAAACCACTTCAGTCCCCTCATACGGCTTTGATTTTACAAAAACCTTATCCATAAAGCTTTCCATTACGGTGAAACCCATTCCTGACATTTCCTTTTCTGCTTCTGTGGAAAACATAGGCTCTCTCGCCTTATCGATATTCTCTATTCCTTTACCGTAATCGGTAATTGTTATCATGCACTGGTCAGGCTGTTTCATTGAAATTTTCATATCAATAAAGCACTTTTCAACCTCTTTGCAGTCCTTATATGCATGAATAATACAGTTGCTTACAGCCTCTGAAACAGCAGTTTTTATCTCCGTTAAATCTTCAACAGTAGGGTCCGCAAGGGCCAGGTATCCGCTTACAACTGAGCGGGCAAAACGCTGATTTTCAGGCCGCGCTTCAAATCTGACTTTCACAGTATTCTCGTTCATTTTTCCGCCTCTTTTTCATCCTCTTCATATTTCATCAATGAAAAAATGCCACACATTTCAAGTATCTGTTTCACTGTACCATGGGCATTTCTGGTAACAACTTCCCCTCCGGAAGCAATCATTTTGTTGTATCGTCCAAGTACAATTCCTATTCCTGAACTGTCCATAAAAGTTACTTTAGAAAAATCAAACACTATTTTTTTCACATTGCATTCAAAAGCCATAAAATCTATTCGGTCTTTTATTCCCGGTGCAACATGATGATCCACTTCACCACACAGTTCAACAATAAGTTCGTTCCTGTAATAGATAATATTTGTATCCTTCATTAACAAAACCCCCTTTTCTCAATTATATTACCGGTGCTCTGACCTGTCTTTAAGAGAAAAGGGGGTAATTAAACTAGTTTTGTTGATTTTTGTAATAAACCTGCTGACCTGAATCGCGTTCGCTTAAGCCTGAATATGAATGACTTCTTCTGATGCAACTGCTGCTTCCACCAGTCCTTCAACATCCAGCCTGCTTTCTGAGTCTTCTATGCGCTCAAGTTTAGGTTTTGTTGTAGGATGCTTAGGAAGGAATACTGTACAGCAGTCCTCATACGGCTGAATTGATGTCTCATAAGTGCCTATTTCTGCTGCCTTATCCATAATGTCAACCTTATCCATTGCAATCAGCGGTCTCATAACAGGCATTTTTACACAGTTGTCTGTTACGACTAATGCTTCTGCAGTCTGGCTCGCCACCTGACCCAGATTCTCACCTGTAATCAGCATCATGGCTCTGTTCTTTTCTGCGATTTTTTCTGCAATTCTCATCATGAATCTGCGCACCAGAATTGTGGTTTCTTCTTCCGGACAATTGGAAACTATCTGTTCCTGAATCGGAAGAAGGTTGATAACATGCATCTTAAAGTTGCCGCAATATGATGCAACAATTTTTGCAAGCTCTTCAACTTTTTCCTGGGCTCTAGGGCTGGTATACGGATATGAATGGAAGTGAACCGCTTCAATTACCATTCCTCTCTTTGCCATCATCCACGCAGCAACCGGGCTGTCGATACCACCTGACAAGAGCACCATTCCCTTGCCGTTTGTTCCCAGCGGAAGTCCTCCGAAGCCGGCGATTTTCTGCTGGTAAATATATGATTTATCATGCCTTACGTCTACGAAAAGGTGTACATCCGGGTTGTGTACATCAACCTTCAGCACCTTGCATCCGATCAAAACCTTTGCGCCTATGATTCTTGCAATATCCGGTGATTTAACAGGAAAATTCTTGTCAGCACGCTTTGCCTCGACTTTAAAAGTTTTGATTCCTTTTGTCTCTATTAAATCCAGCATATACTTTACAGCTTCTTCGCCGATGGCATCAAGGTGGCTTTCTGCCTCAACTGCCGGACTGATTGACGCTACACCGAAAACTTTTGAAATTTCCTTAATCAGGGCTTCCTTGTCGTTGGACTTGTCAGCTCTGACAAAAATCAGACCTTCGTGACGTCTTACATCAACGTTATCAAACTGCTTTACATTCTTCTTGATTCTATCAACAAGCATTCTTTCGAAATATGGCTTATTCATTCCCTTAAGTGCAACTTCGCCACATCTGACAATAAAAATATACTGTTCGTTCATGTTTTTCCTTTCCTTTATCTTTTTTATCTGAAGGAGCCTAGCCTCCTGAATCTTGTAACTGCCTTTTCTACTTTATCCAGCACGTAATCCATTTCATCAATAGTATTGAACTCACTGAAACTGAATCTTATTGCACCTTCAATTTCCTTTGGTTTCAGGCCCATGGCGCCTAAAACATGACTCTGGCCTTTTCCCTTCTTGTTTGATGAACACGCTGAACCTGTGGATACAAATATCCCATCCTGCTCCAAAGTGTGCAGCAGCACTTCTCCTCTGGTTCCGAGAAAAGAAATGTTCAGTACAGACGCCGCACCGTCTGCAGGGCTGTTTACTATAACATCCTTTATATTGCTGCTGATTCCATCAAGGAGATATTTTCTAGACGCACTCATTGAATTTACACGTCTTTTGAAATCGCCAAATGCCAATTCAACTGCCCTGCCGAAGCCCACAATTCCCGGAACATTTTCTGTACCTGATCTGTAGCCTCTTTCCTGTCCGCCTCCTGCCATATACGGAGGCAGATTAATACCTTTTTTCACGTAAAGCGCTCCCATTCCTTTTGGCCCATGAATCTTATGAGCACTAACAGAAATCATATCTGCCCTGCAGTTTTTCAAATCGACTTTTCCATATCCCTGAACAGCATCTGTGTGAAGGATAGCGTTTTTCTTCATTCCGGCTATCTCTTCAATAGGCATAATTGTGCCGGTTTCATTGTTTACACTCATAATTGACACAAGTATAGTGTCGTCATCTATTGCTCTTTTCAATGCGTCCATGTCTAGACGGCATTTTTTGTCAACGCCGATATATTCTACATGAAAACCCTCTTTCTCCAGGACTTTGCATGCTTCAAGTACGGCGGGATGTTCAACCTTAGAAGTTATTATTTTATTACCTTGTCTTCTTCTGCTGTGTGCAATTCCATACAGGGCCGTATTATCACTTTCTGTACCGCATGATGTGAAAATAATCTCATCATCTGATGCACCCAGTGACTGTGCAATGCTTTTTCTTGCTTTTTTAACCAGCTTTTCAGCTTCGTAGCCCAGCGTATGAAGGGATGATGGGTTTCCATAATAATCCTTCATAACTTTTGTCATAGACTCAGTCACCTGATCATATTGTCTTGTAGTTGCACTGTTGTCTAAATATACAAGCATAATCTCACCTTCATTTATAATTAGAATAACTCCCCATGTACTATGGGGAGTTAGATACCGCTTAGATTTATTTTGCGTAGTCAACAGCTTTTGTTTCTCTGACTACGTTAATCTTTATCTGGCCCGGATATTCAAGCTCAGATTCAATCTTCTTGGAAATCTCTCTAGCAAGTAATACAATTCCCTCATCGTTTACCTCTTCAGGTTTAGCAATAATTCTGATTTCTCTACCTGCCTGAATTGCAAATGACTTATCTACACCTGGTGTTGTGTTTGCAATTTCTTCTAATTTCTCAAGTCTCTTGATGTAAGTATCAAGTGTTTCTCTTCTTGCACCCGGTCTTGCTGCTGACAGCGCGTCAGCTGCTGCAATCAGAACTGCTTCCATACTCTGTGGCTCATAGTCTCCATGATGAGCCGCCATACCATTGATTACAGCGTCACTTTCCTTGTACTTCTTCAGTACCTGGATACCGATATCAACATGTGTTCCCTCATATTCATGATCAAGAGCTTTACCGATATCGTGAAGCAGTCCTGCTCTCTTGGCAAGTTTAGAATCCATTCCTAATTCTCCTGCCATCAGGCCTGCCAGATGTGCAACTTCGATGGAGTGCTTAAGTACATTCTGTCCATAGGATGTTCTGTATTTAAGTCTTCCAAGAAGCTTAACAAGTTCAGGGTGAAGATTGTGAATACCAACTTCAAATGTTGCCTGTTCACCTTCAGCCTTAATGATTGAATTTACTTCTTTCTGTGCTTTTTCAACCATTTCTTCGATTCTTGCCGGATGAATTCTTCCATCAACAATCAGTTTTTCCAAAGCTACTCTTGCAACTTCTCTTCTGACAGGGTCGAAGCCTGAAATAATAACAGCTTCCGGTGTATCATCAATAATCAAGTCAACACCTGTCATTGTTTCAATTGCTCTGATGTTTCGTCCTTCACGACCAATGATTCTGCCCTTCATTTCATCGTTAGGAAGTGCAACTACAGATACTGTGCTTTCTGCCACATGATCTGCTGCACATCTCTGAATTGCTCCGGAAATGATTTCTTTTGCTCTTCTATCAGCTTCTTCTTTCGCCTTGGACTCAATGTCCTTAATCATTACAGATGCATCGTGTCTTACATCCTTTTCTATTTCAGCAAGTAACAGCTGCTTTGCCTCCTCGGCAGTCATTCCTGAAATCTTTTCCAGTTCTTCAATCTGCTTTGCAAGGAAACTGTCAAGTTCCTTTCTCTTTTCCTGGAGTTCGTGCTCCTGTTTGGAAATGTTTTCTACTTTTCTGTCGATGTTTTCCAGTTTACGATCAACAGATTCTTCTTTCTGTGCTAATCTCTTCTCGGCGCGCTGGATTTCCATACGTCTTTCCTTCGCGTCACGTTCCGCATCTGTTCTTAATCGATGCGCTTCTTCTTTTGCTTCTAATGTAATCTCTTTCTTTATTGTTTCGGATCTATTCTGAGCGTCAAGAATAAGGTTCTTCGCCTTCTGCTCGGCACTTCCTATTGCTTTTTCGCCGACATTTTTTCTGTAAATATATCCTACTAACAGTCCGAAGACTAACGTTACAATACATAATAGTATGCAAATTACCGGAGACATTAAAGCACCTCCTTTTCTATATATTAAGTGAAAAAACCAAGTATGCAGGGTACATTTGCAAGAATATCTTGATATGTTCACACATTCTATATTATAATGTTTGTATTATATCTATGTCAAGAAGCAAGAAGGAAAACTATGAATAATTTTACTGCGTTACTGAAGAACCTGGATAAGGTTATTTTAACGGTTGCCGTGCTCCTTGCGGCTACCAGCATCATAACTATATCCAGTGCTAATTATGCCAACGGAATACTGGGCAGAGATGTTATCGTTCAGGCAGCAGCTTATATTCTGGGAACTATAGCTGTCTGTATAATGATGACTCGTAATTATAATATTTTTAAGGGTATGGAAAAGTACCTGTACATTCTTTCAGTTGTACTTTTACTTTTAGTATATGTCCCTGGTCTGGGAGAAGAGCGATTCAATGCACGCTCCTGGATTAATTTGGGATTTACAACTATCCAGCCATCAGAGCTTGTAAAAATTCTTTTTATTCTGATTATGGCCGGCTACCTTGATGAACACAGGGATGATCTTTATAACTTCAAAGGACTGATTAAGGCAGGTATAGTGGCTGCTCCTATCATTGTTATTGTATTAAAGGAAGACCTTGGAAGTGCACTTGTTTTTGCGGCAATATGGGTTGTAATGGTATTCTTTGCAGGAATAAACATCCGTGTATTCGCCAAGTTCTTTGCTCTTGTGGTAGCTGCGATTCCCGTTGCATATGTATTTATGGCTGACTATCAGCGAGAGCGAATTGAAGCGTTTCTGCATCCTGATAATCTCAGCCTTTCAGGAAACTATCAGGTATGGCAGTCTAAGGTAGCAATCGGTTCAGGTGGTTTCTTTGGGAAGGGTCCTTTTCATGGAACTCAGAAAGCACTTGATTTCATACCTGTCCAGACATCTGACTTTGTTTTCTCTGTAATAGGCGAAGAGACGGGTCTCATCGGTGGTATGCTGGTTATCGGTCTGTTCACAATACTTCTGGTTCGAATGGCCGGAATTGTAAGAGATTCTATCGACTTCTACGGTGCACTTATAGTCGCCGGTGCAATAGGAATGTTCATGTTTCAGATATTCGAGAACATCGCAATGACAATCGGCCTTATGCCGGTTACCGGTATCACTCTTCCGTTTATCAGCTATGGCGGTTCATCGATTCTGTCAAACGTAATCATTTTAGGGCTGGTGCTGAACGTAGGAATGAGAAGTAAGTCAATTAATTTCTAATCGTGCTCCAAACGATCATGCAGGCATGTGGGTGAAATTCACCCACTTTTTTATTATTCCGGGAAATTTCGATTTCTGGGAAATTTCGATTTTTTGTGTTGGCTTTGTCCTGCTGTGAAAGTTTTCGGTAGCTTGTATGGGTCCGCGCCATGTTGAGACTAATTTCAAGGGCAAACATGGCGCCTGAACCGAGCGCGCGCCATGATTGATGCAATTTCAGAGGCAAACATGGCGCCTGAACCGAGCGCGCGCCATGTTGAGCATAATTTCAGAGGCAAACATGGCGCCAGGCCCAAACACGCGCGCTACAATAAAAAACGGGCACATGAACAACCATTTCGTATGGCTTCATATACCCGTTGTTTTAACTTACATATCTTGTCTTATGATTCTTATCTTATGTTTATTTTTCCATCAGTTCGATTCTATCCACAATATTTTCAAAGTTTCTCTGAATATATGTATCATTCTTTATAACAATCGGAACACCTAAATTTGTTGAAATATGAATGTTTTCATCCTGCTGAATCACACCTGCAAGAACTGGTCTCAGCATTGTGGTGATATCCTTTAGTCTAGGAACATATCCTGCAGTCATCATTTCCGCAATAACCTTGTTCAGCACCAGATATCTCTTCTCTATACCCAGCTTTATCAGCTCCCGGTCGAGAGTATCAGCATCTCGCAGGGAAGAGTATTCAGCAGTTGTAACAATAATGCAGTCGTCTGCACCTGCAGCGGCAAGAATAAGTCCGTCATCCATGCCAGACGGTGCATCAATGATAATATAATCATACATCTGTTTCAGTCGACTGCACAGAACCTTCATATGCAACGGTGTAAGCGTACCATCATCTTTGGATGGTGGCGCTGCCATAACACATAGATTTTCGAACCTTCTGTCTCTGATCAAAGCCTGCTTGATTCTGCAGACACCGGTCAAAACATCGAAAACATCATATACAACATTGTTTTCTAGTCCACAGTATAGATCCAGATTGCGCATACCCAGATCCATATCTACGATGACCACGCTGTATCCCCTCATAGCAAGCGTAGCACCATAGTTTACAGCAAACATGGTTTTTCCCGTTCCACCCTTTCCTGATGCAATTAAATGTACTTTAGCCATTAGTTCCTCTCGTTCTTTCCAATTGAATTGTAAGTTGGTCCCGTCTTATCAGCCTTTTCATTTATATCAAAGTATGCAGAAATAACATCCTTTGCAACCGGTGCTGCGTTGTATGAATATCCACCTTCTACAAGCATTACAACAACTGCAATCTGCGGATCCTCAGCCGGAGCCATAGCCATTGTCCATGCAAAATCCTCATATGACCCTTTTCTGCTGTTAATCATGTCCATTGTAATTTTGTATTTGCTGGCTTTTCTTACGGCCTCATCCACAGCACTGTCTTTGGTCGGATAGCTTTCAGGGTCTGATTCCATCAGCTTGTTCATATTCTTTACAATCTGGCTCCATGAAACACTGGTGCCGGCTGCACTGTTAAGATATGCAAGATTACTTTTTATATAATTCACTTCACTCTTCGGCTGCTTGATTGCCTGGTTTTCCGCTGTTCCGGTTTTGCCGACAACTTCAATAGGATAGTTGCCAAAGAATCCTGCCAGTGTACCTACTGTACATACTCTTCTCATACCCTTGAGAACTGCATCGAAGTTTTCTTCGCTGATTTTAATCTGCTTAGGTTTACTCTTAACCTTTGCTCCCTCGCCTTCAATGGCAGAGACAACACTTACTTCGTTTCTCTTACCTTTATTACCTATAGTTGCAAGGTATCTTGCCATCTGTAACGGCGTATAGGCATTATCTCCCTGCCCGATAGAAATATTAAACTGGTCACCTACACTCCATTCAGCCTGAATGAAGTAGTCAAACTTAATGTCTGATGCAACCTGTTCAATGTATTTTTCCTTAACATCAGTATTTTCCTTGAGCAAATCTATTAACTCACTGTATTCCGGATTATCTTTCGTCCATCCGGCAATAGTGTAAAGATTATCTCTCAGCTTTTCTTTATCATTTGCAACTGATTCAGGGAAATAAGTATGTGCATTGTTATACAGATACTCTCTTACACCTAGTTCTGTTGTTGCAAGTTTGTTTTCTGCTGACGGCAGCGGTGCCACGACTTCGTCAAGTTCAATTCCGGTTGCTTCCCCTAAACCAAACTTCTTGGCAGTATTCAGAATATCGTCCACTGTCATGGTGTAGCCTAATGAGGATCCATTTCCCCAGTCTTTACCTGTGGCAATACAGTAGAAGAAATAGTTACATGAATTACCTATTCCTGTTTCAAGGTTTTCACTTCCATGAGTGCCCCATCCCTGGTTCCAGTTGTCACAACCAAAGGTACGTCCTCCAAGTTCAATATGACCCACGTCATAAATAGTTGTGTAAGGGCTTAATCCGTTTTCCAGTGCAGCCAGACTTGTAGCCGGTTTAAACGTGGAACCCGGCTGGACAGCTGCCCTTGTAGCATTGTTATACAGCGGTGTAGGTGAGAAAACATCTCTTGGATTTTCTGCCTGCACCGATTTCCATGCCTTTGTGGAAATACCTTTTGCGAATATGTTCGGGTCATAGTTAGGATAGCTGGCCATAGCCAGAACATCTCCTGTTTTAACATCAAGAGCTACGACCGCACCACTTCTGCTGTTGTCATTCTCCAAAATATTTTCCTTTAAAGACTTCTCAGCAGCCTTCTGCAAAGAAAGGTCTATAGTAAGATATACATCGGAACCTTTTTTAGCTTCAGTTTCACTTAGAGTCTCTACATACTGACCACCTGAGTTAACTCTGATTTCTTTAACTCCTGCTTCTCCGTGAAGTTTGCTTTCAAGAGCCGCCTCTATTCCGGCTTTTCCGACAACTTCAGATGCGCTGTACCCTCTTTGTTCTACGTAGTATTCTCTTTCTCCTTCCGAGATTGCACCCATATATCCTAAAATATGGCATGCAGTTTTCCCATTAGGATAATATCTTTCTGTCTCAGAAGAAATTTCGATTCCCGGATATCCGGCTTCTTCCAGATACGAAATAGTCTTCGCTCCAATACCTGATGCAATTTTAATGGGAAGATATCTGGTAAAGCCGTTAGTTGCAATTTCATTTCTGACAACAAAGATTTTTCTCGCTTCCTTGTCAGACAGCGATTCATCAATACTGTAGCTTTCTCGCAGTTCTTTGAAGCATTCTTCAGCGGAAATTCCCTCATCAATAACCGTCTGCGGGAATGCAAACTTGCCAAGGAACATCTCCAGTTCCTGATCCTGAGTGTATTCCATCTTTTTAACACTTATCGGCGGATCAAGGTTATACTTTTCCGTCAAAACGTCCATAGCCTCGTATCTGTCAAGGCTTTTTTTGATGTTGTACTTCGCTCTAAGTGCTTTAAAAGCCTGATCTGCAGTCAGATCAGTATCAAAACCCTCTTCCTTGAGCCATTGCCTGATTTGCTGCTTATATGTGTAGTAGAAGGTTCCGTTTTTTCTGATTTTTATCGGGAACTTGTCAGTGTACTTTTCTCCATTCTTAATCAAAGTATTAACAAGAGCCAGAGCAGATTCATTAATCTGCTCGGTTTCAAGTCCGCTGGCATTAAAATTAACCGTAAAAACCTGCTTAGACGACGCTAACAGGTTTCCGTTACGGTCATATATATTCCCTCTTGGAGCAGATGTATAAACAGTTTTCGTATTCTGCTCTGAAGCCTCTGTGGTCCATCTGTCATGCTGCACAACAGTGACAACAAAAAGCCTGGCACAGAGTATGAACATCAGAAGCACACATACCACAACAATCTGCTGATATCTTGTGTTAAATAATCTTGAGTTTCTGTTCATCCCTATTCCTATCTATCATAATATTTATCGTATCGTCTCTTTCTGATACGGTTGTGCAGCACAAAATACACAACCATTCCAATAACCGTATTCACTATAACTGAAACCGGAATTGATTTCAGCATATATGCATATGAATACGTTACACCGGCAAAGTGGTAGACACCCCATTCTACCGAATAAGCAAGCCATGTGGAAACAATTAATACAATAAACGCATTAACATAGTTTTCGTTATTAAAAATATACTTGGCAGTTATTATAGCACAGCATACTGCAAGAGTGCCCAGAGCTTCCGGTCCGCAGTACAGTCCGTAAACCAAGTCATCCAGCAATGCAAAGACAGTACCTGTCAGAATAACAGGTACATACTCATCATATAGAAAAACAAGCACACTAGTCAGACATAGAAGAATATTACCGGTTCCCATGTTTCCCGGTATTATTCCGTCTAAAACAGGTTTCAGCAGAAAAGCAATTACGTATGCACAAATCATACTGGCTTTGTTCATATTATCACCGTTACTTTCTGCAGTGATGAAAAGTCTACAGTTGATTTTACAGTTATCCTCTGCAATTGCGCATCACTATCATATTTTACTTTCGTAATCTGACCAACTTCCAGGCCTGCAGGATAAATACCCATACCGGATGTGATTATTTTGTCACCTTTCTCAACCTTAGCCTTGCTGTCAAGCATAAACCCGGACATTTCTCCGTTTGCGAAAGAATCAACTATACCAATAAGCTGCATGTTTCCTGCAATTTTTATACTCACCTTACTGTTTTCATCAATCAGAGCTCTCACCTTAGCCCAGTGTTCGCTTACTGAGGAAACAGTTCCAACGAGTCCTTTCCCGCTTACAACGATATCTCCCTCTTTAACGCCTTCTTCACTTCCGATGCCAATTGTAAAATTGTTCATCCAGCGACTGTCATCCATAGAGATAATATCACCTGTAACCATGCCTTTACTGTCACCAATCCCCTTATAGTTAAGTGCATCAGAAAGATTCTTAAGTTCAGCAAGCTCATGTCTGTTCAGAGTAGTTTCTGCCAGCTGAGCCCTCAATTGCTCATTTTCCTCCTTCAAAGCCTCATTTTCTGCGGATATTTCCTTCAGATTGACAATCTGTGAAATAGTTCCACCTACCTTGTCAGTTATTACATTAACAGGCTTAAGTATTGTCACGCATATACTGTTAATAGCTTTACTTACAGGGTTCCCATTGCCCATAGTAGCCACAGAAGATATAACGATTACTGCACAGATAACAATTACCGAGATTAAAAAACATATTAACTTGTGATTTCTAATCCATCTCATAATTCACTGTTCCTATCTTCTAACTACGCTTGATGCATAAATCTTCAGTTTTTCAACATCATTTAAGCTCAGACCTGTTCCTTCAGCTACAGCTTCGTAGTAATTCTCAGCAACTGTAGCCTTAATGCCGGTTCTCTTTTCAATAACCTTGTCCAGATTGTGGATATTTCCGCCTCCACCTGACAGAATCATTCCGTTTGATGCGATATCTGCTGCAATTTCCGGTGGTGCAAGTTCAATGGTATTCTTGATGCCGTCAATAATCATGTCAACAGATTCCTGAAGTGCTGCCATAATGTCTACGTTGGAAACATCAAGAATTCTTGGCAGACCGGAAATAATATCTCTTCCTCTTGCTTCCATTGTGATGACAACATCGTTACCGTTTTCGTCCACATCCATACATGCAGTGCCGATATTTATTTTCAGTTCTTCAGCAGTTTTCTCACCAATCAGAAGTGCATGTCTCTTTCTCATATACTGAATAATAGCCTCGTTAAACTTGTCTCCGGCATTTCTGATTGAAGTGCTTACAACGATGCCACCCAGTGCAATGATAGCTATGTCGGTTGTACCTCCGCCAATATCTGCAATCATACATGCTGTGGAGCTGTCTACATCCAGTCCGGCACCAATTGCAGCTGCCATTGGCTCGTCCAGAACA
>JAQYNQ010000096.1 GCA_028727785.1 Eubacteriaceae bacterium | reverse complement strand
CCCGGGAGATTCCCAGGATGTCGCACTTTACTCTCATTCCTTTAGATAACTATAAAACAAGAAATCCGCTAGTCCGCGTGGTTAGCGGATTTTCTTTGTCCTCGTGCCTTCAAGTCCTGTTCTTTTTTGCCTATTCCTGCTCATTTTTATGCCATTCATCCCAACCATCTAAGGTTACTTTTCACACCCACGCTGGGCAAGCGCCGTATGTTTGGGATGAATCTCGGATTTTAACATGAAAAAGTTCCAAAACAGTAGGCCAGCATAGTCGGTTTGGGTCGAACACAAGCTTTTCAAGTGGAAAAATTCCAAAACGCAGGGTGACTGCCACTGGATTGGGCTGAATCTCAGTTTTTAAAATGAAAACGTTCCAAAACAGCAGGCTAGCATTGTCGGTTTGGGTCGAATCCCAGCTTTTCTAGCAAAATAAGTTCCAAAGCGTCGACGCTTGCCCGGCGTGGGTGGGAAAAGCAGCCACCTAAGAGTCTGGGAGAATTCTTGCTTATTTCGTGTTAAAAAACACATTGGATCAGCAGCATATACACAACAGTTCCCGCCACAATACTAACCAGTGTATTTCTTTTCCAAAGATGCAGTCCCACCACAACAGCCCCGGAAATCAGCTCTGGAAGCCCATGAGGTGCCGCAGTGATACTTACATCTTTCACACAGTATACTACCAGCATTCCCATAATGGCATAGGGCAGAACGGAAGAAATATATGTGATATAATCTGGTGTCCTTTTATTCCTGCCAAAGACAGCAAAAGGAATAAAACGCAGCAACATCGTGACCGTGGCAACAACTGCGATTATTACCATTGAGTGTAAATCATGCATTTTTCTCTTCCTCCTTTTTCATTTCCTGTTCGTCCAATTTTTTCCTTAAAATCGTAAGGATTACCGTTATCGCAATCATCGTCGGAATCAAAAACCTCTCTGCTCCGAAAACAAGAAGGCAGGCAACCGATATTCCTACTCCCACCACTGCACCGGCGTGGTTCTTCACACTTTTCCACTGATCTACAAATACCACCAGAAAAAGTGCTGTCATGGAAAATTCTATCCCTGCTGTGTTAAAAGTGATCAGATTTCCAATCAGCGAGCCAACAACGCTTCCAATGATCCAATAGCACTGATTCAGAAAAGTCAGCATGAAATAATATTTTTTCTCATCTACTCCCTCAGGCACATTACCACTACATACGAGGGAATATGTCTCATCTGTAAGCCCGAATATAAGGTATGGTTTATATGCGCCTGTATTTTTGTACCTTTCAATCATGGAAATTCCATAAAACAAATGTCTTGCATTTACCATAAGAGTCATCAGGGCAGCCGAGAGTACTGTGGCACCGCCTGCCAAAAGGTTAATCGTTACATACTGCATGGAACCGGCATAAATGAAGAGGCTCATAAAAAAAGCCCATGCCACACCATAGCCTTTGGTCTTCAGCAATATCCCAAAACCCATCCCCAGAACAAGATAACCTGCCATTACCGGCAAGGATTGTTTAAAAGCATATTTCTTTGTCATTTCTTCACCTTCCATACCCTTTTTAGATTTTCATAATATTTTTTCGATTTCTTTTATAGATTCAACATATTTTAGACACATTCTTATTTTATACTAAAGTCAGATAGTTGATAAGACAACTATCTCCCCCCTCATAAAGTAAAGACATCCCGGGAGAGTCCCAGGATGTCGCACTTTACTCTCATTCCTTTAGATAACTATAAAACAAGAAGTCCGCTAACCCTCATGGTTGGCGGATTTTCTTTGTTGCCATGCATATGAGGAAATGGTCCGGTGGATTATTTTTGAGTCTTCGCTCCCTCAATCCCTCTCTCCGGGGCACTTTTGGGGCACCTTTTATCTAAAAAAAATGTAACAGTTCTTCCGTCTTAATTGCCCTTTGCAATATTTACAGTGCGAATTTTACCGGCGAAGTCATAAATGTCCTCTAAGAGATATTTATGGATTGCCTGCAATGTGGAGAGCTTGCTCGTTTGATACTGCAGTTTGTTGGCAAAAGCTGGCGATAGGTAATTATACCCATACAACTTTAGTATAGCATATTTCAGCTCTTACACCAAGGATTATTGCAGATTTATAAAGGAAAGAACGAGGAGCAACACCTTCAAGTATAGGCGATCTCCTGCGGAAGCCTACATCTGACCGTAGGCTTCCACAGAAATATAAGAGGAGTCGTCAAAGTGAATTATTTCTCTTTTCTACCCAGAAAAGAGTATATCGTCTGCGATAAAAAATCTTAGAATTAATAAACAACATCAAACTTTGTAAACGGTGTGTCAACCGGAATAATACTGTCAGCAACACGTATCCCCTTACTGTAAATTCCTTTCTCTTCACCACGGTGGAATGTAAGTTCAAATTCCCTGCCCCGATAAAGTCGTTTGACACTGTATTCGTTCCATTCCTCTGGAACTCTTGGGCAAATGTGTAATCCGTCAAACTCAGCCTGCACCCCTAGAATTTTCTCAATACCGGCATGAATGAGCCACGCAGGCGTTGCTGTGAACCAACTGAACATATTCATACCAAATCTAGGATTATCTGGTCCAAAATGCACATTTCCGGTTGCCCATGGTTCACTGGTTCTGCGCATATGTGGATTGTCAATATGGTTTGGTAATAATCGCATCAGCGTATCATACCCTTCTTCCGCTTTTCCGGCCGCCAAATCAGCATACACTTTAAATGTTCCTGCGTGTAAATATACAGCCCCATTCGCAAAAGAGCCTGGTGCCTGATGAACAAGTCTTCCACAAGTACCATCGTTCACATATGGCGGATATAAAAGCAATGGTCCATATATGGTAGAAAGATACGTATGAATGCTGCGATACATTTTGTCGATTCTCTGTGGATCATCTTCAATCCCGGTAAATATTGCCCACGTTTGAGGATTTAAGTAAATCTTACCTTCTAAGCATTGAGACGAACCTACCGGTTGTCCATCTCCCTTAAATCCGTAGAGATACCAATTTCCATCCCACGCTACCCGTCTGACAATCTCTTTATACTCCGCACTTCTCTGACGTAAAATGCGTGCTCTTTCTTCATTACCCAGAATATCTTCTAATTCTGCCAATTGATTTTGTGCCCAGAAAGCCTGCATGGTTGCCCAGGCAGATGTGGCAATTCCGTCGTAGTTAATACCTGAAAGGCCATCCAACCAATCACCGTCGAGCATCTTTAATAAACCATTTTCGCCGCGGGTTCGATATGCAAAGTCACACATTTTCCAGAGATGTTCTTCCACGGTTTCTTGAATCTCGCTATCATGATATGCGAGTTTAATATTTAAGAATTCTACATCCCCGGTTTCCTTCACATA
>JAQYNQ010000095.1 GCA_028727785.1 Eubacteriaceae bacterium | reverse complement strand
AACAGTCACCATTACCACAGGAGATGAGACAGGAGATGACAAAAACGTTTCCTACAATACAAAATCTCCTGATGCTATTTCAAAGGCAAACATGGCGTCTGAACCGAGCGCGCTGCCGCTTTCAACCCCCATAGCTGCATAAAAAACGATATTCCCAACAAATAAGAAGAGTTTGAAATACGGAATCAGAGATTCCTTTGCACACGTGTCGCCCATTAAGAGGGCGACCTTCGCAAGGTACTCTTCTGGATATTCTGAAATACCGAAAAATCGAAATTTCTGAATTAATAAAAAAGTGTGATTCGGGGAAACTTCCGCGAATCACACATGTATTTCATTTATAAAGCTTATATTTAAAAGTCTACTCGCCTAAGCTGTCTGTTACCTCAACAGTTCTTGTCTTATGGTAGCATTCAAACATCTTGTCAACTTCTTTTGGTCGTGTGCTCTGAGTGAATGCACTTACGATCGGTACCAGAATCAATCCTCCGACCATTGCGAATACTCCTGAGAATAATGAGTTTCTGAATACGAATGATAATATAGCGCTTCCTGAAACATCAATGAATCCCATTGAGATGCAAAGCTGGACTATTTCCAGAGTTACACCGTAGATGAACGATACGACAACTGAAGCCTTTGTAGTCTTCTTATAGTATAGACCGTACAGGAACGGAGCAAGGAAAGCACCGGCCAGGGCACCCCAGGATACTCCCATCATCTGAGCGATGAATAAGCTCTTGCTTCTTGCCTGCTTAATAGCTATGACAGCTGAAATTACGATGAATATTACGATAAAAATTCTCATAATAAGCATTTTGCGTTCTTCACTCATCGGCTTCTTAGAAACAGGAGCAACAAAGTCCAGTGTTGCAGTTGATCCACTTGTAAGAACCAGTGATGAAAGAGTTGACATTGATGCTGAAAGTACAAGAACGATTACAACACCGATAACGATAGGTGAAAGTGTTGAAAGCATTGCAGGAATAATAGCATCAAAACCTGTATTTGCCACATCAATATCATATAATCTTCCGAATCCGCCAAGGAAGTAACATCCACCGGCAACTACGATTGCAAAGAATGTAGAAATTACAGTTCCTTTTTTAATAGAGTCTTCGTTCTTGATTGCATAGAACTTACCAACCATCTGCGGAAGTCCCCATGTACCAAGTGAAGTTAGTAATACTACGAATAACAGGAATACAGGGTCAGGTCCAAGGAATGAAGTGTATGCCCAGCCGCCGTTGTCACTGGTTGCAATACCTTCCATAGCAGCCATAAGACCACCATTGTCATTCAGTACCGCAAGAATTACCATTACGATACCGCCAAGCATGATTAATCCCTGAATAAAGTCGTTGATAGCTGTTGCCATGTATCCGCCGATAAGAACGTATATACCTGTAAGTACAGCCATTACGATTACACATACAGAGTAGTCAATGTTATTGAATGCCATTGAGAACAGTCTGGAAAGACCGTTGTAAAGTGATGCTGTATATGGAATCAGGAAAACACATGTTATAGCTGAAGCTGCGATTTTCAGGCCCTGCGATTCAAAACGTGCTCCGAAGAAATCAGGCATTGTTTTGCTTGAAAGATGCTGAGTCATGATACGTGTTCTTCTTCCCAATACACTCCATGCCAGCAGTGAGCCGATAAAAGCATTTCCTAAACCAATCCATGTAGATGACAGACCGAAAGTCCATCCGAACTGTCCTGCATATCCAACAAAGATAACAGCTGAAAAATAGGATGTACCAAATGCAAAAGCACTTAGCCATGGGCCTACTGAACGTGAGCCGAGTACGAACCCGTTAACATCTGTTGCATGTTTTCTGGATCTGATACCAATAGTAATCATAATGGCAAAGAAACAGATAATAAGGACAGATGTAATTGCCATTGTAGTAGTCATATTATTTACCTTCCCTTATATTAATTTTTACTTTGTACATTTTTCTTAGCCGCGGTTCTGTTCCGCAACAAGGTTTTCAGCTCCATAAATCTTACGAAGCTTTGGCTTTTCAATCTTGCCGGTTGGATTTCTTGGAACATCGGCAAAGATGATTTTTCTAGGACGCTTGTATCTAGGAAGTGCCTTGCAGAATGCATTTACTTCTTCCTCAGTACAAGTGAAGCCATCCTTAATCTGAATTATTGCAGCGGCAATTTCTCCCAGTCTTTCGTCCGGAAGACCGATAACAGCAACATCAGATACTTTGTTAAATCCTCTGATGAAGTCTTCAATCTGTACCGGATACAGATTTTCGCCTCCGGTGATGATAACGTCTTTCTTACGGTCAACAAGGAAAATGAATCCTTCTTCGTCTCTTGTTGCCATATCACCGGTAAATAACCAGCCATCCTTAAGAACTTTGGCAGTTGCCTCTTCATCGTTATAGTAGCAGTCCATTACGCCTGCACCCTTCAGACAAAGCTCACCAACATCGCCATCCTTAACTTCTTCGCCGTTTTCATCGACGATTTTTACTTCCCAGCCATAGCCCGGAACTCCAATTGCTCCGACCTTGTGAATATTTTCCACACCCAGATGAACAGCACCCGGTCCGATAGATTCGGATAATCCGTAGTTTGTATCATACTGGTGATTAGGGAAGTAGTCCAGCCAGTGTTTAATCAGGCTCTGAGGAACCGGCTGTGCACCGATATGCATCAGTCTCCACTGATCCAGATCATAGTCTTCTTTCTTCAGTGCTCCTGAATCAAGAGCGTTGAGGATATCCTGTGCCCAAGGAACAAGAAGCCATACGATGGTACATTTTTCCTTAGAAACTGCCTCGAGAATAAACTCAGGCTGAGTTCCCTTCAGCAAAACAGCTTTAGAACCGCTGATCAGTGAACCGAACCAGTGCATCTTTGCTCCTGTATGATAAAGAGGAGGGATGCAGAGGAACACATCATCATGAGTCTGTCCGTGATGATTCTGTTCAACTCTTGCAGAGTGAATCAGGGATCTGTGCCTGTGCAGGATTGCCTTAGGGAAACCCGTTGTGCCGGATGAGAAATAGATGGCAGCAAAGTCATCCTCGTTGATATAGATGCCCGGATTTCCGCTTGCACAGTCAGCTGTCAGATTAGAATAGCTTTCTGCAAATGATGGACATCCGTCACCCACATAAACAAGAAGACGATTTTCGCTGATATCATCCGCAACTTCTTCCACACGTCCGATGAACTCTTCGCCGAATACCAGCATGTCTGCCTCTGAAAGGTCCAGACAGTATTTGATTTCATCGGATGCATAACGGAAATTCAGCGGTACCGCCATTGCTCCTGTTTTCAGAATACCGAAATAGATTGGCAGCCATTCAAGGCAGTTCATCAGCAGAATCGCAACCTTGTCGCCTTTACCGATTCCACAGTCGATCAAAGCATTTGCAAAACGGTTAGCCTTTTCGTTGAAGACCATCCAGCTTATTTCACGACGGTATCCTGTACGTACAGTTGATTGAACCAGTTCGTAATCACGCCAGGTCAATCTGCGTTTCCCATCGAAGGCAGGGTTGATTTCCACAAGAGCAGTCTCGTTACCCAGCTCTCGGGCATTCTTTTCTAGTAAGTCAATAATTGTCATTTCGCTTATCACCTTCGTTTTTTAAAATATTTCTTCCAATAAAACTGTTTTAGTTTCAGTTTTAGACATTGTATCATAATTGTGTCGAAATATAAAGAATAATCGATGAATTTATTG
>JAQYNQ010000094.1 GCA_028727785.1 Eubacteriaceae bacterium | reverse complement strand
TCTATCAGGGAAGCCCATTCCTTGTAGAAGCACCAAATTTCGTAGATCTTGTTGTAACAGAGACAGAACCGGGTGTTAAAGGTAATACAGCAACTAACGTAACTAAAGCAGCTACAGTTGAAACTGGAGCAGTTATCCAGGTTCCTATCTTCATCGAAGAAGGGGAAAAAATTCAGATTGACACTAGAACAGGTGAATATCTGGGAAGATCAAAATAATTACTACAAAAAGGGATGCTTTATGCGTCCCTTTATTGAATATATGAGGGTGACCATGAACAAAGCAGGAAATACAAAGGTAGTCGCAGTAATAATCGCTGCAGTTATAGTTTTATTTATAACCGGAGGTTTTTTATTTTATAATTCAGGTCTTTCTGCTGTTGATGCAGATAACAAAGACGAGGTTATTGTGAATATTGAGCCGGGTAGCGGAGCGTATGATATTTTAGATGCCCTTGATGAGGCTGGACTCGTAAAGAATAAGTTATGTGCTAAAGTATACATCAAGCTTTCACGTCCTGCAAATCTGCAGGCCTATGCATATGTCCTGAATAAATCAATGGATTTTAAGGAAATTCTTAAAATAATTGAAAATGGCGATCTAAAGTACGTACTTACTTCAAAGTTTACAATAATCGAAGGTTCCACAGCCAAATCAGCTGCAAAAAGTATTGCTGAATCACTTCATTTAAACAGCAGTGAAATACTGACTGCATGGAGCGACGCTGAATACCTGAAGAGTCTGATAGAAGATTACTGGTTCCTTACCGATGAGATATTAAATGATGACCTTATCTGCAAACTTGAAGGTTACCTTTATCCGGATACTTATTTCATTGTAAAAGCAGATCCTACAGTAGATGATATTACCAGACAGATTCTGGACAACACCGGTGATAAGCTTGAGCCACTTAAGGATCAGTTAGAGGGAAAAAATATACACGAGCTTCTTACACTTGCATCAGTGGTTGAGAATGAATCTTTATTCGAAGAAGACAGAGCAAAAATTGCGGGTGTATTTGTGAACAGACTTAATATAGATATGCCACTTCAGAGCGATATTACAGTTTTATATCCACTTGGAGTAAAAAGAGTAGATGTGACTGAAGAAGATTTAAAGGTGGACAGCCTGTATAACACTTATATGCATACAGGTCTTCCCGTAGGTCCGGTATGCAATCCTTCCATAGGTGCAGTTAAAGATACTCTGAATTATGATAAGAACGATTATCTTTACTTCTTTGCAACAGAAGAAGGTAAGGTCCTTTACAGCAAAACTTACGATGAACATCTGAAAAACATAGAAGAGAATGGATGGTACTAATTGAAGAATATTACAAACGATTTAGTTGATAACTATATATGGGATTATTATGCCCCTGTAAATGAAAGCCTGGGACAGCTAAGAAGTATGGGAGAAAAAGACCGTGTACCTATTATTCAGAAAGATACGGAAATGGTACTGAGTTCATATCTCAAGCTGAAACAGCCCAAAAAAATACTGGAAATAGGAACTGCAATAGGATATTCCGGTGTTTACTTTGCAACAGTCTGTCCTGATGCAGAAGTCTACACTATTGAAAAAGATGAAACCATGCTTCAGGCAGCAAGACATAACTTTGAAGTTTCCGGAATGAATGACAGAATTCATTCCTTGTTTGGAGATGGTCAGGAACAGATAGACAAATTGAGAGATCAGGGTATAGAAGATTTTGACTTCATTTTTATTGATGCGGCAAAGAGTCACTATAAGCGGTTTCTGGAAGCTGCACTGACTGTTGCATCTCAAGGAGCTTTGATAATCTCAGACAATATTCTAATGCGAGGAATGACAGTATCTGATGAATTTGATACATTTAAGAAGCATAAGACTAACATTAGAAAAATGAGAGAATATGTAAATTTTATCTGCACTCAGAAAGATCTGGACACCAGCATTATGGCTGTAGGGGATGGTCTTGCAGTAACATTTTATAAGAGGTAATTGATGAAGAGAGAAGAATTTGAACTACTGGCACCGGCAGGCGACCTTGAAAAACTGAAAACAGCGATTATTTACGGTGCTGACGCTGTCTATTTTGGCGGAGAAATGTTCAGCCTTAGAGCCGGAGCAGGTAATCTGACGCTGGATGAAATGAGAGAAGGTGTTACTTTTGCTCATGACAGAGGAAAAAGATGCTACCTTACAATCAATATTTTCGCTCATAATGAGGATATACAGCCTCTGACAGAATATCTTAACCAAATAAAGAGCATAGACATTGATGCATTTATAGTCAGTGACCCGGGAATCATTGACCTGATTCAGGAAATAATTCCGGATGCGGAAATTCACCTTTCCACACAGGCAAACATGACAAACTACAGAACAGCTAATTTCTGGCACAAGATGGGCGTCAAGAGACTGGTACTTGCCAGAGAGCTGACCTTTGATGAAATCAGAGGTGTAAGAGAAAACATACCTGATACTATGGAACTTGAAGCTTTTGTTCATGGAGCCATGTGCATTTCATACTCGGGAAGATGCCTTCTCAGCAACTTTATGATTGAAAGAGATGCGAACAGAGGTGCATGTGCCCATCCTTGCAGATGGAAATATGCTCTTGTAGAGGAAAAGAGACCGGGAGAGTATTACCCTGTTGAAGAAGATGGAAGAGGCACTTACATTCTCAACTCACGTGACCTCTGCATGATTGAATATCTGCCTGAAATTATTGAAAGCGGAATAATGAGTGCTAAGATTGAAGGCAGAATGAAAAGCAGCTTTTATGTTGCTACTATTATTCATGCGTACAGACAGGCGATAGATGCATATTTCGACGATCCTGAAAACTACGTGTTCAATCCGCAGTGGCTTACTGAGTTAAAGAAAGCAAGCCACAGAGAATTTACAACAGGCTTCTATTTTGACCAGCCTACTAATCTGGATCAGAATTATCAGACAAGTGCATATACCAGAGATTATGCCTTTGTAGGAATTGTGAGAAGTTTTGATAGGGAAACCGGGATGGCTGTTATTGAACAGAGAAATAAAATGGTTATAGGTGATGAAATAGAAATTCTTGGACCTGACATTCCGTTTTTTAAGCAGAAGATAACTGAAATGTATGACCATGAATCAGGTGATCCAATCGAAGCGGCACCTCATCCGCAGCAGATTATCAGAATGAAAATGGATCAGCCGGTTAAAGAACACTACATGCTGAGAAAGAAAAAGTAGGACAGCAATACAAGGAGTAATATGGACTATCTAATAATAATAATAACAATAGTAATAAACGGTATAATTATTGTAACTAATACAGCCATGAACGCTGTAAACCGAAATAAAATCAAGCAGTTGGCAGAGGAGGGAAACAACTCCGCAATAATTGTGCAGAAGTTACTTGAAAAGCCAAATATCTACAGATTCACTAACAGGCTGTTAAGCTATACCCTGTTTGCAGTAGGTCTTTACTTTGCCCTTAATCTGTCATTTGACATGCCATATCATACAGTTATAGCAATTGCAGTATATATCGGTTTAATACTGGCATTCAGCGAATACTTTACCAGAAAGCTTGCTGAGCAGCACAGCGAGGGGATTGCGCTAACCTTTGCAGGACTTGAAAGAGTTCTGACCCTTGTTTTAAAACCTGTAGTAATTATCCCGTCACTTGTTGCAAATCTTTTTCTTGTAATATTCCATCAGGAAACTAATGTTAATGACAGCGAGTATTCCGAAGAAAAAGTAATGTCTATTCTGGAAGTCGGACAGCAGAGCGGTGAAATTAAAGAAGAAGGAAAGAAGATGATAAACTCCATCTTCAATTTTGATGACAAGCTTGCATATGAGATTATGACACCGAGAACCGATGTATTCATGATAGATATTAATGATGCACCAAACGAGTATCTGGATGAACTTATGGAACTCAGACACTCCAGAATACCTGTATGCGAAGACGAAACCGATAATATTATTGGTATTCTGCACATTAAAGACTACCTTATCAAAGCAAGAGAAACAGGTTTTGACAAGGTAGACATACGCGAAATCCTCAGAAAGCCTCACTTCGTGCCTGATACAAAGAATATCGACTCACTGTTTCTGGAACTGCAGCGGGAAAAGCAGCAGGTTGCTATACTTATAGATGAGTATGGCGGATTCAGTGGAATTGTTACAATGGAAGACATTGTAGAAGAGATCGTAGGAGATATCGATGATGAATACGATGAAGAAGAACATGTAATCGAAACGATTGATGAAAACAATTATATTGTAGATGGTGATGTTTACCTGTCAGATTTAAGTGAGGAGACAAAGGTAAATCTTGAGTCTGACAGCAGCGAAACTATAGGAGGGTTTATCATCGATATTCTTGGAGAAATACCTGAGGATGGAGATGAAAACAGAATGCTGACATTTAGCAATTATGAGTTTACTATTCTGTCGGTAAAGGAACGTCGTATAGAAAAGGTTAAAATATCAATTCTTCCGGAAGATGCAGCTTCTGATTTGGAAGAACAGGATGAAGAATAACACTGAATTATGATTAACAGCAGATATTTAACAACAGCTATAGTTGCCCATGTGGATGCCGGAAAGACGACACTGTCTGAAGGCATCCTTTATAAAACCGGCATTACACGTACACTTGGACGAGTGGATCACGGTGATGCTTTTTTTGATACCCACAATTTAGAACGCAAAAGAGGAATTACAATTTTCTCCAAACAGGCAGTTTTTCCACTTAAAGATAAAATAATCACACTTCTGGACACACCCGGACACATGGACTTTTCAGCAGAAATGGAACGTACTTTAAGTGTGCTTGATTATGCAATTCTTGTAATCAGCGCTCCTGACGGAGTGACAGGTCAGGTAGATACATTTTGGAAACTCCTGAAAAAATACAAGATTCCAACATTTATCTTTATTAATAAAATGGATCAGCCGGAATGCAGAATTAACAGTATTATGGAACAGCTACAGTCCAAGCTGGACAGTACATGCGTACTTTTCCATGAAGAAAATGATGAATTCTACGAAAATGTAGCAGCCTGTGATGAATGCCTTATGGAAGAATACTTTGATACAGGAATTCTTCAGGTTTCCTCAATTGCCCGTGCTGTCAAAACCTGCAAAGTTACGCCTTGCTTTTCAGGCTCTGCGCTGAAAATGACCGGCGTAGAAGAATTTTTAAAAGGTTTTGACAAATACACAGTATGCAGCACATGTGAAGATGAATTTGGTGCAAAAGTATTTAAAATTACAAGGGATGACAAAGGGAGCAGACTCACTCACCTGAAAATAACAGGGGGAGATTTATCTGTAAAAGATATAATCGGCGAAGAAAAAATCAATCAGATCAGAATTTATAACGGAACCAGATTTGAGCCGGTAAACAGGGCAGAAGCCGGACAGGTTGTAGCTGTAACAGGACTTGACAGCACCTTCAGCGGACAGGGCCTCGGCTTCGAAGATATGAATGAAAAACCTGTGATTGATTCCGTGCTTACCTATGAGGTGATTCTACCCGACGGAAACGATGTCCATGATGCCTATATAAAACTTAGTCAGCTTTCAGAGGAAATACCGGAGCTTCATGTAAACTGGAATAACACTGATGGCACAGTGCGAATGAACCTGATGGGGGAAATCCAGGCTGAAATTATTAAGAATATTATCAGCGACCGTTTTGGCTTCAGTATTGATTACAGTCAGGGAACTGTAATGTATAAGGAAACAATCAAAGGAAAATCCTATGGCGTAGGACATTACGAGCCACTGAAACACTACGCAGAGGTACATCTGTCAATGGAAGCACTTCCGCAGGGTAGCGGTTTAGTCTTTGATTCAATATGCAGCGAAGATGTTCTGGACAGGAACTGGCAGCGGCTGATTATGACACATCTGATGGAACGTGATCACCCCGGAGTTCTTACAGGTGCTCCAATTACAGATATGCGCATAAGCATTGCAACAGGTAAGGCTCACATCAAGCATACAGAGGGTGGAGACTTCAGACAGGCAACTTACAGAGCAATCAGACAAGGTCTGAGAAGAGCAGATAGTATTCTGCTTGAACCATTTTACAGCTATTCACTAGAAATTCCGACAGATATGGTAGGCCGTGCAATGTCAGATATTCAGAGAATGCACGGCACATGCAACCCGTCAGAACTGAGCAGCAGTCAGATGTCAGTGCTTACAGGAAATTGCCCGGTTGCCACAATGAACGGATATCAGCGAGATGTTATTTCATACACAAAAGGAAAAGGCAGACTTTCATGTGTTTTCAGCGGATATATGCCTTGCCACAATGAAGAAGAGATAATCAGCAAAGCAGGCTACAGTGCAGACAACGATGTGGATAACCCAACGGGTTCAATATTCTGCAGTCACGGCGGGGGAACCTTTATCCCATGGGACGAAGTTGAGAAGTATATGCATCTTGATATGGTTGTTCAGGAAAAAGACGGTTACGACTCAGCTCAGGGACTTCCAAGACCTCATAGACACAGCGATTACAGTCAGGCGGAGCTGGATGAAATTTTCAAGATGACCTATGGGCTAAGCAAAAGAGAACAAAACCGATTCAAACGCGGCTCTCGAGTAATTGAAGCTGAAAATCGTTTTTCCGGACCAAAAGTTCAAAGCGGCTACAATCGAAGCAATGCAGAGGAAATACTTCTGATAGATGGATATAACATTATTTTTGCCTGGGATGAGCTTAAGGAAATGTCGAAGCTTAACCTTGAGGCTGCCAGAGATATGTTAATAGACATACTTAGAAATTATCACGGATATACAGGTATGAAAATCATACTTGTATTCGATGCCTATAAACAGAAAGGTACGCCTGAACATATTGAAATATATGAAGATATGAAGGTAGTCTTTACAAAGGAAAATGAAACTGCTGACCGCTACATAGAAACCTTTGTAACGGAAAATGCAAAGAATTACAAGATAACTGTTGCCACATCTGACGGACTTGAGCAGACTATGGTCTTCGGTCAGGGAGCCCTTAGAATGCCGGCAAGAGAGCTTAAAGAAAGGATAAAAGACACAAATAAAGCTATTAAAGAATTCATTTCTAAAAAATAAAGTACGTAAAGCATGTCATATATCGTGTGCAAGTCCCATATAATGAACCATGATTAACATAAGAAGTCATCTGGAAAAAATAATTGGGTGTCTGCCTCCTGACATAAGAAGACAGCTTGAAGAGCAGCCCCGGGAAATACTGGAGTCGCTGGAAGAAATCAGAATATACAAAGAACGGCCGGCGCAGATATTTGCAGCCGGCCGTCGTATTCAGCTGGACGGTTTCACTAGCCATGATTCTATTAATTCAATTCTGAACAGCTTAATGAAGTTTTCCTACTATGCATATGAGGAGGATATGGGGAACGGATTCATAACAGTTGATGGAGGCCACAGGGTTGGAATATGTGGAAAAGCAGTGGTTGAAAATGGCAAAGTACGACTTATAAGAGAAATAAGTTCACTGAATATCAGACGTTCAAGAGAAGTTATAGGATGTTCAGATAAAATTCAGCCCTATCTCATTGACTGGAAAACCAGACAAATTAACAACATTCTCATAGCATCTCCACCGGGATGCGGAAAAACAACGCTCATAAGGGACATAGCACGCTATCTCAGTGAAGAGTCATATAAAGTAGCAATCTGTGATGAAAGATCTGAGATTGCAGGAGTATACAACGGTGTGTCCTCTTACCGGTTTGGTCCTATGGTGGATGTCCTTGACAGTTGTCCAAAAGCTCAGGGCATGAAAATGCTCATAAGAGCAATGTCTCCGGATGTTGTTATTACAGATGAGATAGGTCAGCCTGCAGATATTGAAGCCATCAGATCATGTGTCAACAGCGGTGTCAGTGTAATTACAACAGTTCACGGAAAGACCCAAGATGAACTCTCCCGAGGTATAGTGGGTCAGCTAATAAACGAAAAAATCTTTAATCATATTATCATTCTTACAAAATCCCCAAAAACCGGATCTGTTAAGGAGGTCATAAATGTTTAGCATGTTTAAAATTGTGGGGATAATCTTCGCGTTTCTCGCATCATCTCTAATAGGATTCATGAAATCTAACGAAATCAAGAAAAGAAAGCAGATTTTGGAAGACTTCAGGGAACTTATCAACCTTATATCAACAAGAATCGGTTATTTCAAAGAACCTCTTCCTGTTATTTTCAAAACCTTACTCCCCGAAACCAAAGATGAAGCACATTCTCTTTTGGAAAAATGTCTGATGGCATATGAAATGGGAGAGAAAGATATAGGCAATATCTGGGAATCATCTGTAAAGAATGTGTATTCCTCAACATCTATAGATGAGGATGACATTAAAATCATATCAAAATGTGGGCAGTTTCTGGGACAAAGCGACTACGAGAGTCAAAAAAAGCATTTTAAGCTGATTGATTATCAGATGGAACGTCATATTGACGATGCAGAACAGCAGGTGAGAACTAAGGGAAAAATGTACAGCAAGATAGGCGTGTCTCTGGGAGTTTTGATAGCCATTGTGCTGCTGTAGAAGGAGGGGGATACATGGAGATTAGTGTGGTTTTCAAAATTGCCGGCATAGGGATTTGCATTGCACTTTTGAATCAGATTCTGGTAAAGGCCGGTAAAGAAGAAATTGCAACCATGACAACATTAGCCGGTGTTATTATTGTTCTTGCTATTATTGTAAAAATGCTTATGGAATTTTTCGATAGCATTAAGGTGTTTCTGGAGCTGTAACTATGGAGATTCTAAAAATATCTGCTGTGTCACTTGCTGCTGTTGTTCTAATAACTGTTGTCAAAAATTACAGGAAAGAATTCGCTATTCCCACAGCATTAGCCTGCGGCCTCATTCTTTTATACATTCTCATAGACAGTCTGAAGTATGGCTTTGTTTATATCAGCGATTTTTATAACCGACTGGAATACGGAAAGTCTTATTATCCGATAATTATCAAAACTCTTGCAATTGCATATATAACAGAATTTACCTCCCAGCTTTGTAAAGATGCAGGAGAAACATCAATAGCAGGCAAGGTGGAGCTTGCAGGTAAAATATTTATTTTTATTGTTGCAATTCCTGTATTTGCATCTATTTTCAGTCTTGTAAACCGATTATTATGAATTACAAAGATATAATAGAAAAACAAATGAAGAACTACCTGGATACCGGTGACACAGATTCACTCAGTGAGTATGCAGGAAGAATTTCAAAGGGAATATCAGATAATTTTACATTGGATAAAATACTGAATGCGACAGTAAACGGTGAAAGCATTTTTGACAACAGAGAAATAATTGAAAATATCAAAGCTCTGTTTTTATATGAAATAAGAAGTGCATTAGTAATCGCCGTTGAAATTATAACAGTATGCCTGTTTATCGGTCTGCTTAAGAATTTGTCCTCATCCTTTGGAAAATCTGGAATTAATCAGATTGCAAACCTAATATGTGCAGTAGTAATTGTAGGTCTAACATTGACAAATTTCAATGACATTTACAATCTCACCTTAGATTCCATAAAAACCATTACATACACTATGGAAATCCTTCTGCCTGTTCTTATTTCTCTTTTAATCGCCATGGGAAGGGTAACATCCGGGACGGTAATGAGTCCGCTGCTCATGGCCGTGCTCACTGGTTTTCAATCAATTATAAAAAATATAGTTCTGCCACTTCTATTTGCATCTACAATTTTTACTCTTTTAAATTGTTTAACAGAAAAAGATTACGTAAACCAACTTTCTAAGTTTCTCAGAAAAGCATCACTTTTCATATGTGGCCTGCTGATATCAATAATAACCGGGATTATTACAATCCAGGGGATAATAGTAAAATCAGCTGATTCCCTTCTTTTAGATACAGCCAAATATTCTCTGGATAAATTTATTCCCATTGTTGGCGGATTTGCATCAGATACTGTTGAGCTTTTTCTAAGATGTATGGGATCAATAAAGAATGTTGTAGGAGTATTTGGCATTATAACTATTATTATTCTTATGCTTTGTCCAATTATTAAAATAATGGCAGTTGCAATCGTTTACAAGATAATCGGTATTTTAACCGAAGCAATTGCACCACCAAAGCTTTCTTCGGGAATTAATGAAATAGGCAGTGCCCTTATTGCAATGGCCGCAATCTTATTTTTTTCATCACTGCTTTTCGTACTGTTTATCACATGCATAATTAATCTGGGAGGAAGCTGATGAATAGCATTATTATTTGGGTAAGAGGTTTGTTTATGCTTATTCTGTCTGTTACTTTTCTTGAAATCCTGTTGCCGGACAGCAGCATGGCCAAATATGTAAAATTTATTTTTTCAGTAATAATACTTGCTGGAATTCTGAATATATTAAAGTGAGGATTTATCATGCCGGAGAATCTGAAAATTTCTAAAGAAAACCTGTCAAAACTCATTGCAGTACTTATCATTGCTGCTGTTTTCCTGCTGACAATGAGCATTTTAACAGACGACAAGGATAATCGAAGTTTTATAGGCAGCAAAACTGGAGGAGACGAAACAGCCCTATGCAGTTTCCTCTCAGACATAGACGGAGTAGGTAACGTAAATGCATTAATCGAGTACGATCAGGAAGGAAAAGTTGCAGGAGTAGTGGTAACTGCGGAAGGTGCGGCAGATCCTGTGGTTAGAAATAATATTGTAAAGGGAGTATCGACTCTGTATGATGTTTCAGCGTCATCAGTTATGGTTTTTCAAAAGGAAACAGGAGGAAGTAATAATGAAAAAAATAGGTAATATCTTCAAAGGAAAGATATTTTCAAAAGAAAACGCCGTATTAATGTCAGTAGCCTTTATTCTATGCTGCGGTATTGTAGTATCAAAACTTAATTCAGAGATTCCTCTTCATGACGGAGATGTTCTTGTAGATAGTAAGAATATTTCAGAAGAAGAGAAAAATGAAGAGAAGAGTATGAGTTTTGAGCAGCAGAAGGCAAAACTCGAACTGGAGAGAAATGAGCTTATAGGAAAGTGTGACGACGTGACTAAAAGAAATCTGAATCAGTATATGGAGCAGGAAGTTGCATGTGAAAATGTAATT
>JAQYNQ010000093.1 GCA_028727785.1 Eubacteriaceae bacterium | reverse complement strand
GCATAATAAGACTAAGAAAGGTGCTGTTATAGCTTTACTGGTGGGATGCATCGTAATGACAGTAGTAATGTGCGGATGTAACCTGGTCATCACACCGATATATACCGGTATGCCAAGAGAAGCCGTAATGGCAATGATTCCTACTGCAGTTCTTCCGTTTAACCTTATTAAGGCAGGCATCAATGCAATAGTGACATTTATTCTGTATAAGAGAATTTCCAAATTCCTGCACAAGTAAGGTACAGTAAATGCACTGAGTAACTCAGATGTGGTTCTCAGTGAATAGCTTAAAATGATTTCGATGAGACTCCAGGAGACCGGCCTTTTGAAGTTTTGATATTTCCACGGACATTGCGGCACGGTCTACACACAGGTAGTCGGCAAGCTGCTGTCTGTTGAAGGGAATGTCAAACTCCAGACTGCACTGACGAACAGACTCCGATGAAAGGTATGACATTATCTTGTCGCCGGTGGTGCGCTTGCTCATGTGAGTGATTTTATCGTTAAAGAGGAGAATCTTTTTTGAAAGAACAGCTACAAGGTTTTGAATAAGCTTATTGTGATGCTGGCAGGCTGATGGACAGACTGTCAGCATTTTTTTCAGGTTTAAGAATAAAATATGACAATCTTCGTTTGCAACGACGCTGATGTTAAGGGCAACGTCAGGTAAGATTGCAAAGGGTTCTGCAAAGAAACCGCCCGGAGCAATTTTGGTCATAATGTTTCTGTGACCCCACAGATCCTCCTGGACTATCAGTGCGGAGCCGGACAGCAGAAGTCCCATGTTTTCGGTAGAATCACCTGCACGCAGGACATACTGGTCTCTTGTGGCTTTCGTGGGATGTGCGTTTATGCAGTCCAGTGCTTTAAGTATTTCATCATCCGACATGGCTGCGAAAAAATCAGATTCTCGCAAAATAGGTAAATATTTCTTCATTAATTGTCTCCTTTTGTTTGATTTCAAACAGATTTATTTCAGTTAGTGTACTACAATAAGGCCATAAATACAACAGATAGTAGGAGGAATCAGAAATGATTAGAAAGATAATAAAAATTGACGAAGGAAAGTGTAACGGCTGCGGGCTTTGTGCAACTGCATGTCATGAAGGAGCAATCGGTATGGTAAACGGAAAGGCAAAGCTGCTGAGAGATGACTTCTGCGACGGGCTGGGTGATTGCCTTCCGGCATGTCCAACAGGTGCTATCAGCTTTGAGGAAAGAGAAGCTGCTGCTTACGATGAAGCGGCTGTCAAAGCTAATATGGCTGCAAAGGCTCAGAATTCCGGTATGGAGCGCGTTCATGCAGGCGGTGGATGCCCGGGTTCAAGAATGGCTGTGTTCAACAGAGAAGAAGCAGGTAATTCCTGTTGCGACGACGGCAATGCCGACGGAGCTGATGCCGCTGCGAAGAATGCCCTGCCGGCTTCTCAGCTCAGACAGTGGCCTGTTCAGATTAAGCTTGCACCGGTAAATGCACCTTATTTCAATGGAGCAAAGCTTCTGGTTGCAGCAGACTGTACTGCATATGCCTTTGCAGGCTTCCACGAAAAGTTCATTAAGAACCACATCACGCTGGTGGGATGTCCTAAGCTGGATGATGTTGATTATTCAGAAAAGCTGACTGAAATCATCAGAAACAATGATATCCAGAGTGTACATGTTGTCCGTATGGAGGTTCCTTGCTGCGGAGGCATAGAAAATGCCGTTAAGAAGGCTTTGATGGACAGCGGGAAGTTTATCCCATGGCAGGTGACTACAATTTCTATAAGCGGAGAAATAATTGAGACGACAGATTGATCTGTCGCCTCTCTTTTAAAGTGTTATGATTTTTAAGCTTTTATTATGCGTTCTGTTTATGAATAAGAGCTCTGTCTACACTCCAGTAGAACTTGTCTTCACCCATTGCGTCGATTACGCCGGCTCTCTCAAGAACTTTTCTTACGTTAGGATTCAGGCCGCAGATAAGCAGCTCAACTCCCTGTTCCCTGTAGTTGTCGAAAATCTCAAGAAGAGACAGGGCGGCATCCGGATCAACAACAGACACTCCACGAATGGACAGAATCACACGCTCTGCTTTTGGAATTGTCTGCAGGTAGCTTGTAATTGTCTGAGTATTTGCAAAGAAGATTGCACCTGTAATATATACAACGCAAGTGCTTCCGATTTTGTCCATATCAAGTTCTTCATCCATACGCTTTGTATCAACCATTGAATGATCCAGGCTGATTTCAAGAGTACGAGATATAAAGGCAATTAAGCTGAATAAAATGCCTACCAGAATTGCTATTGTCAGGTCAAAGACAACAGTTGCTATAAGTGTAAGCAGATACTGCATCATTTCGCTTTTGAAACGGCGGTTAAAGATTTCCTTGATTTCATGCCATTCATTCATACGCCATGCAGTCATCATAAGGACACCTGCCAGTCCGGCCATTGGAAGCTTGGACATAACTCCGCCTAGAAGGAACATGGACAGCAACAGGAATACAGCGTGGAAAACCCCTGTAAGTCTTGTTTTGCTGCCGGATTTGATGGCAACACTTGTACGAGCTATAGCCGCAGTTGCAGGAACTCCCCCGAAGAACGGAATGATAATGTTACCGATACCCTGACCGATCAGTTCAACGTCAGCATTAAAACGTCCTCGAGTCATGGCACTTGCAGATGCACCGCAAAGCAGGCTTTCAATCATACCCAGTACAGCAATTGTAAATGCCGGACCAACATAGGATTCCAGGTTGCTCCAGTCAAGAGCTGCAAAGGACAGACGCTTTTCCAGAAACAGCGTTTTTGGGATTTCGCCTACCGTAGCAACCTCAGGGAAGAAAATTGCGGCAACGATAGCTGCAATAATAATGCCCACCAGTGATGATGGTACTTTTGCATTTAGCTTTGCAGGCCAGAAAATCATAATTGCAATAACAAGAAGGCCGATTCCAACTGACGCAAGGTCAGGGGAAAAGCCCAGATCTCCGTAGGATAGAAGCTTCTGGATAGTTGAACTTCCTTCAGATTTTACAGCGAAGAAATTATCTATCTGTCCCAGAGCGATAATAACGGCGATGCCTGATGTAAAGCCGGTGATAACGGGTTTTGGTATAAGGTTAACCAGCTTACCAAGCTTGAAAATTCCGGCAATAAGCATAAGAATTCCGGCAAGCAGGCCTACAAAGAAAACTCCTGACAGTTCTCCTCCGTCCTTTGCGATAATGGTAATAAGAACAGCGGTCATAGCACCTGTGGGACCGGAAATCTGGAAAGATGCACCGGAAAGAGCACTGATAACCAGACCTGCAATAATTGCCGTAATCAGACCGGCTGCCGCATCAGCACCACAGCTGACACCGAAAGCAAGCGCAAGAGGCAGGGCCACTGCACAAACAGTTAACCCTGCCATCATATCTGCCATAAGAGACTTACCATTATAACCCTTAAACTCATCTTTCAGTAATGAAAGGTATTGTTTAACCATTGTAATATCTCCTATAATTTCTTATTGGAATTTAACTATTTTACCTTGTGCTCTGCATCGCAGTATGCGCAACGGTAAATCTTATTTTCTTTATCAGTAAGTCTGAAAGAATGAACAATTTCCTGTTCAACTGAAGTGATACATCTTGGGTTCTTGCACTTGATTACGTCATCAAGCTTTTCAGGAAGCTCAAGATGCTTCTTGTCTACCAGCTTTCCGTCCTGTACAAAATTTACAGTAATGTTGCTGTCGATATAGCCAAGAACGTCAAGGTCAAGTTCCATCAGCTGGTCAATTTTGATGATGTCTTTCTTGCCATATTTTGAGCTTGATGCATTCTGAATGATTGCAACTGTATTATCAATTTTATCAAGGTGAAGAAGATTGTAGATTGTCATACTCTTTCCTGCCTTGATATGGTCTAGAACGATACCTGTTTTTACTCCATCAATATTCATTTATGTAAACTCCTCTCTCTAATCAATGATTCACCGGTTAATGTAAGTGATTAAGCTTCTCTCTTGATACCTAACAGTTTCAGGATAAGAGCCATTCTGATATGCTTTCCGCAAAGTGCCTGGAAGAAGTAGCATGCTCTTGGGTCGCTGTCAACTTCTGTTGATATTTCATTAACTCTTGGAAGCGGATGCATAATTGTTAAATCTTCCTTAGCGTTTTCAAGCTTTTCAAGATCCAGAATGTAGCTGTCCTTCAGTCTTACATAATCTTCTTCGTTGAAGAATCTTTCTCTCTGAATTCTTGTCATATAAAGGATATCAAGTTCTGGCATTGCATCTTCCAGACTTTCAACTTCAACCCATTCTGCACCGGCCTTGTCCATAGATGCCTTTACATAATCAGGAACACGAAGCTCTTCCGGTGAAATCAGAACGAATTTGACTCCTTCATATCTAAGCATTGCTTCGATCAGGGAGTGAACAGTTCTACCAAATTTAAGGTCTCCGCACAGACCGATTGTCATGTTATCCAGACGGCCTTTCTTTCTGCTGATAGTAAGAAGGTCAGTTAATGTCTGAGTTGGATGGAAGTGACCGCCGTCTCCGGCATTGATAATAGGAACTGTGGATCTCTTTGCACCTACAATCGGAGCACCTTCTTTAGGATGTCTCATTGCGATAATATCAACATAGCAGCCTACTGTCTGAATAGTATCACTTACGCTTTCGCCCTTAGCTGCTGAGCTGGAACCTGCTTCAGAGAAACCCAGAACTGAACCGCCAAGTTCCAGCATAGCAGCTTCGAAGCTAAGTCTGGTTCTTGTACTTGGTTCGAAGAAAAGAGTACCCAGTTTCTTGTGGTTACAAATATCTTCATATGCTTCGTGGTTTTCAACGATATCGTTTGCAATATCGATCAGTTCGTTGATTTCTTCTACAGTAAAATCTGTAATGTTGATTAAATTACGAATTTCGCTCATTGGTGTAAATCTCCTCTCTTAAATACGTCTACAAAACTACAAAATTAAATTACCTAGCCATCCAGCTTTCGTCAGATGGGTTATTTCTGAACTTTAGGATTCTTTCTTTATCCTCTGGTTTGATGTATCCTGTTTCTGCGGCAACTTCAACAAGAGCATCCAGGTCACAAAGACTGACATTCTTAACGTTGTGTTCGGCCATTCTGTCCAGACCCTTCTGCATTCCATATGTGAAGATACTTGCGATACCAAGAACATCAGCACCTGCGGCGCGAAGAACTTCTACAGTTTCAATTGAAGAACCTGCTGTTGAGATAAGGTCTTCAACAACAACAACCTTCTGACCCGGAAGAAGCTTACCTTCAATCTGATTAGTTCTGCCGTGGTCCTTTGCAGATCCTCTTACATAGCCCATAGGCATGTTCATAAGGTGACCTACGATAGCTGCATGTGCGATACCTGCAGTGCTTGTACCCATAACAACTTCACATTCAGGATAGTGCTCTTTAATTGTGGTAACCAGTCCTTCTTCGACCTTAGTTCTTACTTCTGGTGCAGTAAGAGTAAGTCTGTTATCACAGTAGATCGGGCTCTTGATTCCGCTGGCCCAGGTAAATGGTTCCTCCGGCCTCAGGAAAACTGCTTCGATTGAAAGTAAACCTTTTGCAATTTCTGATTTCATGTTTATGTCCTCCTTGATTGGTTAAATTAACTATATTTATCAAAACTCACTGCTAGCCGATAAACTCTCTGCAGCATCTTTCATATGCAGCAACAGGGTCAGCCGCCTGAGTGATAGGTCTTCCGACTACGATATAGTCAGAACCGATTTTCTTTGCACCTTCAGGTGTAGTGATTCTGACCTGATCGTCCTTGGCAGCATCTGCAAAACGCACACCCGGAGTAATTGTCAGGAAGTTTTCTCCACATGCCTCATGGATTTTTCCTGCTTCCAGCGGTGAGCAGACTACTCCGTCAAGGCCAGCATCACGAGTATTCTGAGCATACTTGATTACTACTTTGTCCAATTCTTCATTTATAAGAAGTTCATTCTGCATTCTTTCCTGGCTTGTTGAAGTAAGCTGAGTTACTGCGATAAGAAGGGGTCTGCTTCCATCTTCTCTTGTTAAGCCTTCAAGAGCTGCTTCCATCATGGCTTTAGTACCGGAAGCGTGAACGTTGCACATATCAACATCAAGCTTGGATAGAACAGCCATGGCACTTCTCACTGTATTTGGAATATCATGAAGCTTAAGATCAAGGAAGATCTTATGTCCTCTGGCCTTAATCTCCTTAACGATTTCAGGACCTGCACCGTAGAACAGCTCCATACCAATTTTTACAAAAGGCTTCTTTCCTGTAAACTTGTCTAAAAACTCTAAAGTCGCTTCTTTTGTAGGAAAGTCACATGCGATGATTACGTCTTTACCCATAATTTCCTCCTTCTTATTCAATAATTCCGATAATATCTTCAAGTCTTTCGATTCCAAGCTCTTCCATCACCTTAGGAAGATCCTCAATGATTTCCTTGCAGGCGTAAGGGTTTACAAGATTGGCGGCACCGACCTGTACAGCTGTAGCTCCTGCCATCATCATTTCGATAACGTCGCGAGCCGAAGAGACACCGCCCATTCCGATAACAGGAATGTTTACTGCCTTTGCAACCTGGTATACCATTCTTACCGCTACAGGGAAGATAGCAGGACCTGAGAATCCGCCCATCTTGTTTGCAATAACAGGCTTTCTGCGATTAATATCAATTCTCATTCCAAGAAGAGTATTAATCAGGCTCAGCCCGTCTGCCCCTGCTTCCTCGCATGCCTTGGCAATCGCAACGATGTCAGTAACGTTTGGACTTAACTTGATGTAAACAGGCTTGGATGTAACTGCCTTAACTGCACGAGTAACTTCAGCTGCGCTTTCAGGAAGTACACCATATGCCATGCCTCCATTATGAACGTTAGGACAGCTTACATTGACTTCGATAATTCCAACCTGAGGCTGTTTGTCCATAGCCTTTGCACATTCAACATATTCTTCTACTGAAAATCCGCTGATATTCGCAATTACAGGCTTATTGTAGATTTCAGCCATGTCTGCAAGCTCTTTTTCGCATACTGCCTTAAGTCCGGGATTCTGAAGACCTACAGAGTTGATCATTCCGTTAGGGCATTCAGCGATTCTTGGAAGTGGATTTCCAAGTCTTGGCTCAGCAGTGGTTCCTTTGAAAGAAATGGAACCTAAAATATTAATATCATAAATTTCCGCAAATTCCTTGCCGTATCCGAAGGTTCCGCTGGCAGGAATTACAGGGTTATCCAGTGTCAGACCACTTAACATCACTTTAGTATCTACCATTTGATTTCCTCCTTGTACAGAATAGGTCCGTCTTTGCAGATCCTCTTATATCCGTACTTTGTTTCACATGAGCATCCCATGCAGGCACCGAATCCGCACGCCATTCTTGCTTCGAAGCTGAACTGTCCCTCAGGTGCGGCATCATATACAGCCTTAAGCATTGGTTCAGGCCCGCAGGTGTAAACATAGTCATAGTCCAGAGCCTTCATTGCATCAGTAACGAACCCTTTTACGCCCACACTTCCGTCAACAGTTGTAACTACCGGTTCGATTCCTATCGCTCTGAACTCATCAGCCAGAATTACTTCCTTTTCACTGTTGAAACCGATTACTACCTGAGGTGTAATCCCTCTGTTTACCAGATCCTCAGCAAGGCTGTAAAGAGGAGGAACACCAATTCCGCCGCCCACGAGAAGAGGCTTATTTCCGCCCTTTTCAGCATCAAAACCGTTTCCTAAAGGAAGAAGCACATCGAAGGTATCGCCCTTCTTTGCCTGAGCAAGCACTTTAGTTCCTTCACCTACAACTTTGAAAACCAGAGTAATGTAGTTTTCGTCATAGCTGTAAATGGAAATCGGTCTTCTCAGATAAAAACCGTCCAGCTGTATGTTTACGAACTGTCCCGGAGCATTTACCTCGCTGCAGTCACCTATAAGAGTCATTGAGTAGATGCCCTTCTGAAGTTCTTTAATGTTATCTAATTTCAGTATTTGTCTCTTCATAAACTTTCTCTCCATCCACAAATGTCATCAAAACTTTTCCGTTTACTTTCCATCCTTCAAATGGGGTAGCCTTTCCTTTGCTCACAAAATCCGCAGAATCGATTTTCCACTCTCTGTTAAGGTCGATTACCGTCAGATCCGCAGGTTCTCCATCTGCAATCACGCCTCCTTCGAAACCGAATCTTCTGCGAGGGTTGACTGACATGATTTCAACTAGCTTCTCAAGTGTAATAACGCCTTTTTGTACCAGATAAGTATACATGATAGGGAAGGCTGTCTCCAGACCCACAATACCGAAAGCGCTTTTTTCCAGACCCTTTGCTTTTTCTTCTGCACTGTGAGGTGCATGGTCTGTTGCAATCATGTCGATTGTACCGTCACAAATACCTTCTATCAAAGCTTCTTTATCCTTTTTGCTTCTTAGAGGAGGGTTCATCTTGAATCTTCCATCTTCCTGAAGATCCATATCTGTAAGAACCAGATAGTGTGGACCTGTTTCACAGGTTACGTTTACTCCTCTTGCCTTAGCTTTTCTGATAAGGTCAACAGTTTCCTTAGTTGAAATGTGGCAGACGTGATATGCACAGCCTGTTTTTTCCGCCAGTGCAATATCTCTTTCCACCTGTTTCCACTCGCTTTCGGAGCATATTCCTCTGTGACCGTGTTCTTTAGCGTATTCTCCATCGTGAATATAACCCTTAAAAAGCAGTGATTCATCTTCACAATGAGCAACAATCATTTTGTTGAGAGACTTTGCCTTTATCATAGCCTCTTCCATTAGATCACCTGTCTGAACACCCTTACCGTCATCGGAGAATCCGCAGACGTAAGGTGCCATCGCTTCCATATCCGCAAGCTGACTGCGACCGTCCTGATTCATAGTAATTGTACCATAAGGAATAGTCTTAACCACTGCATCCCTCTTGATTATATCAAGCTGTTCATTTAGCTTTTCAAGAGTAGAAGGGGAAGGGTTAAGATTAGGCATAGGACATACACAGGTATATCCTCCTTTAGCTGCGGCTTTAGTGCCGGTAGCTATGGTTTCCTTATAAAAAAAACCGGGCTCGCGCAGATGAACATGAACATCTGTAAAACCCGGAATAATTATCTTATCAGTGCAGTCAACTGTATTAGAAACACTAATACTGTCAGCATTTACGGAGTCAACAAAAACTTTTCCGCCGTCAATTAATACGTCTTTTCTATGGAAAGAATTGTCAATATAAACTGTGGCGTTCTTCAATAAAGTTGTCATTTTTGGCTCCTTTTTTTGTCATATAAAATTGTAATTTGCTTAAACCTTAAAGATGTTACCACACCCCATTCCAAATGTCAATATAATATTCGGAACGAGGCGCATAATTTACAGGTTTATTTACACAGATATTCTATCATATCGCAATACAACTTTGTAGTCTTTTCCAGAGATTCAATAGAAACATGCTCATTCTTTTCATGAGCAGTCATTGGTCCAGGACCGATAATAACCTTATCTCCTTCGAAGAATGAACCTTCAGTAATTCCAAAGAAGGAAACGCCCTTATTGCCTGTCTTTTCTTCATATATTGAAACATGCTTGCTAGGCTTATTAAATGAAGGGATATCGTTGATAATTTCGTAGCTTGCGTCATAAGGCACAAGAGCATTATCAACCGCTTTGCGGATAACCGGATATTCAGCTTCACTGTTGCAGATTCTGAAGTCCAGATAAACAGTAGTCTTATCAGGGACTTTATTAATAGAAGTTCCTCCGTTGATAATACCGATGTTCATTGTAGGATATGGCACTGCAAACATATCAGTCTTATTCTTTCTGAGCTCTTCTTCAAAATCCTGCATATTGTTAAGGAAGCGAACTGCATTTTTATTGGAGCTTTTCCCGTCAATAGGGGTGCTGGAGTGAGTAGTAACCCCATTAAATGTAAAAATATACTCCAAAAGTCCCTTAGAGCCAATCATTGGAACTAAATCCGTCGGTTCGCAGACAATCATGTGTTCAGCAAAACCCTCTCCGGAATTAATATAGTCCTTGATTCCGTTAAACAGAATTTCCTCATCATATGTCCAGACAACCTTTATTCCTTTTTTTAATGAAGAAAGATCCGTTGATGCGATTGCTGCAAGAGCAGAGGCAATTCCACCTTTCATGTCACAGGCTCCAAGACCATAGAGATTGCCGTCCTTTTCAGTAAGCTGAAAAGGATCTGTAACCCAGCCCTCAGTGATGTCAACAGTGTCAGTGTGTCCCATAAAACCGATGGCTGCGTCCTCGCCATACTGTCCGAAAATGACTTCATTTCCGGTATCTTCATTTTTAATTCTTTTCACAACGAAACCATATGACTCTAGAAAGTTCTGAATATAGTCCATGATTTCTTTGTTGTTTTTGTCAGCAATTGTGTTAATAGCAACAAGGTCACGAAGTATTTCTTTATCAGTTTTCACAATCATTGTTCTATCCTCCATGTGGAATAATTTATCATTTCTGCATACTCATACGTAGAGATTTTAACACTTTAGCATAATAGTGTCAAATAAAACCTTTACAAATTAAGGATTGTAATATATAATAGAGCATGTTATTCAAATGGATATGAAATTTTATTAAGAAAGGAGAATTTTTATGAGTAACAGTCCTCTAGAAAAGAAGAAGAAATTTAATCTTCCTCATATCTATGTTATTTTATTTGCAATAATTGTTTTATGTACAATTCTTACTTGGATTATTCCGGCTGGTAACTTTGATCGTGTGGAAAATGAAGCCGGTCGTATGGTTGCAGTAGCAGGAACGTGGCATGAAGTAGATGCAACACCTGTTGGACTATTTAAAATGTTCCAGTGCATCTATGACGGAGCATGTGACGCAGCAGGAATTGCAATCTTCGTATTCATCGCATTTGCTTCAGTTTCATTTATCACAAAGAGCGGAGCATTTGATGGTTTAGTTGTTTTCCTACTGAAAATCTTCAAGGGAAACAGCTCACTGATCGTAATTCCTATTTTCATGGCACTATTCGGATTAGGTTCATCCACAGTTGGTATGTTCGAAGAATGGCTTGCATTCATTCCAATCTTCGCAGCTATCTTTATCGGATTAGGCTATGACGCAATCGTAGGTCTTGCAGTAGTAGCACTTGGTGCCGGCATGGGATTCTCAGGAGCAACTCTGAATCCGTTCACAGTAGGTGTAGCTCAGGGTATTGCAGAAGTTCCTTACATGTCAGGTGTAGGCTTCCGTCTTATCTGCCACATCGTAATGCTTGTTGTAGCATCATTCTTTGTAATGCGTTATGCTGCAAAGGTTAAGAAAGACCCTACAGCATCTCTTGTATACGGGGATGACTTCAGTGCAATTCTTGCAGGCGACGGAAATGTAGAAGACAGAGAATTCGGTATCAAGCAGATTCTGGTTCTTCTTGACCTGTTAATCGGAATCGCTGTAGTTGTTTGGGGAGTCAAGACTAACGGATGGTACTTCACAGAACTGTCAGCTGTATTCATGATTATGGGTATTATCGCTGCAATAATCATGAGATACAGCCCTAACCAGATTGGTGAACAGTTTGCAGAAGGATTCAAGGACGCTGCAATGGCTTCAATGATGATCTGTATCGCTCGTGCAGTACTGATGGTACTGACCGCAGGTAACATTTCCGATACAATCGTTTATGGATTATCACTTCCATTAACTCACTTACCTGCATGGTTATGCGGAATCGCAATGTTAATTATCCAGACACTGCTGAACTTCTTTATTCCATCAGGTTCAGGTCAGGCTGCTGTTTCAATGCCTATCATGGCTCCTATGGCTGACCTTCTTGGAGTTACTCGTGACACTGCAGTTCTTGCATACCAGTTCGGTGACGGTTTATCCAACATCGTATGGCCAACAGCATTCGCAGCTGTAATGTCAGGTCTTGCTTGCGTTAAACTTGAAAAATGGTGGAAGTTCATATTCCCTATTTTCATTGCTATCATCATCACTCAGGCAGTACTGATGGTAATCGCTTCATTCATCGGTTTCGGTGCATAATACATAGAATTCACGGTTTTATACCTGAAATACCAGAGAGTCCGGGCATTTGCCCGGACTCTCTTTGTATATAATCCCAACATATGGCATATCTTTATTTAGAGGAGGTAAGATATGCAGGCTATGTTTGATATGTTCGATGAATCTGTTGATGAGACGGGAGCAAAGTGGCGCAGGTTTCCGCCGGAGAGATTGCCCAAATGTGCGGAAGGATGCCGCAGAGAGGTTGAAAAATACGGTCATTTTATAGTTGGCAGAAATACGGACAAATGGTATATCGGTATTCCGGGCAGGTTCCTTCAGTCAGAGAAACCTGCAGGAGGACCCTTTTATCTGTGGCAGCCGGTTCGTGGAGGAGAACTGTTTTTCGACAGTTTAGAGGATATATCGGAGGAAATGCAGCAGAGAATTTTTGGATATTGGATTTGCGCCGTATGTCCAAAGGGGCGAAGACTAAAAAAATGTTGAAATTATAGGCAGTCTGTGTTAAAATCTTTTGGTATATGGATAAGTTTATGAAAGAAGCTTTGATAGAGGCTCGAAAGGCGTATGATCTGGGAGAGATACCTATTGGAGCCGTAGTAGTGAGAGACGGACAAGTCATAGCACGAGGTCATAATCTGACGGAAACAACTAAAGATCCGACTGCCCATGCAGAAATGATTGCTATAAGGGAGGCGGCAAGGGTTTTAGGCGGATGGAGACTGATTGGATGCAGTATGTATGTAACTGTAGAACCCTGCAGCATGTGCACAGGTGCAATGATATGGTCTAGGATAGAGAATCTGTATATTGGGACTATGGACCCTAAGGCAGGAGCTTGTGGCTCTGTATTCAACATTGCAGAGGAAGACAGGCTTAACCACAGGATTAATGTAGAAAGGGGAATTCTTGAAGAAGAGTGCAGAAGCATAATGAAGGAATTCTTCAAAGAACTTAGAAAGAAAAAGAAACAGTAATCGGAGGAACAATGTGATGAAGAGACTAGGTTCAATTATTTGCGTGATTGCGTTAATTGTAACTATGACAGCAAGCTCATGTTTTGCTGCAGAAACATTAAAAATTGAGGAAACATATCCGACAGACGGACAGAAGAACACTACAAAGGAAAACCTTTGCGTTAAACTGACATTCAGCGATGACGTCGGTGCAAAGGATAATAGAGAAGCTAACAGAAACTGCTTCAAGATTACTGATCCGGATGGAAAATCAATTCCTATCAAGGTTTTCTTTGACCCTAAGGATTCAAAGAAAGTAATGGTACTTGCAGACACAACTAAAGATATTAGCATTTTAGACAATACCGAATACACGCTGACTGTTGATTCGTCATTCCAGGATAATAACGGAAACACTCTTGGTGATGACGCCAAGATATCCTTTACAACAATGGACCAGGGCAAGAGTACTACTGTTTACATGATTATGATGGTTATCATGTTTGGCGCAATGTTTGCGTTCTCAAGCATTCAGGCTAAGAAGAATGCAGCAAAGGCAGTTGAAGAAAAGGCAAAGGATATGCCGTTTAACCCATATAAGGAAGCAAAGAGAACAGGAAAGCCTGTTACTCAGATAATTGCTGAGCACGAAAAGGCAGTTGAAAAGCAGAAAGCTAAGGAAGCAAGAAAGGCTGCACGTGTAAAGGAAGAGAAAGAGGAAGAAATCGAAGAAGAAATAGACAACGGAAATTACAGGGTAAAAGGACCTAGACGTATTGCTGATGGTGGTAGCTCATACATCACAGGAAGAAAAGCTGCAGCTGAAGCCAGAAAAGCTGAAGAAGAAAGACTGGCCAAGAGAAGAGCGGCTAACAAGAAGAAAAAGAAATAATATAATAATGAGCGGATAATCCCGCTCATTTGTCTTTTACGGGTAAGAAACATGAAGAAAATCAAGGTATTCTCATTTGCGAAAATCAATCTGTCCATAGATGTAACCGGTGTACTTGAAAATGGAATGCATCAGGTTGACATGATAATGCAGCAGTTGTCTTTTCATGACGATGTTACAGTTAGATATGAGGAGGATTGCGGCAAAGAGAAGGGTGAAATCGAAATCGTTCTGACAACCAGCCGCCACTATCTTCCAACAGATGAAAAGAACATTGCTTTCAAGGCTGCAGCACTTATGATTGAAAGATTTGGCGGAAATCTGGCCGGAGGAAGGGTAATTATTGATATTTTCAAGAGAATTCCTGTCGCTGCGGGCATGGCTGGCGGAAGCGGAAACTGTGCAGCCGTTCTGCACGGTCTGAATGCAATATGGAAACTTGATCTGTCACTGGGTGAACTATGTAGTCTGGGAGCTGAACTGGGATCTGATGTCCCGTTCTGTGTTATGGGCCAGGCTAAACGTAATTACCACTTACCTAAGAAAGTAAGGAAGGATTCCCTGGCAGCTGCGTGTGCCAGGGCTACAGGAACCGGAACAGACATGGTTCCTGTTCGTGGAATAAAGGAAGCGATTGTTATAGCAAAACCGAATATTGGGGTGTCTACGAAGGAAGTATATCAGGGAATTGACAATTGCGTTATAACAAGAAGGCCTGATACAGAAGCCCTTATTGAGGCATTGAAAGAGAACGATAAAAGTTCAATATATTCAAACTGCATCAATGTGCTTGAAGAATACACTTTGAAAATGTATCCTAAGGTAAGAAAGCTGAAGGAAGTTATGATAAAGCAGGGTGAGCCAAGGGTTGTTTTGATGAGTGGAAGCGGGCCGACAGTGTTTGCCGTTTATGATGATATTGAAACAGCAATAAAAATCAGTAACAATTTGCGTCACAAAGGCTATGAAAGCTATTGGACGAAGAGTATAAGATAAACCAATGAATCAGGAGAACCTACAATGATTAACTTTGAATTACAAAATCATATGCCTCTTAGAGAGCTTGTGTATGAAGAACTAAAAAAAGAAATACTTACAGGAAGGATTGCTCCCGGAACGAGAATGATGGAAGTAGACCTTGCCGATGAAATGGGTGTAAGCCGTACACCTGTCAGAGAAGCTATCAGAAAGCTTGAAAAGGAAGGCCTTGTAGTTATTGAGCCAAGAAGAGGTGCATACGCTTCCAGCCTGTCTGTAAAAGATATGGTGGACACTCTTGAAGTCAGGGAAAACCTGGAAGGATTTGCAGCTGCTCTTGCCGCTGAAAGAATGAGTGATGAACAGCTTGATGAACTTCTGCGACTTGCAGATGAGTACGCGGATGCAGTAAATGCCAATGATCCTATTAAAGTTCTTTATATGGACGAAGCGTTTCACAACTTCATCTTCCATTGCACAGAAAATGACACTCTGATTAAACTTAGTGAAATTGTTCAGGAACGTGCACAGAGATTCAGATATCTATATTATGATAAGCTTGGAAAGTATCAGAACATGCCTCTTGAGCACAGAGAAATTGCGGTTTCTATTGTAAACAGAGATGTTGAAAAGGCAAGAACACTTTCCATAGGTCATGCCAGAAAACTGAAAGAATTCGTTCTTCGGGAAGAAGATGCTATTTCTAGAATATAATTTGCAGAAAGAAAAATGGAAGGAAAAGACACAGGCAGAACCAGTCAGATAATTATTGATGATTTCGCAATTGAAAGAACAATTATTGCAATTCCACTTGTAACATTACTGACAAATCTGCTTGTTACATTTTAATTGCTAACGTTTCATATTACTCTAATCAAAAAACTGTTACTTGGCCTGCATTAAGCCGGGTAACAGTTTTTTTCAGTTATTTCATAATCAGCAGCCTGCCGTCAGTGGTCTGTCTGATGGACTCTTCTGCTATATGGTGCCTTTTTGCCACATCCCAAAGCGTTTCTCCCGGCGAAAGTTTTGCTATTATCAGTGGATATGTCTTGCGCTGAAAACCCTCCAGAAATACAGGCTCAGCAAGCTCAACCAGATGGAAATCACCATATGCGGAAAAGTGAACAGTCAGCTGTGAGTGAAGTTCAATTCTGCCGTCACCGGTAAAATCAGCACCACAGCGAGCCAGAGAGACAGTGCAGTCCTGACATGGAGATGAAATTTCGACCTCTGGTTCAAAAGTTGCCTGAAACGGAATACGTTCCTTCATATTAACCACAGAAGAATCCCTATCCAGATAACATACTGACCATAGCAGCGTGCCCTCTATAGCCAGCTTTCCTGTGTCCATATGAGTATTCACATCATGAAAAGTGCAGTATGCAAAAAGACCTGCCTCATGACTTCTGTTAGAAGCTGGAGGCTGAACGGGAAGGACGAAATCTCGTGTGTTTATTTCCATAGTCTGAGACAAGCACATAGTCTGAAAGGCTTTTGGCTGAGAAACATATTCCAGTTCTTTCACGGTGTGATAAGCATCTACGGCAATCTGAGTCTGTATCTTCTCGAACAAAACCACCTTAGTCTCAATTACACCGCTGCACTGGAATTCCTTCTGGGAAGACAGGTTTTCTCCCTGTTCACCGCGAAGAGGTGAAACAATTTCCGTATGGAAATCTCTCCCGGAAAGCACCACATGAGAAAATGAACATTCTTTTCCGCGAGCGTTTTTTGGAATAGGAACAAACTGTGTGAATTCTATGCGTTCATACTGCTGACAGATTACATCCTGATTATCAGAAGACTGCTGATCATGACCGGAATAAAGTATAAGCACATGAATAAAACCATTCAGAACAATTTTGTCTCCTGTAATCTGTTTGTAGTTTTCAGAAACAGAATAATCCTGTCTGAGAATTTCCTTAGGAACAATTCCTTCCCTGCGAGGAAAACTTTCCACAATTTCCATTTCATCCTTACACACAGTAGAAAGACTGTTAACGGCTACAGGCTGTTTTCTTACCTGCAGGCTGCCACAATTGTCATCCTCCAGAGAGGAGAGAACAGAAACTGTCAGTCTTCTGCAACAGGTTATTCTCATATCTAATGTAATACTCAAACGTAGTTTTCTCTCATTAACAATAGTCGACTCAATATTACCGACTGAAACAGAAAAAACAGCGTCTGATTCACTTTCCTGAACGGTCTTCCACTGATGTTTGTATGGAATCTGTGATGTTAAGGGTATAATCTCGTCAGAAATTCCCCTATAGACCACCTGAAGGTGTATGTTACCGGTCCAGTTTACCAGGTCTTCTCCACAAATCAAGGAGCGTTCCCTGGGATTTACATCGCAGTCGGCTTTGATAGAAAGTATATCCTCCATGTCGGGCTTGATGTCGGGAACCAGGATATCTTCTTCAACCCGGAAGGACACCTGCTGCTGTTTCCCCATACTTACAAACTCAGTTTTTTCGTAGCGAGCTTTTGCCTCTACTGTTCTGACTGCTTTTGCAGGCTGCATTGCATAATCAGGAACTCCAACCTTTTGTGCCATTTCTTTACCCCCTTACAATATACTTCTTAATTATATGTGACGAGAGTGGTAAATATTTCTGATTTCCTCTTTTATTTTAGATTTAAGAATCAGCCGGTCTGTGTCTTCCGGAGCATTATCGTCGTCCGAGCTGTCAATTAGGCAAAGGTTAGGGAAGATTACACACCACCAGTTACGCCCTTTTCCTTCACCTAGCACTACGCGAAGGGCTTCATAGTTTCCTGCCGGGAGAGTCAGATCCTCATAGGTTTTCCTAGGGATGAAGAATACACCCAGCTCCGCTGAAGCCTTGTAATCAAAGCCCTCAGCGCGTATTACCTCATCAGCAATCCCCTCTATATCGCTTAAATGCGATTGGATATATTGGCGGCATTGGTCTATATCTTTCTGACCATCCAGGTTGCTGATAATTGCATCCCTGACTTTAAGCTTCAGATCCTGATCGGTTTGGGAATTACTGTTGCCGATTACATGTAATCGTATAATTCCTTCATTTTCGTTAACCGGAGACTCCGCCCAAACTCCGCCGAGGAAACCGGCGCGACCGCCAAAGAATATAATGAGACAAATAAAAAAGGAAATCACCAGAATGATGATTTCCCTCTGTACAGTATCTAATTTGATTCTCTTCATGTATATCATTCCTCCATTCTAAATGGAGTATAGACATATTTAAGGATTATTAATCCTATTGATTTTCCTGAAGAACAACATTCAGTGTTTCTGTATTGTTTCCTCGAACCACAGTGACAGAAACTTTATCACCGGCCTTGTGCTTTGCAAGTGCGGCAGCCAGTTCATCAGAGTTCTCTATTCTCTGATCCTCGATATAATATATCAGGTCGCCTTCCTGGAAGCCTGCTTTTTCAGCCTCCTTAGATGAAATGCTGTGAACATACACGCCCAGAATCTTTACATTATACTTCATTGCTGTTTCAGTATCCTGAATGTCAACAATATTGATTCCTATAATAGGATGGCTTGCCTTTACACTTTCGCCTTTTATCAAAGCCTTTGCAATTGGAGCAGCAGTATTAATCGGAATAGCGAAACCCAGCCCTTCAATATCTGAACCGGCAGATTTTGCTACTACTATACCTACAAGCTGACCGTACTGGTTAAACAGGCCTCCTCCGGAATTTCCCGGATTAATTGATGCATCTGTCTGAATAAGTGTAAGCTCTCTATTGTCTAAAGTAATTTTTCTGTCAGTAGCACTGACGATACCCTGAGATGCTGTGCCGCCAAGTTCTCCTAAAGGATTACCTATTGCAACAGCCAGATCACCTACATTAATATCATCACTGTTTCCATATGTGGCAGCTGTCAGATTATTGGCTTTGATTTTGACAACGGCAACATCATTGTCAGGGTCTGTACCCACCAGCTCAGCATCATACTCTGAACCATCCTTTAGTGTTACTGTTATTTTGTTGGCGCCTTCAACTACATGATTGTTTGTAATGATATAGCCCTTTGTATCAATAATAACACCGCTTCCGGCACCCTCTGTAACATAGTTCCTCAGCCACATATCATATGCTGTTGACTCTGTTCGGATTTCAACTACTGCATTTTCATTCATGGCTACAATTTCCTGAATTGATTTTTCGCTTCCTGTTGCCTGCTGCAGCGTATAATTTGTGGCGGAAACCCTCTTACCAGAGGAAATCACACCTGTTTCGGAAAGGAGTACAACTGCACCTGCCGTCAAAGCTGATGAAAGAATCATACATATTATAATTGTAAGGACAAAAGCCTTTCTTGTTACATACTTAGGATGCTTTACCATTACGCGAGCACTGCCAGCGTATGGACCACCGGTGTATGGCTCATCGGTGTGAACATCCACATCAATGGGATCGCTGCTATAGGTTTCTGTATTTTCTGGTTCAGTATGGATGGGCTCTTCCTCATAGTTATTGTTATTTACTTCATTAGTCCATTCGTCCATTTTCATTCCCCTTTCTACTCCAGTACTATTTATTATTTATTTAAATTATACCCCGGAATTATGTTTTTTCTGTATTAAATTTGTGTAATTTGTGATAAAATATATGATTATTGAATAGAGAAATACCACGTATAGGGAAAAGGATGGAATATATATGAGTAAAGTAATTACAGCTATAGATAGAAGCAAATCTTTCAGAGTTTATCTGACAGTTTCAACAGACATGGTTGAAGAGGCCAGAATGATTCATAACACCTCACCACTTGCCACTGCTGCATTGGGAAGAGTACTGACAGGTGCAGGGCTGATGGCTTTGATGCTGAAGAACGAAGATGAAAAGCTGACTGTCCAGTTCAAGGGTGATGGTCCGGCAAGAGAAATTCTTGCAACAGCTTACGGAGATGGAAGAGTAAAGGGATACATTTCAAATCCTGACGTTGATCTGCCGCTGAGGGAAGACGGTCACCTGAATGTTGGAGGTGCACTTGGCATCGGTGAACTTACAGTTATTAAGGATCTTGGTCTGAAGGAACCATACGTTGGAAAAATTGCACTTGTAACAGGAGAAATTGCCGATGATCTGACAGCCTATTACTTTATTTCAGAACAGCAGAACTCATCAGTAGCCTTAGGGGTGAAAATTGCCAGAGACTGCTCTGTCCTGTGCTCAGGAGGAATGATTATCCAGATGCTTCCTTTTGCTCCGGAAGAGGCGGTTGACGCGCTGGAAGCCATGCTTGACAAAATGGAACCATTGACTACTATTATTGAGAGAGTAGTTCTCAGATCAGCGGGAAAGAGTGAAGATGGCATTGTTTCAGATGTTATGGATGAAATATTCAAGGATATGCCTGAGGAATACAGCCTTGAAAAGCTGGAGACAAAAGATATGCACTGGGAATGCGACTGCTCTGTGGAGAGGCTTGAAGCCGCTTTGATGACTATCGGCAAGCAGGATTTAAGAGAAATTATTGATGAAGACGGTCAGGCAGAACTTACATGTCACTTCTGTGAAAAAAAATATCTGTTTGACAGGGAACATCTTGAAAGATTATATTCTATGATTTAAAGGTCAGAGGTATTGTTGTGAAGAGAATAGGTGTTTTTTTTGGGGGAAAATCAGGAGAGCATGAAATCTCTCTGATGTCAGCCACAGCCGTAATAAAGGCCATGGACAAAAGTAAGTATGATATTATAAAGTTTGGAATCACGAAAGAAGGCAAATGGAGACTGTTTAAGGGGGAAACTGACCGCATTGCCGATGGTTCATGGGAAGCAGACAGTGAAGCTGTGGACATGGGGCAGCTGCCGGAGATGATAGACTTTGCACTGCCTGTTTTGCACGGGCCTTACGGAGAAGACGGAACCATTCAGGGACTGTTTGAAATGTTGGATATTCCATATGCGGGATGCGGCGTTATGTCTTCTGCAGCATGTATGGATAAGGCAACTACGAAGAAGCTTTTCGAAGAGGCGGGTATTCCGACAAGCGACTTTCATCTGGTATATGCTGAAGATGTTGAGGATGATATAGAAAAAGTAGCAGATGAAATTGAGGCAGACCTGTCTTATGTAATGTATGTAAAGCCGTCTAACATGGGCTCAAGTGTAGGTATTTCCAAAGTCAGAACGAGAGAGGAACTGAAATCGGCCCTTGTTCTTGCTGCAAAGTACGACAGAAGAATACTAATTGAGGAGGGTGTGAACTGTCGGGAAGTGGAAACCGGAGTAATAGGAAACAGATATCCGGAAGTTGCTGCTGTAGGTGAAATAGTTGCTTCAGCAGATTTCTACGATTATGAAGCCAAATATACAGATGACGCGGGGACAACGATTGTGGTTCCTGCTGAACTGCCAAAGTACACAATTGAAAAAATAAAAGAGTATGCAAAGAGAGCCTATATTGCACTGGACTGCAGTGGTTTTGCTCGCACGGACTTCTTTGTGGAGAAGGAAACGGGAGAGGTGTACATAAATGAAATTAACACTATTCCGGGTTTTACAAAGTACAGCATGTTCCCTCTTATCTGGGATGAAGCCGGCGTACCTTTTGGGGAATTGATTGAAAGGATAATAGATTACGGATATGAAAGATATAATGCTAAAAATAACAGGCAAACAGCTTGTAGGTGAAGAAGCCGAGGAAAAGATGGAGTTTATAACAGAAGGTAAGCTTTACGAAAGAGGTGGAGCAAAATACCTGATGTATGAGGAAAGTGAGTTTTCCGGATTCCCGGGATGTAAAACAACTCTGAAACTGACGGAGAACAGCATTCGTCTGAAGAGAATAGGTGAGAATGCCGGGGCAGGTCATGAAATGATATTTGAGAAAGGAAAGAGATATAACAGCAGGTACAGTACTCCTTACGGCGAGATGGAACTGGAGATACTTACAAATGAGGTTGTAAACAATCTTTCTGAAGAGGGCTTCGGGACAGTGGGAATCGACTACCACGTAAGCCTTGGAGGCCTTGCTGAGGGCAGAAATCAGCTTAACATAGAGGTACTGCAATAGTTATTAGGTGAGGGATTACAGAAATGAAGAAGAAAACTCAGATTATTGGGAAAATAGTGGTATGCCTGATAATAGCATCCATGGTATTCACATCATTGCTTTGGGCAGTGCAGCTGGCACTGTAAGATAATAAAATAAAATGTAATGTGATTTTAATAAGACTTGTGAAGATACAAAGGAAGGTGGGAGAATAAATGTTAAAAGTTGGTTTTGATGCAGACAAATACCTTAAAGAACAGTCGAAGTTCATATTGGAGAGAATTGAGAACGGAGATGCAGACAGACTATATCTTGAATTCGGCGGAAAGCTTGTTCATGACAAGCATGCCATGAGAGTTCTTCCCGGATATGATGAAAACGCTAAAATTAAGCTGTTGAAGCAGATGAAAGATCAGACAGAGATTATTATCTGTATCTATGCCGGAGATATTACAACAAGCAAGACCAGACATGACTTCGGTATTACATACGATTTAGAGGTAATGCGTTTAATAGATATTTTCAGAAAGCACGACCTTAAGATTAACAGCGTAGTTGTAACAAGATATGAGGATGCTCCTTCTGTAAATATGTTTATAGACAAGCTGGAACGTCGCGGTATCAAAACCTACAAGCACAAATTCACTAAAGGATATCCTACCGATGTAGATACAATTGTAAGTGACGAGGGTTATGGTGCAAACCCTTACATCGAAGTGTCCAAACCTATTGTAGTTGTAACAGGTCCCGGTGGTGGAAGCGGAAAGCTTGCAACCAGCCTTTCACAGCTTTACCATGACTTTAAGAGAGGAACTAAGGCAAGATATGCCAAATTTGAGACTTTCCCAATCTGGAATCTGCCTTTAAAGCATCCTGTAAATATTGCCTACGAAGCAGCAACTGCAGACCTTCGAGATGTTAATATGCTGGACTCTTTCCATCTAGAAACTTATGGAGAAAGTGCGGTAAACTACAACAGAGACATGGAAGTGTTCCCTGTTGTTAAGAGAATAATTGAGAAGATTACAGGCACTACAGAATATCATTCGCCTACAGATATGGGGGTAAACCGTGTCGGTTTTGCTATCACTGATGACGAAGTGTGCAGAGAAGCTGCATATCAGGAAATAATCAGAAGATATCTCATAGCTGAGTGTGACTATAAGAAAGGTCTTATTTCTGAAGAGTCTCTGGAGAGAGCTCAGCTTCTTATGAAGGAAGTTGGAAAAGAAGTCAGCGACAGAAAGGTAGTTCAGCCTGCAAGAGATTATGTTGAAAAGAAGAGACAGAACGAAAGATATATGAACGTTGTTGCAATGGCTATAGAAATGCCTGACGGTTCCATCGTTACAGGCAGAAGCTCAAGAAGAATGGCCGCATCTGCTGCGGCAGTACTGAATGCAATCAAGCAGCTTTCAGGTCTTCCTGATGAAGTTCTTCTTATTTCGCCACAGGTTCTTGAATCGACTCAGAATCTGAAGTCAGATATTCTGAAATACGACAGAGCCAGCCTGAACCTTGAGGAGGCTCTGATTGCACTGACTGTATCAAGTACTCACAATCCTACAGCTCAGATGGCTGCAGAAAAGCTTGGTTGCCTGAAAGGCTGCAGAGCTCACTGTACTGCTATTTTAAGTGATCACGATGAGCAGACATTACGTGCTCTTGGAATCGATGTAACCTGTGATCCTGAATATGTAACTACTAATCTTTACAATAACTGATATTGATATAATGAACACTAAAGTTGATACTATTTTAAAAACGGTTGAATCAAATAAATACAGAATGATAGTGGAAGGAGCCCTGGTTGGAGCAGGTGCCGGACTGCTGGTATCTCTTTTCCGATTAAGTTTACAGAAGGCAGAGTCTCTAAGGGGCTCTGTCCTTTCAAATATACACGGTTTGGACGGATGGATGGCCATAGCTTTGGCTGCCGTTGGGTGTTCGGTGCTGGTGCTTTATGCATGCTGCCGGTTTGTACCTCTTTGCGGAGGTTCCGGAATACCTCAGGTGAAGGGAGAACTGATTGGAAAGATTGAGCAGCCCTGGTACAAGATTATTATTGCCAAGTTTGCAGGAGGTGTGTGTGCCATCGGTACAGGTATGTCTCTGGGACGAGAGGGTCCAAGCATCCAGATGGGTTCCATGGTTGGAAAAGGGTATGCCCGACTTCGCGGGAAAGTATTAAATGAAGAAAAAATGCTTATGACCTGTGGAGCCGGTGCAGGACTGGCAGGGGCTTTCTGTGCACCTCTGGCAGGCGTTGTTTTTGCCCTTGAAGAACTTCACAAAAACTTTTCTACTGAAATTCTTCTGGCAACTATGGCAGCATCTGTCGCATCGGATTTTGTCTCATCATCTCTGTTTGGACTGGAACCGGTATTCCATCTGCCTGAGATTGCACAATTACCCCTTGGACGATACTGGCTGATTCTTATTTTAGGAGTACTGCTGGGGGTAATAGGAGTACTGTTCAACCTTTGCATTGACAGAACTCAGAATTTCTATAAATGGGTGTCTGAGACATGGCTTAAAGTTGTTCTTCCATATGCTATGGTAATCCCTCTTGCTGTAATTTGCCCCGTGGCCCTGGGAAGCGGACACGGACTTGTAGGGCAGGTTGCTTCAGAAGAATATGCACTGGGCTTTCTGGCTGTGCTGTTTGTGGTGAAATATATTTTTTCTGTATTCTGCTTTTCCTCAGGAGTGCCAGGCGGAACATTCCTGCCTATGCTTGTACTGGGAGCATTATCCGGTGGTATTTTTGCCCTGGGAACATCTGATATCCTGGGGTACAGTGATATGTATGTTGCTACATTTGTTGTTCTTGGAATGACCGGTATTTTTTCATCTATTGCAAGAGCACCAATTACAGGAACGATTCTTATCACTGAAATGACAGGAGACTTTACAAACTTCCTGCCACTGGCACTGGTAGCTCTGATTGCCTATGTGACAGCAGATATTCTAAAGGGAGAACCTTTATATGACCAGCTTCTTATCAGGCTTATAAGTGAGAAAAAACCTTATGGAATGGCTACTGTGCATAAAGCGAAAAAAGTTTTGCTTCACTGTGAGGTATACATTGGCAGTCAAATGGATGGACTGACAATTGATAAAATGGGTTTGCCGAAGGGCTGCCTTATTGTTGCTGTGGAGAGAAGAGGAAAGGAAATTGTTCCCGGCGGTGGAACTGTCATCGAGGGAGGAGACAACCTGACTCTGTTATGTAAACAAAGCGACATTCACCAGGTTGAGTTAATTCTGGATGAAATCTGTAGAAAAATAATGAAACAAAAAAGATGAGGTATGATAACTTTTCGCAATCATACCTCATTTTTAATTAATCTAGCCGACAGATTTCTTTATAACATTCTGGAAGTTCTCATAAGCTATCTTATTAAGCTCTTCCTGAGTCATTCCCAACTTTTTCAGTTCAACGAAAAGATTTGGGATTTCTGAACTATCCTTCATACCCTTTACTGCAGGCGTTTCGAATCCGTCATGAACATCCATGGTGTCCATGGAATCTGATGAACAAAACTCAAAGAAATCGAAACCGCAGCCTACGTGCTCTACGCCTATTAAATCAGCCATATGTGCAACGTGCTGAGCTAAATGTGCTACATCCTGTTTCTTCACATCGGAATCAACAAAGATATTAAATGAGTTAACACCTACAACGCCATCCAGGTCTCTGATAGCTCGAAGCTGATCATCAGTAAGATTGCGAGGTACATCACACAGCGCCTTGCAGTTCGAATGGGACGCCACAATTGGCCTGGTTGCCAGCTTGGCAATATCCCAGAAGCCGGCTTCATTTAAGTGTGAGGTGTCCAGCAGCATACCCTTGTCCTGAATTTTTCTTGCAGCTTTTTTGCCCACTTCTGTAAGTCCGGTATCTACTCCGGACAGAGCGCCTGCTCCAAATTCATTTGCCTCATTCCATGTGAGAATACCGTGTCTGCACCCGAAATCATAGTAAGTGTCAATCATTGCCAAGTCGCCTTTTGCTGCAGCCATACCTTCTACGCCATGGAAAACATAGAATTTTCCATCCTTTTTGGCCTGCATCATTTCGTCATATGTGTGTACGATTCTGATTGCATCACATTCGGCAACTTCATCTTTAACACATCTCATAATATCCTTTGTTCTGGCACAGTAGTCAATGTCATATGGGGGATCAACCCAGATAACAAATATACTTCCTTCCACCTGACCTTTTCTTAAACGATCCAGATGATGATTCTTCAGTACATTAGTTTCACCGGCAAGTCTCTTTGCTGTAACGTCACACCAAATATCTGAATGTGCATCAAAAAACATTAGTAAAATCCTTCTTCCTAAATGTGAGCTGTGATTTTACGGGTATTTCGGGCTAAGCACCCAAAATACCACCTACTACAATACCTAAGTAAGTACCGATTACGTAACCGAATGTACCGATTAGCATTACAGGACCTACTAATCTGCTCCAGCCCTGTGAAATAGCCATACCGGCAGCTGTAGTAGGACCTCCGATATTAGCATTTGAAGCTAAGATGCAGTCTTCCAGGTCGAACTTTAACAGTTTTCCGAATCCGAAGCAGAAGACCATGTTTGTTAATACCATGATACCTGTGAATAACAGCAGTAATGGAGTTTCCGTGATAATCTTTACGATTGATGCAGGAACACCGATTACGAACAGGAATAAGTAAATCAGATATGTACCTAATTCCTGTGAGCCGTTCAGCTTTGCAACCTGCTTTTCACCGAATGTTGCAACTAACATTGAGAATGTTGTAATCCATACATACTGGCTTCCGAAGAATGTGTTCAGAATTGCCAGAACTGGGTTGGATGTAGGAATAATACCACTGATGAATCCTGCAACAAGCTTTGCAAGGAATACTACGATTACGCAGTATGCGAAGTTGCTTGCGATATCCTTAAGTGATATTTCTTTACGATTCCAGTATGCTGCAGCCTGAGTCTGAGATGCGTCCTTATCAGCAACTCTTTCAACTTCATCAATGTGAGGGTGTGTAAATCTCTTTCTGAAGAATGCACTTGCAGCTATTGCAATCAGTGCAAAGAAGTATAGTGCCATCAGCAGGTTGTCAGCTACAGTTGTTGCAGCCTGGATATCACCTACATTGAATTCTGCTGCTACTGCAGCGAAGTTTACGCCTCCACCGATGTAAGAACCGGTCATAATTGCGGCAACGCCTTCCAGACCAGGAATTGCATTGTGAAGCAGTGCGTATGCAATGAATGCACCAACTACAGTTCCCACTGCACCGATAAGGAATATAATTAGAAGTCTTCCTGTTTCCTTCCAGATTCTCTTTATATTACACTGTAGTAACAGAAGTGGAATACCCATAGGAACTGCGAATCCCCAGATAATGTCGTCGTACATTACGCAAGATGTAGGAATAATAGCCAGGTTGGATGCAATCAGTGAAAAAATAAGTGCGATGATTGCACCTGAAATTTTGGACGCCCAGTCATATTTCTGTTCCAGATAGATTGCAACTGCAACAGCTAAACACATAAAAGCCATTAAAGCCCAGTTGTCATCCGGAGCGATCAGAGTCTCTCTTCCCAATGTATTTTGGAAAATAGAACTAAACATAATAAACCTCCCTTAACAAATGAATATAAATAATATACTATTATACGTGGAAATGTGTAATAATGCAAGCATGTGCAGCAGAACAGGGCAAGTATACAGAATGTAAAATTCAAAAAAAGAATATAAATGCAAATAGAGCTAGTATAGCCAGATGATGATACAAGGGCAGAAATAAAGGGGGTTTACTTTATTTTTTAGTGTGATATAATTAGGCTAGGGTAAAAGTTAATTATTTAACAAAATAATTGACTGATTATATTATGCGTAAAAACGCACACAAATTTAGGAGGTTTTCAAATGAAGAAAATTGGTGTTTTAGGAACAGGTACAATGGGATCTGGAATCATCCAGGTACTTGCACAGAATGGTTATGAAGTAGTACTTAGAGCAAGAAGAGAATCTTCTGTTGAAAAGGGAATCGCAACAGTAGAAAAGAATCTTGACAGACTGATCAAGAAAGAAAAGATTACTGAAGCTGATAAGACTGAAATCATGGGTAGAATTCATGGTTCAACAGACATCGAGATCGTAAAAGATGCTGACCTTATCATTGAAGCTGCTACTGAAAACATGGAAGCAAAGAAAGCTTTATTTGCTGAACTTGATCAGTTAGTAAAGCCTGAAGCTATCATCGCTACTAACACTTCATCATTATCAATTACTGAAATTGCTGCTGCAACTAACAGACCTGACAAGATCATCGGAATGCACTTCTTCAACCCAGTTCCTGCAATGAAGCTGGTTGAAATCATCAAGGGTCTTACAACTTCTGAAGAAACTAAGAACACAATTGTAGAACTTGCAGAAAAATTAGGAAAGACTCCAGTTGAAGTTGCTGAAGCTCCAGGATTTGTAGTAAACAGAATCTTAATTCCAATGATTAACGAAGGTATCGGCATCTTAGCTGACGGTGTTGCTGATGCTAAGGGCATTGACACAGCTATGAAGCTTGGTGCTAACCACCCAATGGGACCTCTGGAATTAGGTGACTTAATTGGTCTGGACGTTTGCTTAGCTATCATGGAAGTTCTTTACAATGAATACGGTGATCCTAAGTACAGACCACACGTATTACTGAGAAAGATGGTAAGAGCCGGCAAGCTAGGAAGAAAGACTGGCGTTGGTTTCTACGACTACACAAAATAAGATACATATCTTACAAGAATCATTCCCCGCATCATCTGATGCGGGTTTTTCTATGCCGTGGCATATGTTATGCGGACAGAGCATTCGGCGGGCAACGAACATAATTGCTCAATGTGTACAAAAACATGTTGGCTGAGTGTAATTTTTATGATATACTTTGGTAAAGTATGCAAATAAATTAGGAGGTCCTATCAAATGAAAGGATATACAAGCGAAACTATTAGAAACGTTGCTTTATTAGGTCATGGTGGCTGCGGTAAGACTACACTGCTTGAATCTGCTCTACTGGCAACAGGTGCTATCACAAAATTAGGAAGAGTAGAAGATGGAAATACTGTTTCTGACTATGACAAAATGGAAATCGAAAAAGGTTATTCCATCAACACTTCTGTAGTTCCGGTAGAATGGAAAGACAGCAAGATCAACTTTATAGATACTCCGGGTTATTTTGACTTTGTAGGTGAAGTACATGCTGCATTAAGAGCTGCTGAAGCTGCTGTAATCCTGGTAGATGCAGGTGCAGGAATTCAGGTTGGTACTGAAGCTGCCTGGAACGAGTGTGAAAAGTTTAAGACTCCAAGATTTATCGTAATCAACAAGAGAGACAAGGACGAATTTGACTTCTACAAGACTTTCGGAGAATTGAAGGAAAAATTCGGTGAAACATTAATTCCTTTCAGCTGGCCTCTGACTGCTGATATTGACGAAGAACTTAAGGAAGCTATTGCAATGGCTGACGATGAGTTAATGGAAAAATATTTCGAAGGTGAAGATTTCACAGATGAAGAAATCAGAGCCGGCTTGGTTAAGGGTATCGCTGAAGGTAATATTGTACCGGTTTGCTCCTCAGCATTCAGCCTTGGACACGGAATCGAAGGTCTGCTTGATGTTCTTGTTACATATGTACCTACTCCTCTGCAGCATGGTCCATATAAGGGATTCAATAATAAGAACGAACCGGTTGAAAGATTATCAGTTACTGATGCAACTCCATCAGCATTTGTATTCAAGACAATCGTTGACCCGTTCGTAGGTAAGATTTCAATCATGAAGGTTGTTACAGGCAAGCTTACTTCAGGTGCTGAAGTATACAATGAAAGAGCCGGAAAGACTGAAAAGCTTGGAAAACTGTTCTTCTTAAGAGGAAAGAACCAGTTAGAACTTAACTATGCAGAAGCAGGAGATATTGTTGCTGTTGCTAAGCTTCAGTACACTCAGTCCGGAGATACTCTGTGTGATAAGGATGACGTGGTAATCTATCTTCCATTAGACTATCCATCACCAAACTATTTCATTGCTATCGAACCGGAAGATAAGAACGACGAAGAAAAGATGGGCACAGGTCTTGCAAGATTAAGAGAAGAAGACCCATCATTTGTAGTAGAAAGAAATTCTGAAACTCACCAGACTCTGCTAGGAGGTCAGGGAGACATTCAGTTAGGAATTATCATGGCAAAGCTTAAGGACAGATTCGGTGTGTCAGTAAGAACTGTTCCTCAGAAGATTGCATACAGAGAAACTATTAAGGGTACATCAGATGTTCAGGGCAAGCACAAGAAGCAGTCCGGTGGTGCAGGACAGTACGGTGATGTACATATCAGATTCTCACCATCAGAACAGGAATTTGAATTCTCAGAAGAATTATTTGGTGGATCAATTCCTAAGAACTACGTACCTGCAGTAGAAAAAGGACTTATTGAAAGTATGCAGAAGGGTCCTCTTGCCG